>CAYVPC010000343.1:0-2501 GCA_964453555.1 uncultured Hyphomicrobiales bacterium | reverse complement strand
GTCAAGGATATCGGCGAATGGGCTTTTTACAGTGGCGTGCGCCGGCTGTTCATCGTCAACACGCATGTCACCAATGCGGCGCCGCTGCGCTGCGCGCTCGAATTGTTGCGCGCCGCCCACGACGAGCTGATGGTGGCGCTGATCAATTCGCCGGACATCAGCGTGCGGGTGCGCGAGGCGCATTTCGCCGATGGCGGCGACTGGCACGCCAATGATGCCGAAACCTCGCTGATGCAGGCGATCGCGCCGGAGCTGGTGCGCGAGGACATCGTCGCCCAAGCCGACGATCCCGACCGCACCGAGGGGCTCGTCTTTGCCCATCCGGTCAACCGCACCAGCAAGAACGGCGTCACCGGATTGCCCAGCCGGGCCTCGCGCGCCAGGGGCGAGAGCCTGTTCGGCTTCATGGTGGATGATTTAAGCGCAACGATCCTGCGCGGGCTCACGGAGACGCCGCCGTTGCCGCATTCCTATTTCTCGTCCTGTGTCGGAGACACCTTATGATGATGACGGCCGCAGAGATTGCACGCGTGGAAAAACAGCTGCGCGACAAAGGCGTGCAATATTGCATCGGCGCTTATGTCGATATCCACGGCATACCCAAAGGCAAAGTGGTTCCGATCGCGCATCTGGCCCACATGGTGGCGGGCTCCGAGCGCTATACCGGTTACGCGCTCGACGGCCTCGGCCAGGCGCCGCACGACGACGAGATCACCTCGATCCCCGATCTCGGCCACATCATCCAGCTGCCGTGGGAGCCCAAGGTGGCGTGGATGCCGGCCGACAATCATTTCCAGGGTAAGCCCTATCCGCTCAACACGCGCGTCGCGCTCAAAAACGTGCTCGCCGATGCCGCGACGCTCGGCTACGGCATGAACCTCGGCGTCGAATGCGAAATCTATGTGCTGGAGCAGATGCCCGACGGCTCGCTCGCCATTCCAGATCCCAACGACAGACTGGTGAAGCCCTGCTACGACGTGCGCGGCTTCATGAGTAATTTCTCCTGGCTCGACAAGATGGCGAGCGTGATGAACGATCTCGGCTGGGACCTTTATTCGTTCGATCACGAAGACGGCAACGGCCAGTACGAATTCGACTTCAAATATGCCGACGCGCTCACCATGTGCGACCGCTATACGTTCTTTCGCACCATGGCCAAGCATTACGCCAAGGAGCTTGGGCTTCTGGCGACGACGATGCCAAAGCCGTTCGCCAACCGCACCGGAACCGGCGCGCATTTCAATATGTCGCTCTACGACCTGAAAACCGGCGACAACTTGTTTGCCTGCGATCCGAAGAAAGATCCACGCGGCCTGGGTGTTTCACAGCTGGGCTATTACTTCATCGGCGGCATTTTGCGCCACGGCCGGGCGCTGTGCGCGGCGTTTGCGCCAACGGTGAACAGCTACAAGCGCCTGATCCGCCAGGGCGCGATGGCGACGTTCTCCTGGGCGCCGGTGTTCAACTCGTACGGCTCGAACAACCGCACCAATTCGCTGCGCATCCCGGCGGGCGGCGGCCGCTGCGAGTCGCGCAATGCCGACGGCTCGGTCAATCCTTATTTGGCGGCCACCCTGGCGCTGGCGGCGGGGCTCGAGGGCATCCGCGAGAAAATCGATCCTGGCACGCCCAACGAAGACAATCTCTATGAACTGACCGAGGCCGAGCGCAAAAAGCGCGGCATCGACTTTCTGCCGCAGACGCTGCACGAGGCGATCGGCGCCTTCGCCTCCGATCCGTTTGTGGAGAAGACGCTTGGCACCGAGCTGCGGAACGAATTTATCGTCTATAAGACGATGGAATGGGACGCCTATAACCTGTCGATCAGCAAGTGGGAGATCGACCAATATAGCCACTTATTCTAGGGGAGGAACATGACGAACACCGATGCCGCCAGCACGGCGATAAGCCGCATCAGCATGACGCTGCCTGAAGTCATGCTCGACGATCTCGATCAGATGGTCACCGCGCGCGGCTTCGAAAGCCGCTCGCAGGCCATCGCCGACATGCTGCATCATTCGCTGGTGGAGCATAAGCGCGAGCTCGGCGACCATGTGATGGTCGGCACCATTACGCTGTTCTATCGCAATTCGGTTCCGGGCCTGCAAAAGCTTCTCGCCGACATGCAGGCGCGCTACATCGACGAAGTGATCAGTTCGCTGCACGTGCATCTGGAGCACAACAAGACCATGGAAGTGATCCTGGTGCAGGGACCGGCGTCCAAGCTCCAGCGCATATCCGACAAGATGACGTCGTGCCGCGGCGTGATCTGCGGCCGCATGCTGCTGATCGCGGCGCTGATCCCGCAAGTCCATCCCTTCATCGCCAAGGACAAGAGCGTGCGGGGCAAGAAACGTTTGAGCAACGGCCGCGCCCGCGCCCGGCACGCCAACGGGGCGGCCTGATCCGGAGAACACCGTGCAAGCGGCAGAGTTGAGCCCTGAAGATTATCGCCGCCGCTACTTCGCGCTGAAGGAAACGGGACAGAAGCGCGGTTCGGC
>CAYVPC010000342.1:0-2509 GCA_964453555.1 uncultured Hyphomicrobiales bacterium | reverse complement strand
GGCTCGGGGCTCGCGAGCGCGAGCGCGCTGCTTGCCGGCGGTGCCGATGTCGTCGCCTATGATGACGATGCGCAAAGCGTCACCAAGGCGAACGCCGCTGGCATTTCGACCGCCGATCTGCGCGGGATCGATTGGTCAACGCTCGCGGCTCTGGTTCTGGCGCCCGGCGTTCCGCTCACGCACCCGGCGCCGCATTGGAGCGTACAGCTGGCGCAAAAAGCGGCCGTCGGCGTGATCGGCGACATCGAGCTGTTCTGCCGCGAACGCCGCACCATCGCGCCCGGCGCGCCTTTCGTCGCCGTCACCGGCACCAACGGCAAATCGACGACCACGGCCTTGGTTGCGCATCTCGCCGCGTCGGCCGGCATGGACGCGCAAATGGGCGGCAATATTGGCACCGCGATCCTTTCGCTTGCCCCGCCGCGCGCAGGGCGGGTTCATGTCGTCGAGTGCTCGTCCTACCAGATCGATCTCGCGCCGACGCTCGATCCTTCCATCGGCATCCTGATCAACCTCAGTGAGGATCATCTCGATCGGCACGGGACCATGGAATACTACGCGGCGGTCAAGGAGCGCTTGATCGCCGGCGTGCCGGACGACGGCGCGGCTATTGTCGGCGTTGACGACGACTGGTGCCGTGCGGTCGCCGATCGGCGCGAGCAAGCGGGCAAGCGCGTCATACGCGTTTCTGTCCGCGAGCCGCTGAGCGGAGGAATCTATGTCGAGAATGCGCGCATCACGCAGGCCACCGCCGGCAAGGCTACGCCCGTCGCTACGATCGGAGGCATAGGTTCGCTGCGCGGGCTGCACAATGCGCAAAACGCTGCCTGTGCCGCGGCGGCAGCGCTCGCGCTCGGGCTGACGCCCGCGGCGATTCAGGCAGGGTTGCGATCGTTTCCGGGACTTGCGCACCGCATGGAAGAGGTTGGCCGCAGAGCGAAGGTATTGTTCGTTAACGACTCCAAGGCGACCAATGCCGATTCCGCGGCGCAGGCGCTGGCCTGCTTCGAGGACATTTTCTGGATCGCCGGCGGCAAGCCGAAGACCGGCGGTATCAGCTCGCTGCGGAGGTTTTTCCCGCGTATCCGCAAGGCTTATCTGATCGGCGAGACGGCGGAGGAGTTTGCCGCCACGCTCGGTGCCGCGGTGCCGCATGAGATCGACGGCACGCTTGACCACGCAGTGGCCGCCGCCGCGTGCGATGCCGAGGCATCGGCCGCGGAGGAGCCGGTTGTACTCCTGTCCCCCGCTTGCGCCTCGTTCGATCAGTACCGCAATTTCGAGATTCGCGGCGATGCGTTTCGGGCCCTGGTGCGCGCGCTGCCGGGCATAAAGTAACGGATGGCGCGCTTCTTAATCCCGTAGAAACCATCCCGGTGCCACCAATAATCCGGGACCTCTTTCGGGGACGCCTGTACAGGCGAGCAACCTTTGGCCTCGCGCGCACAGCCGACGCCTTTGAGCGAATGGTGGCGGACGATCGATCGGCTGACGCTGGCCGCACTGGGCGCGCTGATGCTCGGCGGCATCGTGCTGTGCCTGGCGGCGAGCCCGCCGGTCGCGGCGCGCATCGGCCTCGACCCGTTCCATTTCGTCAACCGCCAGGTACTGTTTCTTGTGCCCGCCGCCGCGGTGATGATCGCGACCTCGTTCCTGTCGCCGCGTGAGATCCGCAAGCTCGCGCTTATCGTCTTTATCGCCAGTCTCGTTCTGGTGGCGGCGACGCCGTATTTCGGGCCCGAGATCAAGGGCGCCCGGCGCTGGCTCGTCATCCTCGGCCTGAACATCCAGCCGTCGGAATTCCTCAAGCCGGCCTTCGTCGTCCTGATTGCGTGGCTGTTTGGCGAATCCGGCAAACGCCCCGACATGCCCGCCAACACGGTGGCGCTGGCGCTGCTCGTGATCGTGGTCGGCTTGCTGGTGCTGCAGCCCGACTTCGGCCAGACCATGCTGGTCACGCTGGTATGGGGGGCGCTGTTCTACACGGCCGGCATGCGCTTTATCTGGGTATTGGGCTTGGGCGTGACCGCGGGCGTGGGTCTGCTCACCGCCTTCCACACCGTTCCGCATGTGGCGCAGCGCATCAACCGGTTTCTCGACCCGTCTTCCGGTGATACTTTCAATATCGATATCGCGACCGGCTCGTTCGTGCGCGGGGGCTGGTTCGGCCGTGGCCCTGGCGAGGGCACCATCAAACGCATCCTGCCCGAGGGCCATACCGATTTCGTCTTCGCGGTGGCGGCGGAGGAATTCGGCGTCTTACTATGCCTTATTCTGGTGGCTTTGTTTGCTTTCATCGTGATCCGCGCTTTGGTCAAGGCGATGCGCAACGACGATTCTTTCATCCGGTTTGCAGCCGCCGGACTGGCGATCCTGTTCGGGCTGCAGTCGGCGATCAACATGGCGGTGAATCTGCATCTCATGCCGGCCAAGGGAATGACGCTGCCATTCATCTCCTACGGCGGCTCGTCGCTGATCTCGCTCGCTTACGGCATGGGCATGCTGATCG
>CAYVPC010000341.1:0-2549 GCA_964453555.1 uncultured Hyphomicrobiales bacterium | reverse complement strand
CCGAGGTCAGCCGCGCATCCCAGACCCAATAGGTGCCCCACATCGGCCGGCCCCAGAGCGAGCCGGTGACGAGGCACATCAGTGTGAAGCCGGCGCCGATCGGCGCCGTCGCCTTGGCGGTGACGTCGGCGAGCGGATGGCGCCAGACCAGCGTGCCGAGCGCCGCGACCGTCATCACGCCCCAGCCCAGCATGCCGAGCCAGGCGCCGGGCACATGCAGGAACATAATCTTGACGGCGGCGCCCTGCTGATAGTCGTCCGGGGCGCTTATCGCCTGATTGATCGCGAACGCGAACAGCACCAAGGTCAATCCGCCGAGCCACGGGATCGTGCGATTGGCGAATTTCAAGAACCGCGTCGGATTGGCAAGATCGGCGATAGCCATGGCGATTCTCTATTCCGGTTCGCCGCGCGCGCACAACGCCGGCCGATCACTTCTGTATGACATGATTGCTATTCGATTTCCTGCCGCAGCGCGGTAGCCGCCGCGAACGGCCCGACGACCAGACTTGCCAGCGTCAGTCCGCACAAAATCGTAAACGGCGTTCCGAACGGCACCGGTCCGGCGACGGCTGCGTTGGCCGCGGCGACGCCGAAAATGAGCACCGGAACCGCGAGCGGCAATACCAGGACCGCAAGCAGCAATCCGCCGCGGCGCAGTGTCACTGCGATAGCGGCGCCGATGAGGCCGATGAAGGTGAGCGCCGGCGTACCGACCAGAAATGTCAGCACCAGGGCCGCTTCGGCCCCCGCGTCGAGATTGAGCAGAAGCCCGATCAGCGGGGCGGCGATGATGAGCGGCACTCCCGTGGTGAGCCAGTGCGCGAGCGCCTTGACTGCCACGACAAGTTCGAGTGGCGCGCGGCCCAACAAGATGAGATCGAGCGAGCCGTCTTTGTGGTCCGCGGCGAACAACCGGTCGAGCGCAAGCAGGCTTGCAAGCAGCGCCGCGAGCCACAGGATCGCCGGGCCGATCCGTTGCAGGAGCGTAAGGTCGGGTCCCAGCGCCATGGGGGTGAGCGTCACCACGACCAGGAAGAACAGGACGCCCATTAGCGCGCCGCCGCCAACGCGCATGGCGATGCGCAGGTCGCGAACGAGGATCGCGGTGAGCGGGCTCATTGCGCGCCCCCGAGCCGCAACTCGTGTGCGCCGTCGATGCCGAGCGCGCCGTGGGTCGCGGCGAGGATAAGGCCGCCAGCGGCCAGATGCGCGCGCATGAAGCCTGAGAGTTCCTGCTGGGCAGTGCCGTCGAGTGTGCTGGCCGGCTCATCGAGGAGCCAGATCGGGCGCTTGACCGCCAGCAGCCGGGCAATCGAGAGGCGGCGGCGCTGCCCGGCGGAAAGGTAAGCGGCGGGCAGGCCGGCGAGCGCTTCGAGCCCGACCGCCGCCAGCGCCCCGCCGTCATCGGCCGAAACCGCGCCGAGGAAAGATGACCAGAACCGCAGATTTTCGCTGACCGAGAGCGACGGCTTGAGCGCGTCCTGATGGCCCAAATAATGGGCTTGCTCGCCCATGGTCAGTTCAGGGTCGCCGCCTTCCAGGTCAAGCCGGCCGCCGGCGATTCGCACCAATCCCACCACCATCCGCAGCAAGGACGACTTGCCCGCGCCATTGCGGCCGCGGACCGCCAGGGCCTCGCCGGCCCCGACCGAAAAACCGACGCCCGCGAAAACATCGCGGCCGCCGCGCCGGCAGGCCAGATCAAAGGCGGAAAGCCGCATCGGCAACGTCCCGGAGAAGGGGAAACAACCACGCCGGACTATTCAACAACTCAGCCATTCCCGGCATTTTATCGACCATTTCTTGACGATCTGGCACAAGTCTTGAAAAGACCCTATAAGCCGGAGCGTGGGCAAATGCGCGTCGGTGACGCCTGCTTTGTCCGGCCGCCAACTCTCCGTTAGCGCCCGTTCCGGCAATAAATTAACTCTGAATTTGCGCCGGTGGGCGGCCGGCGGGATGGGGAAATAATCATGGCTTCGCTCGATAGCTTCAAGTGCTTACGGCCGCTCAAAGTCGGATCCAAGACCTACGCCTATTACAGCCTGCCGGTGGCGGAGAAGAACGGCCTCAAGGGAATCTCGCGATTGCCGTTCTCGCTCAAAGTCCTGCTCGAAAACATGCTGCGCCACGAAGACGGCCGCTCGGTCACCAAAGAGGACATCCAGGCGGTCGCGCAATGGCTCAAGACCAAGACCTCGGAGCGCGAAATCGCGTTCCGGCCGGCGCGTGTGCTGATGCAGGATTTCACCGGCGTGCCGGCAGTGGTCGATCTCGCCGCCATGCGCGACGCCATGAAGATGCTGGGCGGCGATCCCAAGAAGATCAATCCGCTGGTGCCGGTCGATCTCGTTATCGATCATTCGGTCGTGGTCAACTTCTTCGGCAACAACGGCGCCTTCAAGAAGAACGTTGATGAAGAGTACAAGCAAAATCAGGAGCGCTACCGTTTCCTGAAATGGGCGCAGCGCTCGTTCGCGGACTTCCGCGTGGTGCCGCCCGGCACCGGCATCTGCCATCAGGTCAACCTCGAATATCTCTCGCAG
>CAYVPC010000340.1:0-2566 GCA_964453555.1 uncultured Hyphomicrobiales bacterium | reverse complement strand
GGACGGTTGTTCCTGGCCGCCCTTTTTATCTGGGCGGGCTACACCAAACTGTTCGTGTTCGGTCCGGCGGGGACAGCGCAATTTTTCACCAAGGTAGGCGCGCCGATGCCGGAACTGGCAAATTGGATCGCTATCATCGTCGAGCTTGTCGGCGGCATATTGATCCTCGTCGGCTTTCAGACGCGTTGGGTCGCGCTCGCACTCGCCATTTGGTGCCTGTTCACTGCACTCGGCTTCCATTTGCCGAGCACCGCGGCGATGCACGATATGACCCAGTTCTACAAGAACGTGGCGATCGCCGGCGGGCTCCTGTACGTCTTCGCCTTTGGCGCGGGCATTTGGAGCGTCGACCGCGCCACGGGAACTGCTTAAGCGGAGCAAAGCGCGAACTTGAGCTGACGGGGCGGATCCTTCCGCCCCGTTAACCTTTTGCAAGCCCTGTCGTTCGACGATCCGTAAGGTTTGCCCGCTATATGCCAAGGAGCGGGGCGCTCGCGCAGATGCGCGGATGCCGCACGGATTTGGCCATGCCGGACGTCGACAGCAAAGTCGAAGATCGCCGAGTGCTCCAGCGCACGCGCGTCCTGCGCAATGCCAAGATCATCGTGCCGCGCCGTTCCTCGGTCATTTCCTGCACGGTGCAGAACATCAACAGCGGCGGCGCTTGCCTGAAAATGGCCAATACCGGCGGCTTGCCGGATACTTTCGATCTGACCTTCGAGCATGGCCGCACGCGCCGCTCTTGCCGCGTGGTTTGGCGAACCAATGACAAGCTCGGCGTGAAGTTCGAATCCGGCGACGCCTTGGCCGAGGTCAGCGAAAAGCAGCTGAGCCTGCCGTTTTAAAATTCCGCCACTGCGCGGATAAGCCGCTCGATATCCTCCGGCCGCGACAGCCGGTGATCGCCGTCCTTCACCAGGGTGAGCACGACATCGTCGCTGGCGAGCCGCGACAGCAGTTCCACCGCATGCCGCCACGGCACGTCGGGATCTTCCACGCCTTGCAGGATGCGCACCGGGGCGCCGGTTTCGATCATGCCGCCGAGCAGGAGGTGACTGCGGCCTTCCTCGATCAATTGCCGGGTGACCAGATACGGCTCGTCCGAATATTGCGACGGCCGCGACCAGACGCCTTTCTGTTCCAGCTCGTGTTTGATCTCCGGCGTAAACCGTTTCCACATCAGCTCCTCGGTAAAATCGACCGCCGGCGCGATCAGCACCAATCCCGCCACCGAAGACGCGCCGGCCGATTGGCGCGCGCGCAAGGCGCGGACCATCAATAATGCGAGCCAGCCGCCCATCGACGATCCGATCACGATCTGCGGACCGCGCGCGCAGGTGTCGAACACCGCCAGCGCCTCGGCGAGCCAGCGGCCGATGGTGCCGTCGGCGAAGGCGCCGCCCGATTCCCCGTGGCCGGAATAGTCGAAGCGGATAAAGCTGCGTCCGGCGGCTTCGGCCCAGCGCGCCAGCGCTTCCGCCTTGGTGCCCTTCATGTCGGACCTGTAGCCGGACAGCCAGAACAAGCCGGGAGCGTCGCCGGCGTGTTGTCTTACGGCGATCAAACGCCGCTCGGCGTCTTCGCCAATGTGCAAGAATTTCAGGCTGTTATCGTCCATCAGCGGTCGTCGTCCGGACGCGACCGGCAGTGGGTCCGGCCGCAGGTTCGCTCTCGCGTGTCGTGGTGACGGAACATAGATCATGCTGCGTTCGCAACATGCATTATCGTTGACTTGCTGCCGAAAACTCCCGATCTTCGGCGTCCTTGCAACGAGCTTTAGGAGAGAAGCACCATTCGTCGCCCCATCAGAACCGCGCAGCCCGCCGCCAAGGAGGGTCCGCGCATTAACGAGGAGATCCGCGTCCGCGAGGTCCAACTCATCGATAAAGACGGCGCCAACAAAGGCGTTACCGAAATTAACGCCGCGATCGCCATGGCACAGGAGGCCGGCCTCGATCTGGTCGAGATCGCGCCCAATTCATCGCCGCCAGTCTGCAAAATCCTCGATTACGGCAAATACAAATATCAGGCGCAGAAGAAAGCCGCCGAGGCGCGCAAGAAGCAGAAGGTCGTCGAGATCAAGGAGATCAAGCTGCGGCCGATGATCGACGATCACGACTACGACGTGAAGATGCGCTCGGTGCAACGGTTCTTCGAAGAAGGCGACAAGGTGAAAGTGACGCTGCGGTTCCGCGGCCGCGAAATGGCGCACCAGGAGCTTGGCTACAAGCTGCTCGATCGCGTCAAGGCCGACACCGCCAAGATCGCCAAAATCGAGCAGGAACCGCGCTTCGAGGGCCGGCAGGTGGTGATGGTGCTGGCGCCGCGCTGATCGTCCCGATGGATTGTCGGAGTTTTACAAAATCTATGCGTGCCCCGGCATCGGGGATATCAGGGAGAGACGGCCATGCTGTTCATCGGAATGTTGAGTTGGACCGATCAGGGCATCCGTTCGGTCAAAGATACGCCCAAGCGCGTCCAGGCGGCGAAAGAAGCTGCCAAGAAACTCGGGATCGACATCAAGCACATTTTTCTCACCACCGGGGAATTCGACCTGCTGACCATC
>CAYVPC010000339.1:0-2573 GCA_964453555.1 uncultured Hyphomicrobiales bacterium | reverse complement strand
CATTCCTCGAAATAGACCTTCGGCCGGCGCGGCAGGCGCGACGCTTGTTCGCGCGCATGCGCCACTCTTGTCGCCAATTCGTTCACCAGCCGGGCGGCGCGTTCGGCCGCGCCGACCAAGGCGCCGAGCGTACGGATCATGTCGAGGATTTGTGCGACGCTGCGCTGATTGAAGGCGTGCACGTCGACACCGGCGCGGATCAGCGTGGCGACGATATCGGCCTGCAAGTCGGAGAAAGTCAGAACGAGGTCCGGCTCAAGCGCGAGAATTTTCGGGATATCGGCGGAGGTGAAAGCCGAGACCCGCGGCTTCTCTCGCCGCGCCTGTGGCGGGCGCACCACGTAGCCGGAGATGCCGACGATGCGGCTTTCCTCGCCGAGCAGATAGAGGGTCTCGACGGTTTCCTCGGTCAGGCAAACGATGCGCTCGGGCGGGAACATGCGACCGAACTCCCGGACAATATTGTCACCGTCATGGCCGGACATAGCCGCTCAGCTCCACTCGCCTATGTCCCGGCCACCCACGTCTTTGACTCGCTTGTTGAGACGTGGATGCCCGGCATAAAGCCGGGCATGACCATACTACGCGGCCTCTTGCGGGCTGTCCTTGAGAAGCCCGAGCCGGACCAGGCTCTCGCCGGTCGCGACAATAGCTTCCTCACGCGAGCGCGGCGTCCAGCCCAGCATGCGTATGGCTTTTTCGCCGGTCGCGTTCTTGGCCTTGCCGAGCTCGGTAACGACCTGCCGGATGGAAGGGTCTGCCAAGGCTGCGGCACGCACCAGCCAGTTGGGCAATTGCCGCGTCGGCACGCGGCGCGCGGCGGCGCCCAGGCGGTCCCTGAGTACCTGGGCGATTTCAAAGACCGACATGAAATCGCCGGCAACGCCGATGAAGCGCTCGCCCTTGGCGGCCGGATGCGTCATGGCGCGGATATGCAAATCGGCGACATCGCGCACATCGACAACGCCGAATTTGATCCGCGGCAGCCCGGGCATGGCGCCGTCCAACAGGCGCTGCGTCAGGACAATGGAGGTGGACAGATCCGGACCGAGAACCGGCCCGAACACCGCCACCGGATTGACCACCGAGAGTTCAAGCGCTCCGCCTTCGCGGGCGATGAAATCCCAGGCCGCGCGCTCGGCGATGGTTTTCGATTTTGGATAGGCGCCGACGTTGGGGCCGGAGAGATCGGTCCAATCGGTCTCGTCGAACGGTGCGGTGCGCGGCTTATGGCCATAGCCGATCGCGGCGAATGAGGAGGTCAACACCACGCGCTTGACGCCCGCGTCGCGCGCGGCGCGCAACACCCGCAGCGCGCCTTCGCGTGCCGGCACGATCAGCTCGTCGTCATGCTTGGGTACGCCGACGGGAAAGGGTGAGGCGACGTGCAGAACGTACTCGCAACCGCCGGCGGCTTCGTTCCAACCGGCATCGTGCTCCAGATCGGCCGCGACGAAAGTGACCCGATCGCCGGCCTCGGCGCCGCCGGCCCTGAGCGTCGCGCGAACGTCCGGTTCACGCTTTAGATTGCGCACCGTCGTGCGCACCGTGTGTCCCGCGGCCAGCAGCTGGACAATGCAGTAGCCGCCGATAAAGCCCGAGCCACCCGTCACCAGGACCGTGCTCACTGCCGCCTCCGCTCCTGTTGGGCCGATATATGCGTTCCCGCCGAAAGCGAAAAGGCCGCCGAATTGGCGGCCTTCCCGTAGCGGTTCGACGCTTTGGTCTTACTCCGCTGCCGGCAAGGCCGCCGGCTCGGCGGCGGCCGCAGCCTTCGCCGCGGCTTCCTTCTCGCGTTCGGCAAGGATGAGCTGGTCGCGCTTGACGGCGACTTCGCGGATTTTGTTCATCATCGCGCCGGTCCCGGCCGGGATCAGGCGTCCGACGATGACGTTCTCCTTGAGCCCGTCGAGCGTGTCGGCCTTGCCGCTGACAGCCGCTTCGGTGAGCACGCGTGTCGTCTCCTGGAACGAAGCCGCGGAGATGAACGATCGCGTCTGAAGCGAGGCCTTGGTGATGCCAAGCAGCACCGGATGCGCGGTCGCCGGCTTCTTGCCTTCGGCCACGAAGCGGGCATTCACCTCGTCGAACTCAATCTTGTCGACCTGCTCGCCCTGGATCAGATCGGTTTCGCCGGAATCGTCGATCTCGACCTTTTGCAGCATCTGGCGAACGATCACCTCGATGTGCTTGTCGTTGATGGCGACGCCCTGGAGCCGGTAGACGTCCTGGATCTCGTTGACGAGGTAGCCGGCAAGCTCCTCGACGCCTTTGATCGCCAGGATGTCGTGCGGGGCCGGGTTGCCCTCGACGATATAGTCGCCCTTCTCGATGAGATCACCATCCTGCAAGTGGATGTGTTTGCCCTTCGGGACGAGATACTCCTTGGGCTCCTCACCCTTGTCCGCCGGCTCGATGGCGATGCGCCGCTTGTTCTTGTAGTCGCGGCCGAAGCGCACCGTGCCGGAGATTTCGGCGATGACCGCCGACTCCTTTGGCCGCCGCGCTTCGAACAGCTCGGCAACACGCGGCAGACCGCCGGTGATGTCGCGCGTCTTGGCGCTTTCGGTCGG
>CAYVPC010000338.1:0-2584 GCA_964453555.1 uncultured Hyphomicrobiales bacterium | reverse complement strand
CCGAGCAGCATGGCGGTGTGGCCGTCATGGCCGCAGGCGTGCATCTTGCCCGGCATCGTCGATTTGTACGGCAGATCGCTTGCCTCCTCGATCGGCAGCGCGTCCATGTCGGCGCGCAGGCCGACCACTTTGTCGCCCGCCCTGCGGCCACGGATGACGCCTACCACGCCGGTCCGCCCCATCCCGGTCACGACTTCGTCGCAGCCGAAGGTTTTGAGCTTATCGGCAACGGAAGCGGCCGTGCGGTGCACGTCGTAAAGGAGCTCCGGATGGGCATGAAAGTCATGCCGCCAGGCGGCGATCTCGGCCTGCAAGTCGGCGACACGGTTGACGATCGGCATTGCGGTCTTTCCTCGTGCCGTTGTGGCGCCTTTCGCAACCCGGCAATCTAGCAAAATGTGGCCTGGCTTGCGAATTGGGCGCAGGAGGCTGGAAACCAGCGGAGCTTTTGAGTATGCAGGGCGCGCGCGGGCCCGTAGCTCAGTGGTAGAGCAACTGACTTTTAATCAGTAGGTCGCTGGTTCGATCCCAGCCGGGCTCACCACCAACGTCGCGTGGTGTCAGTTGGAGCGACCATGAGCGTCTTTAATGTCAATTATCTCTGCCGCGAGTTGTTGCGCGATCACGCTTTCCGCGCGGCGATGAAAGCCGATCCGGCGAAAGCGCTCGCCCCGCTCGACCTCACCGACGACGAGCGCCGCGCGCTGCTCGCCGGCGACGTCGGCGCGCTCTACCGCATGGGCGTCAACGGTTTCCTGATGGGCTACCTCGCCCGCTTCGAGGTGTGTGGCCTCAACCTGCAAAACTACAACGAGCGTATGCGCGCAGTGAAGGTCGACGAGATCGGCCAGCCGGTCTGAAGCCGGCCGATCACGGCAGCACTTTCAAGAAACCGATCATCGCCGCGTTGACCTCGGCCGCCCGCTCCTGCTGGGTCCAGTGGCCGCAGCCGGGGAGGATGATCGTCTCGCGCAGTTGCGGAATGAATTTCGACAGATTCGGCAGCAGGCGGTCCATGCCGGCGAAATACATCACCAGATCGCGGTCGCCGACAATATAGAGTGCTGGCACCGTCACCTTCAGTCCGGCGAATGGCGCCATCAGCTCCCAGCCCCGATCGATGTTGCGGTACCAGTTGAGTCCGCCGCGAAAGCCGGTGCGCTTGAACTCGGCGACGTAAAAATCCACGTCGGCTTGGGTGATCCAAGGCGGCAGCGGCGGCGGGCTGGTCAGGCCGCGCAGAAATCCGCTTTTGCGAGGCACCATGCCGACCGGATCGCCCGGCGCGCGCATATGCGAGCCTTCGCCTGAAGCGCCGAACAGCAAGGCGCGAATGGTCAGATGCGGATCCCGCTCGAGCTCGGCTTCGGCGACGCCTGGCTCCTGAAAGTAGAGCTGATAAAACAGGGCGTCGTCGGTTTGCGGCATCACGCTGGTCGGCCGCGACGAGCCGCGCGGGCGGAACGGCACGCTCAAGCCGATCACGGCGCGAAAACGGTCGGGACGCAGCAGCGCCGCGTGCCAGGCAACCGGCGCGCCCCAATCGTGACCGGCGATCACCGCAGTTTCCGCCCCCAGCGCATCGAGCACGCCGACCATGTCGCCGACGAGATGCAGAAGCGTGTATTTGTCGATCTCGGCCGGACGATCTGTTTGACCGTAACCGCGCATGTCGGGCGCGACCGCCTTGAAGCCCGCCTCGGCCAGCGCCTTGAGCTGATGCCGCCACGAATACCGGGATTCCGGAAAGCCGTGGCAGAGCAGCACCAGCGGGCCTTCGCCCCGCTCGGCGACATGCATGCGGATGCCGTTGGTCTCGATCGTGCGATGCGTAATGTCGCTCATGGCGCTGCCCGCGCTCCCGCTTTGCCGAGGTAATTCTCTTTATACCAGTCGACGATGGCGCTGCCGGTGGTGATCCACACCTCCTGGCGCGACGTGATGTGCGCGAGCGCCTTGGCGAAATATTTGCTGCGGTGCGGATAGCCGACCAGGAACGGATGCAGGCAGATCGACATCACGCGGCCGGTCTCGGCGCCGTCCTCGTAGAGCACGTCGAACTGGTCGCAGATCATCTGCCCGAACGTTTCCGGGCTCTGGTGCAGGTCGAGCAGCGCCGGAATGTCGTTGATCTCGGTCGAATACGGCATGGCGATCATCGAGCCCTTCTTCACCCGCATCGGATAGGGTTGGTCATCGTTGACCCAGTTGCCGATATATTGGATACCGTTCTCGGCGAGGATATCGAGCGTGCGCATGGTTTCGCTCAACGCCGGGCTGAGCCAGCCGCGCGGCGCCGTGCCGACGCTCTTCTTGATCGTGCTGACCACTTCCCTGATCAGCGCCCGCTCCTCCGCCTCCGTCTGGCTGTTGATCAGCGTCGAGTTGTTGGTGCCGTGCCCCATCCATTCCCAGCCGAGCTTCTTTCCCTCCTCGACGATGCGCGGATAATGTTTGCAGACGTCAGAGTTGAGCGCGACGGTGCCCTTCACGCCGTATTTCTCCATCACCTCCATCATCCGCCAGATGCCGACCCGCACGCCGTAGTCGCGCCAGGAATAATTCAGCACGTCCGGGTTGACCG
>CAYVPC010000337.1:0-2613 GCA_964453555.1 uncultured Hyphomicrobiales bacterium | reverse complement strand
ACACGAACTTGATCGTCGAGAAGATAAAGAAAAGAGCCGCTTTTAGCATCCGAGTGTACGGTCGGTTGGGCCGTACTTGACGGAATTGAGCACGTGCCGATCTACGGCACTGCTGCGCTGGGCAAATTTCATATGCCGTTACTAAGGAGTGAGCCATGCAGAATGGCCCAATGGCCAATACCCACCGAACCAAATCAGCGAGGCCGTTTGCTAACCGCTCGAAGCACTGGACGTCAAATGTTGCCCGCACTGACTTGAGGGGCACTCAAAACGCGCAAAGAAGCTATGAGCGCTATATCGCGCTAGCCCAGGCTCAAGCACAATCCGGCGACGTGGTTGGGGCCGAAAACTACTACCAGCACGCCGAACATTATTTCAGATCGATGTCGTCAGACCGAGAAACGACGTGAGATTGTATTTCAACCCGCCGTCGGCAGCGCCATCGCCGTCGACCATTGCTTTGAAAGCATCGCCGTTACATTGAACAACGTCAGTGCGCTGCCGATCGATGTCCGTTTCGGGGGGAATAGCAGACTTTCCTGATCCGCAGGACTGTCGCCATAGCGGACCTCGGGGTTGCGGGATGCTATTTTTTCAAGAGAGCGATTGCCGGCGGCTCAAGACCGTACCCAATCGATGCCGCTACACTGATTTGCCAAACCAAAAAAACCGGCAGGAGACTTTGAAAGTGGATGGACAGGCCGTTTTCCGATGGAGCGGCCATCGCCTCCAAAAGCACGCCGGAGAGTGTTCCAACCAAGATAGTCCGAACTCGGGAGCTGGATTTTATAAAGACAGGCAATGCCGCCGACATCGCCAGAACAACAATGGCGCTTCCGAGAAAACCGCCGACCATGCCGCATAAGCCCCACAAATAATTCACTATCGGCAGGAGGAATTCCAAAACGGTTGACCCCGGCCTGGGAATATTTCTCGTGTATGTCTTAATGCTGTGCTGCACGTACAATGTGGTTTCCACCGCCAATATCCAAGCGGGGAAGCAGGAAGTCAGCACAACAAAAAGGCGCAAAACATTCCATGATGCCCAAAGCGCAATTCCGATGCAAAGAACCAGCCCAAACCACAAAGCGGGCAGCAGCGGCGTGTCACGGACGACAAGAAAACGTGGTGTTGCGAGACGCCAAGACAACAGAGCGGAGACGACAGCAAGTGCCCCGAGCACCAGGGCGCGCTCACGCGCCGCTGCGGTCTCCAGCCGATAAGCCATACCAACCGTTTTGCGCAACGCGAGTCCCGAATTGCTCAGTTCATTTTGGTTGGCATGGGAAGACCTTCTGCAGGGCAACCATTTTCAACGTCCGAGAGACGGTCCGCCACATAATGCTTCTCCTCCAAAGTTCCAGCATCATAATCGCTTAACAGCTTGGTGGCCGCTACCTCGGCGTGAGTTGCCACTGAAAAAGAGCAACAAAAAAATATCAGCCCCACGATCCTCATCATCACCTTCCTCCCCAATCCGGCAGCGCCTTTAGAATATTACTGGGGCAACATCACTCTGCAATCAAGAAAGAGTGGCCGACGCCGAGCATGAGCAGATAGATCGTGCCGAGGTCGGCGAGCGTCCGCCGCAGCAAGAAGAAGACGATTGTGCCGACGATCGGGCCCTCGATGCGGTCGATGCCGCCGACCACGGTGATGAAGATCACGAACGCCGTCCAATCGTTGACGCTAAAGGCAGCGTCCGGGGAGTTGCGCAGCCGTTGCAGGAATATGAACGCGCCGATCATGGCAGTGCCGGTGGCAGTCACGATGTAGACCAGCACCTTGGTGCGCGGCGGTGCGGGCTTTGCCCGGGTCCGTGGCCATGTCAGCCCGCCGTGTAGCCGCCGTCGGCATAGAGGATGTGGCCGGTGTAGAAGTCGGACGCCTTCGAGGCGAGGAACAGCAACGGTCCGGCCAGATCCTCGGGTTCGCCGAGCCGGCCCTTGGGCACGCGCGTCAGGAAGCCGGCCCGCACGGTCTTGCCACGCTCGTCGTCGGCGAACATCCATTCGGTAAGCGGAGAACGGAAAACCGTCGGGCCCAGCGCGTTGACGGTGATGCCGGTTGCGCCAAGTTCGCAGCCGAGCGCCTTGGTGATGCCGTCAACCGCCGATTTCGAGGCGCAATAGGCGGAATATCCGGCCGGATGGCCAAGTAGCCCACGCGCCGACGACATCAGAATGATCTTGCCGCCGCGGCCCTGCTTGATCATCTGCCGCGCGCAGGCGCGGGCCATCAGCCAGGACTGCGTGACATTGGCGTCCATCACGTCGAGAAAGTCTTCCGGCTTCTGGTCGACGATCTTCGATATTTTGTTCTGGCCGGAAGCGACGACCAAGATGTCGACGCCGCCGAACTTTCGCACCGCCGCCGCGACGATGGCTTCGCAATTGGCTTCCGAGCTCGGGCGTTTGGCCACCGCTTCAGCCTTGCCGCCAAGCTTTTCGCATTCTGTGGCGATCGTCTTGAGCGCTTCGGCGTTGCTCGCGGCGATGACAAGGCCGGCGCCCGCCGCGGCGAGGGTTTTCGCCGCAATCGCGCCGAATGCGCCCGACGCGCCGGTCACGATCGCGGTCTTGCCGCGAACGTCGAACAGCGAAAGCGGGTTCC
>CAYVPC010000336.1:0-2624 GCA_964453555.1 uncultured Hyphomicrobiales bacterium | reverse complement strand
CGGTCGGTCGCGCGCTGACCGACCGCGCGCAGGCGGATGTGATCTACGACTGGGCAGGCGGGCTCATCTGGGCGGCCCTGCCGCCTTCGGACGATGCCGGCGCGGGCGTCGTGCGTCCGATCGTCGCCGGCGCCGGCGGCCACGCCACGTTGATCCGCGCGCCGGTCGCGGTGCGCGCCGCAGTCGACGTGTTCGAACCGGAGCCCGCGGTGCTCGCGGCCTTGACTAGGCGGGTACGGGAGAGCTTCGATCCGCTAGGCGTGCTCAATGCCGGGCGCATGTGGGCGGGCGTTTAGCTATGCAGACAAGTTTTACGCTTGCGCAGCTCGCCGATCCGGACACCGCGGAATCGGAGAAAATTCTTCGCGCCTGCGTGCATTGCGGCTTTTGCACCGCGACCTGCCCGACCTACGTGCTCGACGGCAACGAGCTCGATTCGCCGCGCGGGCGCATCTACCTCATCAAGGAAATGCTCGAAAACGACCGGCCGGCGAGCGCGGAGGTCACGCTCCATATCGACCGCTGCCTGTCCTGCCTTGCGTGCATGACGACCTGTCCGTCCGGCGTGCACTACATGCATCTGGTCGACCACGCCCGCACGCATATCGAGCAAACGTACCGCCGCCCGCTGGCGGACCGCTTGCTCCGCACCGTGCTGGCCAAGCTGATGCCCCATCCCCAGCGCTTCCGGCTGGCACTCAACGCGGCGCTGCTCGCCAAGCCGTTCGCGGCTTTGGTCGAGACGATTGGGCTCCAACGTTTAGCCGCAATGCTGCGTCTTGCGCCCTGGCACGGGCCGCACCATCCGCTCGCCGCACAGATATTCGCGGCGGAAGGCGGACGAAAGGGCCGGGTGGCGCTCCTTGCGGGCTGTGTCAACGACGTCTTGGCGCCGCAAATCAACGCCGCGGCGATCCGGGTCCTGACGCGGTTCGGTGTCGAGGTTGTCGTGGCTGAGGGCGTGGGCTGTTGCGGCTCGCTCGTCCATCACATGGGCCGCGAGCACGAGGCGGTCGCCCAGGCACGCGCCAATATCGACGCATGGAGCGCGCTTGAGGGGCTCGACGCCATTGTCATAACCACGTCCGGCTGCGGCACGACCGTGAAGGACTACGGCTTCATGCTGCGCACTGATCCGGCCTATGCCGAAAGTGCGGCCAAGGTGGCGCAGCTCGCGCGCGACATCAGCGAGTTCCTCGCGACCCTGCCGCTGAAGGCCGGAGGAAACGCGCCCCGCCTTATCGTCGCCCATCACGCGGCCTGCTCGCTGCAACACGGCCAGCGGGTAATGCGGCAACCGAAGGAGCTTTTGGTCAAGCTCGGCTTCGAGGTCAAGGACGTGCCTGACGGACATTTGTGCTGCGGCTCGGCCGGAACCTACAATATTCTTCAGCCGGACATCGCAAGGAGGTTGCGCGAGCGCAAAGTCGGGACTATCGAAAGACTGCGACCTGACGTCATCGCAGCGGGCAACATCGGCTGCATGACACAGATCGCCGCGGGTACGGGCCTTCCTGCCGTCCATACGGTCGAGTTGATCGATTGGGCCAGTGGGGGGCCTTGTCCTCCCGCGTTGCGGGAGCGATCTGCCGCATTCGACGATGCACCAAACCGCCGCACCGAATTGAATTTTTAGCTGTTTTGAGGATCGGGAGAACGATCATGGCGAAGAAGCGAAAAGCAAAGAAGAAATCCGGCAAGAAAAGCAAGGTAGCTCCGGCCCGTAAGAAGAAGAAAACATTGAAATCGGCCGCGAAGAAGAAAGTTGCGAAAAAGAAGGTCGTGAAGAAGAAGGCTGCCCCGAAGCACAAGGCGCCCGCGAAACCGGCCGCTAAGCCGTCGGCTGCGCCCGCACCGGCGCCTGCTCCCGCTCCGGCATGGGCGCCGCCGCCCAGTTCGGGCTTCGATGAGGGCGGCAGCACGTAAGGCTGGTCCTTCTGCACGAAAGGCTGATCGTGCAGCCAGCGCTCGCCGGCGGTATGTGCGCATCCGCCGTTGAGTGCGTGCGCGTTGCCTCGCCGTGATCCGGGTCATACCATGACGGCCATATGACAGCCGATGGCGATCGATTGCCGGCCAGAGAGCCGGACGCCGTCGGCGATCATTGTGCGAGAGGAGGAACGAGAGATGGCGGCGACTTACAATATCCTGATCATGGGCGCGTCGTATGGCTCGTTGCTTGCATCGAAGCTCCTGTTCGGCGGCCACGAGCTTCATCTGGTTTGCCTGCCCGCCGAGGCCGATCTGATCAACGCCGAAGGTTTTCGCGTGCGTCTGCCGGTGCGCGGCCGCAAGGAGCCGGTCATTCTCGACTCGCGCAAACTTCCGGGCAAGGTCACCGTCGGTCCGGCGGCCGGCGTGAATCCAAAAGATTACGATCTTATTGGGCTGGCCATGCAGGAGCCGCAATACCGCTCGCCGGGCGTGCGTGAGCTTTTGGATGCGGTTGGGAAATCGCGCGTGCCGTGCATGTCGATCATGAACATGCCGCCGCTGCCTTACGTCAAACGCATTCCCGGCCTGAACTACGACGCCCTCAAGCCCGCCTATACCGATCCGAGCGTATGGGATTCGTTCGATCCGGCAACCATCACCTTGAACAGTCCCGACCCGCAGGCGATCCG
>CAYVPC010000335.1:0-2739 GCA_964453555.1 uncultured Hyphomicrobiales bacterium | reverse complement strand
ACGTCATGTGCCAGTACCGCGCGGTCGGCCATCCGATCGCGACCGCGGTGACCGAAGGGCTGGTCGAGCTTGCCGCGGCAAAAATCGGCATGGACCCGGCGGGGCTTCGCCGGCGCAATCTCATCGCCGACAACGCTTACCCTGCGACCGCCGCCTCGGGCATCAAGTTCGAGGGGCTGTCGCACCACGCGTCGCTCGACAAGATTCTCAAGATGATGGATTACCAGGCGCTGCGCGGCGAGCAGGCAAAAGCGCGCGAGCGCGGCGTTCATCGCGGCATCGGCCTTGCCTCGTTCGTCGAGGTGACCAATCCGTCGGCGGCGTTCTACGGCGTCGGCGGCGCGAAAATCTCCGCGCAGGACGGCGCGACGCTCCGGCTCGACGCCACCGGCGCGGTGTTCGTGCATTCCGGCGTCACCGAGCAGGGCCAGGGCGCGGAATCGGTGCTGGCGCAGTGCGTAGCCTCGTCGTTCGGGGTCAATATCGAGCGCGTGCGCGTCATCACCGGCGATACTGACAACACGCCCTATGGCGGCGGTACTTGGGCGTCGCGCGCCGCCGGCATCGGCGGCGAGGCTGCCTGGCAGGCCGGCAAGGCGCTGCGCGGAAACGTGCTGGCCGCCGCCGGCGCGATGCTGCAAGCCGATCCGAAGACGCTCGACATCCGCGCCGGCATCGTCGTCGATGCCGACAGCGGGCGCGAGCGCCTGCCGCTGGAAGAAATCGCGCGCGTCATCTATTTCCGCCCCGATACGCTGCCGCCCGGCTTTCAGGCCGAGTTCGTGGTGACGCGGCATTACGTGCCGCGCGCCTGGCCGTTCGCCTTCACCAACGGCGTGCAGGCATCCTATCTCGAAGTCGACATCCGCACCGGCGCGGTGAAACTGCTCAGGCACTGGTGCGTGGAAGATTGCGGCACGGTCATCAATCCGCAGCTGGTCGACGAGCAGATCCGCGGCGGCATCGTGCAGGGCATCGGCGGCGCGCTCTACGAGCATTGCCGCTATGACGAGAATGGCCAGATGCTCAACGCCAATCTGATGGATTATCTGGTGCCGATGGCGGGCGAGATGCCGGATATCGACATCGGCCATGTGGTGACGCCGACGGCGGATTCCGAACTGGGCGCCAAAGGCGCCGGCGAAGCCGGCACCTGCGGCGCGCCGGCTTGCATCATGAACGCGCTCAACGACGCGCTCCGCCCGCTCGGCGCCGCGCCGCTGGTGGAGATGCCGTTCACGCCGGAGCGGGTGCTCAGGGCGCTGGGAAAGGTATAACCGGAACAGCTGAACACCGCTCGTCCCCGCGCAAGCGGGGACCCAGACTGGATTCCCGCTTACGCGGGAATGAGCGGTTGGGAATCGCCCCTCCCCGGCCTTGTGGTGGCGGGATATAAGATCGCCCCGACACAACTAAATTCACCCAGCGGGAGGAAACCACAGATGGCCGGGAACAAGCGGGCCAGTTACAAGCTCGCGACCTATCAGACCAAAGACGGCCCGCGCGCGGGCGTGGTGGTCGGCGACGACGTGTTCGACGCCGCCAGGATCACCGGCAAGGCGGCCTACGCGACCGTCGCCGGCATTCTTGCCGACTGGAAGAACGCCGAGCGCGCGTTGCGCAACGCCGCCGGCGGCGCGGCCACGCTCCGTGGCAAGCGCCAGCCGCTGGCCAAGACGAAATTGCTCGCGCCGGCGCCGAACCCGCCGACCATCTTCTGTGCCGGCGCCAATTACGCCGACCACGCCGCGGCGATGGCGGTCAAGACCGGGACGCCGATGCCGGCCGACCCGCACAAGGCGGCGCTCAAGCCGTGGCACTTCATCAAGGCCGCGCGCACGCTCGCCGATCCGGGCGCGACCATCAAGGCGACGCACTATGCCAAGGAGCTCGACTGGGAGATCGAACTGGCCGCAATCATCGGCCGGCCTGCCAAGGACGTGCCGAAAGAGAAGGCGCTCGCCTACGTCGCCGGTTACACGGCCGCCAACGATCTCTCGGCGCGCGACCGCGGGCGGCGTCCCGGCATCGAGCCGACCTCGTTCTTCAAGATGGACTGGAGCAAGCACAAGAGCTTCGACGGCTCCTGCCCGCTCGGCCCGTGGATCGTACCGGCCAGCGACATCGCCGACCCGCAAAAGCTCGGATTAAAGCTTTGGGTTAACGGCGTGCTCAAGCAGGATTCCAACACCGGGAAAATGCTGTTCACCCTCGCCGAGCAGATCGAGCAGCTCTCGATCAACATGACGTTGCATCCCGGAGACCTCATCCTCACCGGCACGCCGGCCGGCACCGGCGCCGAAAGCGGCGAATTCCTCAAAGCGGGAGACGTGATCAAGATCTGGATCGAGGATATCGGCGAGTTCGAGAACCGGATCGCGTAGGTCGCGGGACACCGCAACGCATGCTAAATTCCGCTCATTCCCGCGGTGAAAAAACAACGAGTGAGGAAATGCCGAAGAAATTCGTCGCCAGGCTGAACGAGTTCAAGGACGGCGAGCGTCGCATCGTCTTTGTCGGCGACAACGAGATCGGCGTGTTCCGCCACGAAGGCGCGTTCTACGCTTACTCCAATTTCTGCCTGCATCAGGGCGGCCCGGCCTGCGAGGGGCTTACCATCGCCAAGGTCGAGGAGCGGCTGCGCCCCGACAAGACCTCGATGGGCCTCTACTTCTCCGAGAGCGAGATGCATTTCGTCTGCCCGTGGCACGGCATGGAATACGACATGAAAACCGGCGA
>CAYVPC010000334.1:0-2757 GCA_964453555.1 uncultured Hyphomicrobiales bacterium | reverse complement strand
GCCGAGGAGAAGGAGGCGATCGCGCAATACGGATCGTCCGATTCCGGCGCGACGCTCGGTGACATTCTCGGCACCGCGCTCAAGCGCAAGGAAACCGACAAGGAAGAAGACGAAGAGGAGAAGGAGTGACGTTTTCCACCTCTCCCCGCGGGCGGGGAAAGGGAGCAGAAGGATCCTGACCATGTCGCTTGATGCGGACCTGATCGTCGACCGCCGACGGATGCGGCGCAAGCTAACCTTCTGGCGCGTGCTCGCCGTCGTTGTGATCGTGCTCGCGATTGCAGGCGCAGCCGGGCTTGTCAGCAATCGTACCGGCTTTGCCGGCGCCGGCGCCTACGTCGCGCGCATCACCATCAAGGGCCTGATCCGTGACGACCAGGATCGGGTTGCGCAACTCGATCAGCTCGCGCGATCGGGCACCGCCCGCGCCGTCATCGTGCATATCGACTCGCCCGGCGGCACCACCGCCGGCTCCGAGCAGCTTTACGATTCGCTGATGCGGCTGAAGGAGAAGAAGCCGCTGGTCATCGTCGTCGACGGGCTGGCGGCCTCCGGCGGCTACATCACGGCGCTGGCCGGCGATCATATCGTCGCCCGGCAGACCTCGCTGGTCGGCTCGATCGGCGTGCTGTTTCAGTACCCGAATGTCGCCGACCTTTTGAGCAAGATCGGCGTCAAGGTCGAGTCGATCAAATCATCGCCGCTCAAGGCGGCTCCGGACGGATTCGAGCCGACTTCGCCGGAAGCGCGCGCCGCCATCGAGTCGATCATCAAGGATTCCTACGCCTGGTTCAAAGGGCTCGTGCAGGATCGTCGCCATCTCACTGCCGACGAATTGCAAACCGTTGCCGACGGCCGGGTGTTCACCGGCCATCAGGCCATCGGGCTGAAGCTCGTCGACGAGATCGGCGACGAGCGCGCGGCTATTGCCTGGCTTGCCGCCGAGAAACACGTCGATGGCAAGCTGCCGGTGCGTGACTATCGGCTCAACAGCCGGTTCGGCGATCTGCCGTTCCTGCACGCGGCCGCGGCTTTGCTGCTCGACGCCGCCGGCCTGTCGACGCTGGCCGGCAGTCTCGACGACTGGGGGGCCGCGCAGGCCGTCGAACGGCTCAATCTTGACGGTTTGTTGGCCCTTTGGCACCCTGCCGGCGCGAACTGAGCCGCGGCAGGAACCCATGATCAAGTCCGAACTCGTTCAGCGCATTTCCGCACAAAACCCGCATCTTTATCAGCGCGACGTCGAGAAGATCGTCAATGCCATCCTCGGCGAGATCATCGCGGCGATGGCGCGCGGCGACCGGGTCGAACTGCGCGGTTTCGGCGCGTTCTCGGTGAAACAGCGCCCGGCCCGCACCGGACGTAATCCGCGCACCGGCGCCCATGTCGCGGTGGATCAAAAATGCGTGCCGTTCTTCAAGACCGGCAAAGAGATGCGCGAGCGGCTCAATCAGACCGGCGTTGCCTGATCCGTTGGTCTCGTTCTTGGTTGGCCGGAGGTGATTTTGCTGCGCAGGATCGTCGCGGCCATCGTCCTCGTTCCGCTGGCCATCCTCATCATTGCCTTTGCGGTGGCGAACCGGCACCTCGTCACCGTGTCGTTCGATCCGTTCAGCGGC
This sequence comes from uncultured Hyphomicrobiales bacterium, assembly GCA_964453555.1. Taxonomy (GTDB): domain Bacteria; phylum Pseudomonadota; class Alphaproteobacteria; order Rhizobiales; family Xanthobacteraceae; genus BOG-931. Next base: position 1,138 of record CAYVPC010000334.1, on the reverse strand, counting down.
AACGAGCCGGTGGCGTCGGTTACGCTCCCGCTGTTCGCGCTGATCATTGTCCTCTTGATCATTGGGGTGCTAATCGGCGGCTTTGCCTCCTGGCTCCGGCAGGGCAAATGGCGAGGCTCGGCGCGCCGGTTCGAGCGCGAGCTCCAGCAGCTGCGCGGCAAAATCGCCGCGCTGGAAGGCGATGCCGTCAAGCCGCGGCCCGCGGCGGAAGAGACGACCCCGCCCGGGCGGTTGCGGCTACGCCCGCCGGCCGGTTAAGCATCCCCGCAGCGCCCACGGACTGCCCACGACAAGAGCTGCCCAAGACAAGGCGCGCGCGGCAATGTAGAACGGCGCCGGCCAAGGACGGCACCCGATGTCGCTTACTGTAAAGATTTGCGGCCTTTCGACCCCCGACGCCCTCGACGTCGCGCTCGAGGCGGGCGCCGACATGGTCGGCTTCGTGTTCTTTCCGCCGTCGCCGCGCCACATCTCGTTCGCCGCCGCGCGGGCGCTGGGCGCGCGCGTCCGGGGCCGGGCGAAGAAAGTCGCGCTGACCGTCGATGCCGACGATGCGACGCTCGACGCCATCGTTGAATCGTTGCAGCCGGACCTGTTGCAGCTGCACGGCAAGGAGCTTCCCGCGCGCGTTTGGGCGCTCAAGAAGCACTTCGGCCTGCCGGTCATGAAGGCGATCGCCGTCGAAGCGAAGGCCGACCTTTCCGCCATCGAAACCTATTCCACGCTCGCCGACCGGCTGTTGTTCGACGCGCGTCCGCCGCGCGAGGCAACGCGTCCGGGTGGTCTGGGCCGCTCGTTCGAATGGCATTTGCTCGAACACATCGAACCCGGAGTGCCGTTCATGCTCTCGGGCGGACTTCATGCCGGTAACGTCGCCGAAGCGTTGCGCATCACGCACGCGCCCGCCGTCGATGTTTCCTCCGGCGTCGAGCGCGCCCCAGGCGAGAAAGACCCCGACAAGATCCGCGCCTTCGTACGCGCGGCGCGGGAGGCGGTAACGCAGCTCGCCGCAAATCCGCTCGCGAGCCACGCATGACCGTGCAGCAGCCCAATTCTTTCCGCACCGGGCCGGACGAGCGCGGCCATTTCGGCATCTATGGCGGCCGCTTCGTCGCCGAGACGCTGATGCCGCTCATTC
>CAYVPC010000333.1:0-2766 GCA_964453555.1 uncultured Hyphomicrobiales bacterium | reverse complement strand
CGAGCGGGCTGCCGGTGCCGCGCTTCGTCAGCCTCAAGGTGGATCGCGTCAATGTGCGCGGCGGACCGGACAAGGATCACGACGTCTCCTGGATCTATACCCGCGTCGGCTGGCCGGTCGAAATCACCGCCGAATTCGAAAATTGGCGCCGGATCCGCGATTCCGACGGCGCCGAAGGCTGGGTCTATCACTCGCTCCTGTCCGGCAAGCGCATGGCGGCGGTGCAGCTTCAGTCGAAGACCGATCTTGCCGCGCTGCATGCCAAGCCAGATGAGCAGAGCGCGGTGACGGCGCAATTGCAGTCCGGCGTGCTCGGCGCGATCAAGCGCTGCACCGGCAGCTGGTGCCGCATCGCCGGCGACGGCTTTGACGGCTGGATCGAGCAGAGCCGGTTGTGGGGTGTCTATCCGGACGAGAAAATCGAGTAGGCTCAGCGCAGCCTGCGCAGCCGCACCACCACATCGATGCGGGCGATCTCGTAGCCTTCCGGCGGCACCGGCGCCTTGCCGACCACCACGTCGGACGAAGGAATGTCCATCAGATCGTTCTGATCCTCGATGAAGAAATGGTGGTGCTCGGAATTGTTGGTGTCGAAATACGCCTTCGAGCCGTCGATCGCGACCTGGCGGAGCAGGCCGACCTCGGTGAACTGATGCAGGGTGTTGTAGACGGTGGCGAGCGACACCGGCACCTTGGCGCGGTTGGCTTCCTCGTAAAGCATTTCCGCCGTCACATGGCGGTCGCCCTTGGCGAACAGGATCCAGCCGAGCGCCATGCGCTGCCGGGTCGGGCGCAAGCCGACTTCGCGGAGCTTTTCCTTCACGTCATGCCAGGGGCAGCCGGTCAGGTCGCGGCCGGGCGGAAGGGCTGCCTGGGCGACCGGCGCGGCAGCGCCGGGAGCGAACGGACGGGACTGGGTCATTGCGGCACCTGACTGCCCATCGGCGGGCGTCGAACAAGATCGTTGCGTTTGTAATCATTATACGCCGCCGCGCGGAGGCCGCAACTGGGAAGCTCCCGGGGCAGCCATCAGGCCGCGGCCTGGGCTTTCGCGCTACCGCAAAAGCGTTCCAAGGGGGTGCGCTTTGCCGGCATGCCCCCATGTGTTAGGGAATCGCGTATTCGGGGCGGAGTCGAAAGGAATGCAGGAACGTCGTTCGAATTTCGAATACGAGGACCTGCTGGCGTGCGGCCGGGGCGAGCTTTTCGTCCAGGGTCCGCAGCTCCCGCTACCCCCGATGCTGATGTTCGACCGCATTTCCGAGATCGCCGAAGTCGGCGGCGAATATGGCAAGGGCCTCGTCCGCGCCGTCCTCGAACTCAAGCCCGATTTGTGGTTCTTTCCCTGTCATTTCAAAGGCGATCCGGTAATGCCCGGCTGCCTCGGTATCGACGCCTTGTGGCAGTTGCTGGGCTTCTTCCTCGGCTGGCTCGGCTCGCCCGGCAAGGGCCGCGCGCTCGGCATGGGCGAGGTCAAATTCTCCGGCCAGGTGCTGCCGACCATGAAGAATGTCGTTTATGGCCTCGATATCAAGCGGGTTATGCGTTCCAAGCTCGTGCTCGGCATCGCCGACGGCTGGTTGTCCGCCGACGGCTCGGTGATTTACAAGGCGCTCGATCTCAAGGTTGGGCTGTTCGTCGATCCGGCGCCGCAGGCGGGCAGAGCCTCGTAAGACGGCCGCACACAGGTTGACGAGGCGCAGATGAGACGCGTGGTCGTAACCGGGATGGGCATCGTCTCGTCCATCGGCAACAACACACAGGAAGTGCTCGCCTCATTGCGCGAGGCGAAGTCGGGCGTCGTGCGCGCCGACAAATATGCCGAAATGGGATTCCGCTCGCAGGTGCACGGCGCGCCGACGCTCGACGCAAGCGAAGCCGTCGACCGCCGCGCCATGCGATTCCTGGGCGGCGGCTCGGCGTGGAATCACGTCGCCATGGAACAGGCGATCCGCGACGCCGGGTTGCAGGCGAACGAAATCTCCAACGAGCGTACCGGCATCGTGATGGGCTCGGGCGGGCCTTCGACCCGCGCCATCGTCGAGGCCGCCGATATCGCCCGCAGCAAGGGGCCAAAGCGGGTCGGCCCGTTCGCGGTGCCGAAGGCGATGTCATCGACGGCGTCGGCGTCGCTCGGCACCTGGTTCAAGATCAAGGGGCTCTCCTATTCGATCTCGTCGGCCTGCGCGACCTCCAACCATTGCGTCGGCAACGCCTACGAGCTGATCCAGTACGGCAAGCAGGACATGATGTTCGCCGGCGGCTGCGAGGAACTCGACTGGACGCTGACAGTGCTGTTCGACGGCATGGGCGCGCTGTCGTCGAAGTTCAACGACACGCCGGCCAGGGCTTCACGCGCCTATGACGTCGACCGCGACGGCTTTGTCATCTCGGCCGGCGCCGGCGTGGTGGTGCTGGAGGAACTCGAACACGCCAAGGCGCGTGGCGCCCGCATCTACGCCGAGATGGCCGGTTACGGCGCCACCGCCGACGGTGCCGACATGGTGGCGCCCTCGGGCGAGGGCGCGGCGCGCTGCATGCGATTGGCGCTCAAGGACATCAAGCAGAAAGTCGATTACATCAATCCGCACGCCACTTCGACGCCAATCGGCGACCTCAGGGAGATCGAGGCGATCCGCGAAGTGTTCGGCTCCGGCGACAAATGCCCGCCGATCTCCGCCACCAAATCGCTCACCGGGCATTCGCTCGGCGCCACTGGCGTGCACGAGGCGATCTATTCGCTGTTGATGATGAACAACGGCTTCA
>CAYVPC010000332.1:0-2766 GCA_964453555.1 uncultured Hyphomicrobiales bacterium | reverse complement strand
AGTTCTGCGTCGAGTACGATCCGGAATGCAAGACCAAGCCGTCGCAGCCGCGCGATGTGATGTTGTCGGCCGCGGCATGGAAGGATCTCGAGCGCGTCAATCAATACGTCAACACGCACGTCAAGCCGATGACCGATATGGAGCATTGGGGTGTGGTCGAGCGGTGGAATTATCCCGACGACGGCTACGGCGATTGCGAAGATTACGTGCTGCAAAAACGCCGCATGCTGATGCAGACGGGCTGGCCGCGCGAGGCGTTGCTGATCACTGTCGTGCGCGACAAGCACGGCGACGGTCACGCCGTCCTGACGGTTAAGACCGACAAAGGCGAATACATCCTCGACAACCAGAACGACCAGATCCTGCTCTGGTCCGATACCGGCTACCGCTTCGTGAAGCGTCAGTCGCAGTCCGACCCCAATGTGTGGGTGTCGCTCGGCGAGCCGTCGCGGCAGCCGGCGACGGCAACCTCACGCTGATCGAACAGGCCACTTTTTACCAAAGGAGTTTGCGACCCCGGTCACGTCCCCACCCCTCCCCGTCCCCAGACCGGGTTCGCGCGGCCGGCTCTTCCCCAGGAGCCGGCCGCACCTTTTTGTATTCAAGAAAATGTTGATCTGACTAAGGTTTTCCGCTTCAAACGTGTTCAGTGAGAACGGAACGAAGCGCGAAAGTGACGCAACGAGACGGGGAAAATCCGGGGAATATGATCGCTATTCGTTCACGGTAGCTGCTCCCCGCCGTCTTACTCCGGCGGCACCATGCAGATTATCGGGTGCTCAGAGCCCGGCGCGGTGCTGATGCTTGTCGGCGCACATTCTTTGCCGCGTTCAATGGCGCGCCGAAGTGCGCCGGAAATTGAAGTCTTGGCGCTGGAGTGCGGCTGCTTGCTGCGCTTCCGTGAGGTCTTCCGGCATTCGTCCTACATCGTCGGCAATGCAATCTCATAGATGCTGGTCGGCACCGGACCAGATGAGTCCGTGTGTAGGGCCTGCCGGTGCTTTGTTCGGTGATCGTCCCGAGACAACGCCGCCGGGAATGATGCGCGAACCCTCGCCCACCGCAGAGACAGCAAACCCCATGGCAATTAGATCGTGCGGGATTTTGGACTCTGGCGCTGCCTCAGATTGAACAGCAGACGCGCCAGGCGCCGATATGACCCAGCCGCCCGCCCCTGAGATGAATGTGTCTAGGGCACTGAAAAGTTCGGCCCGCTTGGCGGCTGGCGACAGTGGGCTACTGGTATAACCGCGCGCCCTCCAATCGCGGATTGTCTGCGCCCGCTTGCCGCTGGAGTCCGAAGCAAGCATTACTTTTTTGGCCCCGGAAGATTAGCCAACGTCTTTTTGTGTCGCTTCCTCGATTCCACGACGAAGCGGTCCATCTCATTGTGCGCTCGGTCGAGATTGCCCCACTTGGCAAGCAACCATTCCGGCGGCACCAAAAATTCCCCACCGGCCACGATTATCGGCACTGTTCGTGCAATCCCGCCACGAGCCAAACGACCTTGGAATCTCGGTCCCTGCGGCGGACGGAATGGACGGAAGTGCGAGGCGATAGCGAGCGGATTCGTTGCGAACATGCCCTCGATGCGCTTACTGCCAGCCAAGCTATTGCCTAGGCCCAAGCCTGAAACCACGTCAGCCGGAACCACATAACTACCCGCCTTGACGTTCATGTTGATCTTGTCGGTGCGACCGGGAACGCTGCTATGGATTAATCTACGCTCGGCTTGTTGCTGATCTTGTTCCGAAGCAGATCGAACCGGCTCCGGCCTCACCGTTCGATGGCATGACCAAAGATGAACTGCTGGCCTACCTCGTCGAAAGCGTCGTCCCGATCATTGTGGACGACCCGAGATTCGAAGCGGCGCTGAGGAAAGCCCGACGATTGGCGAAGCCACGATACCGGGGCGAAGTGGCCTAATGAGCCGCCCCATTGTCGAAGATTTCAGGGGCACGGCAATCGACATATGCAGTCTTCGCAGAGCAGGCTTCCTGAACGGCCGCAGATGCATCCTCGACGCTGGGCTAAAATGGCCGGAGCTCAAGACCATTATCGTTGAACCGGGATGTATAACGATCCTCTGGCGCGGTTCCGACCGGCCGCAATATCTGCCTATCAGCTACAGCCGATGCTTCGAAAACGGCACAAGGCCGTGGCTGGTCTGCCCAAATTGCGAGAAGCGCTACGCAAGATTGTTCTGCGCCTTCGCGGGATATTTCTGCCGCCGATGCTGTGACCTGATCTATGCGTGCCAATCGATAAGCACTAACCGGCGGAAAAAAGATCGTCTCGAATTAATCTACCGGCGCCTTGGTTACTATCAGTCGCCAAACGTCATCAAGCGCCCCAAACGAATGAGGCAATACACCTTCCGTAAATTACGCCGATATGCACAGAGGATCGCCGACAAGCTCGCGGATCGACCTCGCCGCACAAACCGGCGCTCTGCCTATACGACCGTGAGATTGCCGGAATGGCCCGTCCCCCGATAAACCCGCGCGCGGGTCGAAGTTGTTCTCGTTTCCCGATCTATTCAGCTTCAGGGTACTGGTCCATTTCCTAAGCCTCTGGTGCCTTTTGAGTTTTCGGGTGGCTACTTTTGTGCGTCAATAATTCACAAGCCATTGATGTACGATTCCGTACCTATCACTCGACATGGAACCTGTCGCGGCGCAGCATCTGATTCGATTGGTCGCCATCGCAAGGCGCTCAAGACCCTGACAATCCGAAGTGTCCTCAATTTTCGCCACGGGCGAAAAG
>CAYVPC010000331.1:0-2771 GCA_964453555.1 uncultured Hyphomicrobiales bacterium | reverse complement strand
GGCGGCGTTCTGCTCGACACCGTTCCCGATCCGGAGCTTGCCCGGCGCATCCGCGAGCGCATCGAGATCGGCGGCGACCGGGTGACGGACCTGCATTTATGGCAGGTGGGCCCCGGTCACGCGGCGGTCATGGCCTCGGTCGTGTCCGACGCGCCGCAAGCGCCGTCGGTCTACAAACAGCGTCTAGCGGATTTGAGCGGTCTCTCGCATGTGACCATCGAGGTCAATGCGTGTCTGCATTGAGGGACACGCTCGCCACCGCGATCATTGCGGCGCTTGGTGCACACGGTGTGCTCGCCCAGGAACGGCCCGCAGCCTTTGTCGACGCCGCCACTATTGTGCCGGGATTGATCGTCGAAATGCGCTATGCCGGCTCGCACAACTTCGTCGGCCGGCCGATCGACGGTTACGAGGCGCCGCGCTGCCTGCTCACGCAAGCCGCAGCTACGGCGCTGGCCGAGGTGGCGCGCGACATTGCTCAAAGCGGCCTTACCCTCAAGGTATTCGACTGCTATCGGCCGGTGCGGGCGGTCGCCAATTTTATGCGCTGGGCACGCGACTTGGGCGATGTCGCCGGCAAGCGGGAATTTTATCCCGACGTGGATAAAAGCACACTGTTCCGGGACGGCTATATTTCCTCGCATTCCGGCCATTCGCGCGGCTCCACAATCGACTTGACGCTGGCGCGCGACGGCCGTGAGCTCGACATGGGTACGCCATTCGACTTCTTCAGCACCCGCTCATGGCCCGGCAGTGCCGACGTAAGCACGGAAGCCAGGGCCGACCGCGCTTTACTCGCCACGGCGATGCGGCGACGCGGATTTCGCCCCTACGATCGCGAATGGTGGCACTTCACTTTGGTGCACGAGCCCTTTCCCGCCACCTATTTCGATTTTCCGGTCCACTAGGGGATCCAATGCATGAAGCTGCTCCGCACTGTGCCGCAGCCGCAATCTTGCTCACCGCCGCATTGATGTCGCCGTCGTCCGGATTTGCCGCGGAGCCGAATCAAGATCGGGCTAGGCATCGCCTTATCGGGCCAGCTGGCGGCCAACGGCAAGGCGGCGCTGGTTGGCATGAAAATCTGGGAGGAGGATACCAACGCCAAGGGTGGTCTGCTCGGCCGTCCGGTCAAGCTCGTCTATTACGACGATCAGAGCAATCCGGCGAACGTGCCGGATATTTACACCAAGCTGCTCGACGTCGACAAAGTCGATCTGATCATTTCGCGACCAATATGGTCGCGCCGGCGCTGGTCGTGGCGATGCAGCGCAATAAATTATTTATCGGCCTGTTCGGGACGGCGGTGAACGATGAATTTCACTATCCGCGATATTTTTCCATCAATGCCAACGGGCCGGACGCCAAGCGCGCGGTAACGGTGGGCCTGTTCGAGGTGACGGCGGCGCAGAAACCGAAGCCGCAGACGGTCGCGATCATCGCCGCCGACGCCGAATTCGGCCGTAACGCCGCCGAGGGAGCGCGGGAGAATGCCGAGGCGGTGGGAATGACGGTTGTTTACGATCGTACTTACCCGCCGGCGACGACGGATTTGAGTCTATCGTGCACGCAATAGCGGCAATCAATCCCGACGTGCTGGTGATCTGCACTTACCCGGTGGGTACTGTCGGCATGTTGCGAGCGGTCAACGAGGTCGGCTTCACCCCCAAGCTCATGGGCGGCGCTATGGTCGGTTTGCAAAGCACGGCCATCAAAATGCAACTTGGACCGTTGCTCAATGGGGTCGTGAACTACGATTCCTGGCTGCCGACCAAGACCATGCTGTTCCCGGAGCGGCGGAATTCCTCGCCAAATATCAGGCGCGCGCCGCCGCCGAAGGCGTCGGTCCGCTCGGTTATAATCTGCCGCCGTTCGGCTATGCCGACCTGGAAGTTCTCGGCGCCGCGGTTGAGGCCACGCACGGGGTCGACGATGCCGCGCTGGCGCAATACCTCCACGCCAACACCGTCAAGACCATCATCGGTAATCTGCAATTCGGTCCCGACGGCGAATGGACGCAATCGCGCATGCTGCAAGTGCAATACCGCAACATTCGTTCAAGCGATATTGCGGAGTTCAGCGATATGGAGAAGCAGGTGATCCTGACACCCGCGCGCTACAAGACCGGCGACGTGATCTATCCCTACATTGACGCGAAGAAGTAGCCGCAAGCCGCCCGGTCGCGAGATCGTGCTCACAGACCCAGATAAAATTTCTTGATCAGATCGTTGTTGTTGAGCGCGTCGGCGGAGCCGCCTTCGAAGGCGATCTTTCCGTGCACGATCACATAGCCGCGGTTGGCGATGCGGATGGCCTGGGTGAAGTTCTGCTCGGCCATCAGTACGGTGAGTTTGTAGCGTTCCTTCATCTCGGCGATCGCGTCGATAGTGCGGCTGACCAGGATGGGCGCCAGTCCGACCGACGGCTCGTCGACCAGCAAGATCTTCGGCGCCAGCATCAAGGCGCGTCCCAGCGCCAGCATCTGCTGCTCGCCGCCGGACATGCTGCCGGCCAGTTGGCCGCGCCGCTCGGCGAGACGCGGGAAGGTCTCGAAGCATACTTGGAGATTGCGATGAAGCTCCACCCGCGCGGTGCGGCGGAAGGCGCCCAATAGCAGATTTTCTTCGACCGTCAGCTTGGGGAAAAGCCGGCGGCCCTCCGGCACCAGCGCGATGCCGAGATCGACAATCTCTTCGGTGGAGCGGCCAATGAGATCGTGATGGACGCCGTCGATCTCGGCGATAATAGACCCCGCGCTTGGCCGGACGATG
>CAYVPC010000330.1:0-2790 GCA_964453555.1 uncultured Hyphomicrobiales bacterium | reverse complement strand
AGTTTAGTCAAGGAATTGTCGAGGCGATCGGCAATACGCCGTTGATCAAGCTTGAGCGCGTATCCGCCGCCACCAGTTGCAATATTCTCGGTAAAGCCGAATTCATGAATCCCGGCCAGTCGGTCAAGGACCGTGCCGCTTTATTCATCATTCAGGACGCGGTGAAAAAAGGCACGCTCAAGCCCGGCGGCGTCATCGTCGAGGGCACCGCCGGCAATACCGGCATCGGGCTTGCGCTCGTCGGCAATGCGATGGGTTTTCGTTCGGTAATCGTCATCCCGGAAACCCAGAGCAGCGAGAAGAAGGATATGCTCCGGCTGTGCGGCGCCGAGCTCGTCGAGGTGCCGGCCGTGCCCTACTCCAATCCGAACAACTATGTGAAGCTCTCCGGCCGGCTCGCCGAGCAACTGGCCAAGACCGAAAAGAACGGCGCCATCTGGGCCAACCAGTTCGACAACGTCGCCAACCGGCAGGGACACATCGAGACGACCGGGCCGGAAATCTGGCGGCAGACCGACGGCAAGGTCGACGGCTTCGTATCCGCCGTCGGCACCGGTGGCACGCTCGCCGGCGTGGCGATCGCGCTCAAATCTTTCAACAAGGCCGTGCGCATCGCGCTCGCCGACCCGATGGGCGCCGCGCTTTACAGCTACTACACGACCGGCCAACTGAAATCCGAAGGCTCCTCGATCACCGAAGGCATCGGCCAGGGCCGCATCACCAAAAATCTGGAAGGCGCGCCGATCGACGTCGCCTATCAGATCCCCGACCAGGAAGCGGTGCCGATCATTTTCGATTTGCTCGAACATGAGGGCCTGTGCCTCGGCGGCTCGTCCGGCATCAACATCGCCGGCGCCGTCCGGCTCGCCAAGGAGCTCGGACCTGGCCACACTATCGTGACGATCCTGTGCGATTACGGCACCCGCTACCAATCGAAGCTGTTCAATCCGCAATTCCTGCGCGAGAAAAAACTGCCGGTCCCGGCCTGGCTCGAGCGCCGCTCACAAATCAAAGTTCCCTACGCTTGAACATCGCGGCCATAGCCGCGTTGTCGTGCAGATCGACCATGCTCAGACCCGAAGACAGCTCCAAGCCCTCCCCGACCAGCCGCTGGCTGGTTTCCACCGATTGGCTGGCCGAGCATTTGCGCGACCGCAATGTGGTCGTTGTCGACGGCTCGTATCCGTTGCCGGCGCAGAAACGCGACATGCTGGCCGAATATCGCGAGGGGCATATCCCCGGCGCCGTGTTCTTCGACATCGACGCTGTCAGCGATCATTCGACCGAGCTGCCGCATATGCTGCCCGGCCCGGCGCAATTCGGCGCTGTGGTCGGCGCGCTCGGTATCGGCGACGGCGACAGCGTCGTCGTCTATGACAGTGCCGGACTCTATTCGGCGCCGCGGGTGTGGTGGACGTTTCGTCTTTTCGGCGCGAAGAAAGCCTACATCCTCGACGGCGGACTGCCGAAATGGAAGGCCGAGAGCCGACCGCTTGAAAAAGGCGACGTCAAGCGGGAGCCGCGGAAGTTCAACGCCGAAATGAATGTCGGCGCCGTCGCGATGCTGGCCGATGTGCGCATGGCCTTGGTGGGCGACAGCGTCCAGGTCGTCGATGCGCGTTCAGCCGAACGCTTTTCCGGCAAGGCCCCGGAGCCGCGTCCGGGATTGCGCTCCGGCCACATGCCGCGTTCGTTCAACGTGCCTTTCACGCAGCTGGTCGAAAGCGGCCAGCTTGCGCAACGCGGGCGCATCGAGGCGGCCTTCAAAGACGCCGGCGTCGATCTCGACAAGCCGATCATCACCTCCTGCGGCTCGGGCCTGACCGCGGCGATTCTTACATTTGCGCTTGAATCGATCGGCAAAGAGCCGAAAGGCCTCTACGACGGCTCTTGGACCGAATGGGGCGGGCGCCCGGATCTTCCGGTGGAACGCAGCTAGGCATTCCCGTTCCGACGCTCGCGGCGCAACCACTTCCGCGCTACAATTGGCCGGACTCGGAATAGGAGCCCGGTCATGCTTTTGCTCAAGCCAAGCTGCGAGTGTTGCGACCGCGATCTGCCGCCGGAATCCCGCGACGCCATGATCTGCTCGTTCGAATGCACATTCTGCCGAGCCTGCGTGGATAACCTGCTCAAAGGACGTTGCCCGAATTGCGGCGGCGAATTTGTGCCACGGCCGATCCGGCCGCAGGCGGCGCTGCTAAACAATCCGGCATCGACGAAGCGATACTTCAAGCCGGAAGGCTGCGCAGCGGCGGCCGCGCGGCAACTTTCCTAGGGAGAGCGTGGAGGCGCGCATGATCTTTCGCCAGCTTTTCGACTCCACCTCGGGCACTTACACTTATCTGCTGGCCAGCCGGCAAGGCGGCGAGGCGCTGATCATCGATCCGGTGCTCGAGCGGGTCGATCGTTATCTCCAGCTTGTGCGCGAGCTCGACCTCAGACTGGTCAAGGCCGTCGACACGCATCTGCACGCCGATCACGTGACCGCGCTGGGCGCCCTGCGAGACCAGACGCATTGCATCACGGTGATGGGCGAACAGACTCACGCTGACGTTGTCTCCATGCGGGTGGCCGAAGGCGAGCGCATCAGCATCGAAGGCTTGAGCCTCGACGTTCTCTATACGCCCGGCCACACCGACGATTCCTATTCGTTCTTACTGGCCGACCGGGTCTTTACCGGCGACACGCTCTTGATCCGCGGCACCGGCCGCACCGATTTCCAGAACGGCGATCCGCGCGCGCAATACGATTCCATCTTCAACAAGCTGATGAAGCTGCCCGACGCCA
>CAYVPC010000329.1:0-2801 GCA_964453555.1 uncultured Hyphomicrobiales bacterium | reverse complement strand
GGGCGAGAGCTACGGCCCATCCGAGGACGCACTCTACGGCATCGATTTTCCGATCAATCCGGAACGCGTGGCGCCGGTGCTGCGGCGCCTGGTCTCGCCGACGAAAACGCGCGCGCGTATTTACGATCGTGACGGCGTCCTGCTGGTCGACAGCCGCAGTCTGTTCGGCCGCGGCGACGTGTTGCGTTACGACTTGCCGCCACCCAACACCGAGAGACCGGGGCTGTTCGAACGCGCCTACACCGCCGTACGGCGTTGGCTCGGACGCGGCGATCTTCCGCTTTACCACGAGCTCGGCGCGCTCAGTGGGCGCGGCTATCCGGAAGTGGCGCAGGCGCTTGCCGGCCAGAACGCCAGCATGGTGCGCATCAACGACCACGGTGACGTGATCGTTTCGGTCGCGGTGCCGGTGCAGCGCTTCCGCGCGGTGCGCGGCGCGCTGATGCTCTCGACGCAGGGCGCCGACATCGACGACATGGTGGAAGCCGAGCGACTCGCCATCTTGAAAGTCTTCCTGGTTGCCGCCGGCGTCATGATCGTTCTCTCAATCCTTCTCGCCGGCACGATCGCCGAACCGGTCCGGCGGCTGGCGGACGCGGCGGAAAGCGTGCGGCGACGAATCCGTTCGCGCGTTGAAATTCCCGATTTCACCCGGCGGCGCGACGAGATCGGCCACCTTTCCGGCACCTTGCGCGCCATGACCAGCGCGCTCTACAGCCGGATCGAGGCGATCGAAAGTTTTGCCGCCGACGTCGCGCACGAACTGAAAAATCCGCTGACCTCGCTACGCTCGGCGGTGGAGACCTTGCCGGTTGCCAAGACCGAGGAGAGCCGCGCGCGGCTGCTCAACATCATCCAGCATGACGTCAAACGGCTTGATCGCCTGATCTCGGATATTGCCGACGCGAGCCGCCTCGACGCCGAGTTGCAGCGTCAGGAAGCGGCCCCGGTCGATCTGGCAAAACTCCTCAGCACTCTGGTCGGCGTCGCCAATGAAGTAAAACGTGATGACGGTGTGCGGGTGACGCTGCGCTTCGAGGGCGGCGGCGCGCGGTCGTTTCAGGCGCCCGGGCACGATTCGCGCCTCGGTCAGGTGGTCGACAATCTCATCGAGAACGCCCGCTCCTTCTCGCCGGCCGGCGGCACGGTGCGCGTCACCTGCCGGCGGATCAAGAACCATATCGACATTCTGGTCGACGACGATGGTCCGGGTGTGCGGCCTGACGCCGTCGACAAGGTTTTCGAGCGCTTCTACACCGACCGCCCGCATCAGGGATTCGGCCAGAATTCCGGGCTCGGACTTTCGATCTCGAAGCAGATCGTCGAAGCGCATGGCGGCGGCATCTGGGTCGAAAACCGGACTGCGACCGCTGCCGACGGAACGCTGACGGTTACCGGCGCGCGCTTTGTCGTGCGTCTGCCGGCGACGTGATGCCTGTCTCTTTTCCGCTCTTTCCCGGATGACGTCGGCGACTGTTCACGCCTCGGCCGTGCTGACCGGCGCGCGCGCCGTGCTGATCCGCGGGCCGTCCGGATCCGGCAAGTCGCGGCTTGCATTCGATCTGATCGAGGCCGGCTACGGCGGCAGGCTCCGCTTCGCGCGCCTCGTCGCCGACGACCGCGTCCATCTCAAAGCCGCTGACGGACGGTTGCTGGCGAGCCCGGCCGAGAAACTCGCCGGCCTGATTGAAGTGCGCGGCGCCGGATTGCTGCGGCTGCCACACGAGGCGTGCGCGGTAGTCGGCCTCGTCGTCGATCTTGCTGCGGCGGACGCCAGCCGTTTGCCGGAAGATGCGCGGCGGAGGAGTGAAATTGAGGGTATTTCGCTTCCGCGACTCCCCGTCGCAGCGGGTGCGGCGGCCTTGCCGATGGTGCTGGCGGTCATCAATTCAGCCCCGGATAGCTGGGTTTAGGCCGGCCTGGGGCCAATTGGAGATTGGTTAACCATAGTCCCCGTAGAGTTCAGACAAGCCGCCCGTTGCGTTGGCTCGCCCTCTATCGGGCATCCCGGCGGCCGCCGAACTCCGATTTCGACCCGGCGCTATCGCAATGCAACAGGCGTCAGATTCACTCGAAAATGCCCCTTGCGCTTGGGCTTCGGATGGTCAAGATGAGCACCCTTTCGTGCGGTGCACCCGGGACGCGCCCGCGGGGAGTTCCATGATTGGCCTTGTGCTTGTGACCCACGGGCGGCTGGCTGTCGAGTTCCGCGCGGCCTTGGAACACGTCGTAGGCCCTCAGCACCAGATCGAAGCGGTGACCATCGGGCCGGACGACGACGTCGAGGCCCGCCGTAAGGACATCATCGAAGCGGTCAAGCGGGTCGATAGCGGCGACGGGGTCGCTATCCTCACCGATATGTTCGGCGGCACGCCGTCGAACCTCGCCATTTCGGTGATGAGCAGGCCCAAGGTCGAAGTCCTCGCCGGCATCAATCTGCCGATGCTGGTCAAGCTGGCCAAAGTGCGCGACGAATGCCCGCTAGCGGAAGCGGTCGCCGCCGCCCAGGATGCGGGCCGCAAATACGTCACCATCGCGAGCCGCGTGTTGACCGGAAAATGAGCGCGCCTGCCCCTCACAGCGAAGAATGTGCCGATCAGCGGGCGTTCCGCGACGGCGCGGTGGTCCGCAAACTGGCGATCTGCAACCGCAAGGGCCTGCACGCGCGCGCATCTGCCAAATTCGTCCAGACGGTGGAGAAATTCGACGCCGACGTGCGCGTCATGCGCTGTGGCGAGACCGTGGGTGGCACCTCGATCATGGGATTGATGATGCTCGCCGCCTCGCCCGGCACTTCGATT
>CAYVPC010000328.1:0-2802 GCA_964453555.1 uncultured Hyphomicrobiales bacterium | reverse complement strand
TCGGCGTTCCGCTCCGCCGGCCAGCGCTGCTCGGCGCTGCGGCTGCTCTGCCTGCAGGAGGACGTCGCCGCTTCCATGCTCGACATGCTGACCGGCGCGGCGCACGAACTCAAAGTCGGCGATCCGCGCGAACCGTCGACCCATGTCGGGCCGGTGATCGACGCCGAAGCGCGCGACAAGCTCGAGGGCTGGATCGCGCAGATGCGTCGCGGCGGGCGCCTGCGCTACCGCTGGGCCGGCGAAGCCGCGCTGCCGGGCGGCGGCACATATGTCGTCCCCGCGATCGTTGAGCTCGACCGTGCCCGCGAGCTGAAGGAGGAGGTGTTCGGACCGGTGCTGCATGTCGTGCGCTGGCCCGCCGATGGCCTCGACGCGCTCCTCGCCGACATTGCGGCGAACGGCACGGCGCTGACGCTCTGCATCCATTCGCGCATCGACCTCACCGTCGAGCGCGTCGCCGCGCGGTTGCCGCACGGCAACGTTTACGTCAATCGCAACATGATCGGCGCGGTGGTCGGCACCCAGCCTTTCGGCGGGACCGGGCTCTCCGGCACCGGGCCGAAGGCCGGTGGCCCGAATTATCTGCGTTGTTTTACCGCCGAACAGGCCGTGACGATCAACACCGCGGCGTCGGGCGGCAATGCCGGCCTGCTGGCGCAGGAAGAGTAAAAAATTGATTGCAGGCGCCGAGCGAGCTGATCTGGCTCAGGCCTTTAATAGAATTAACACAATTGCGACGATATCGCGGTATTCTGATTGGCAAGATGCCTGATTCGATCAACCGCCTCTATCAAGCGGCGCTCGCTTGCCGGCACGACGATCCGTCCACGTCGCGGACGGCGCGGCTCCTGCGTTCAGGCCGCAGCAAGATGGCCAAGAAGCTCGCCGAAGAAGCGGTCGAGGTCGTCATCGACTCGATGCACGGCGACCGCGACGCGGTCGTGAAGGAAAGCGCCGACCTCATCTACAATCTTGTCGTCCTGTGGGTCGCTTCCAACATCCGCCCGGACGACGTCTGGAAAGAGATGGATCGCCGCGAGCGGCTGCTCGGCATCGCCGAGAAGGTGCCGAAGAAAATTCCCGACGAAAACGCCCGCCGCAAGATCGTCATGCTCGAAAGCCGCCGTCTGCGCAAACGGCGCTGATCTTCCCTTTTTGATAAGCCATTCCGGCCGGCGATGATTGACCAGGTCATTTCGGCACTCGCTGCCTGGATCGTCGAAGTCATTTCGGCCGCCGGCTACGCCGGCATCGTCTTTCTCATGGCGATCGAATCGGCATGCATCCCGCTTCCCTCCGAGCTGATCATGCCGTTCGCCGGGTATCTCGTCTCGATCGGCAAGATCGGTTTGATCGGCGCGGCGACGGCGGGCGCGCTGGGCTGCAATGTCGGCTCGACCATCGCCTATTACGTGGCCGCCAAGGGCGGCAGGTCAGTGCTCGAACGCTGGGGCAAATACGTGCTGATCAGCCATGCCGAGCTTGAACGCACCGACCGGTTTTTTGCCCGCTACGGCGCCGCCACGGTCTTTTTCGGCCGCCTGCTGCCGGTGGTTCGGACCTTCATTGCCTTTCCAGCCGGGCTGGCGCGGATGCCGATGATGAAGTTCCAGATCTACACGTTCCTCGGCTCCTGGCCGTGGTGCTTCGCGCTCGCTTACGCCGGCTATCTGCTCGGCGCGCGCTGGGACAGCGATCCGACATTCCGCAAGCTTTTCCACGACTTCGATGCTGTCGTCGCCGTCTTATTCTTGGCCGGCTTCGCCTGGTTCGTCCGGTCGCGCTGGCGCGAGAGCCGCCGATAACACCGCTCGCCGCCGCCAGCCTTCGTTGGCATTACCGCCTTGGTGCGCGTATTCTGACCGCACAGCCATGACGGGTTTCAGGACGCGCATGATCTTCCGCGACGCTGCTTGCATCGCGCTCTTGGCGCTGGCGGTCTCAGCGGCCGGCGCCGCCGCGCAGGACGACAAAACGCCCGCCGCAACTCCCGCGCCGGCGGTGACCGCGCCGGTCATCCCGCCGCAACCGCCGCCCGCCGAGAAACCCGGCTTCCTGCAACAGATGAAAGTCTGGTGGGACGATTCATTCGGCTTGTTCGGGAAAAAATCCGTCGACGTCACCAAGGACGCCGCCACCGTCGCGCAGGACGCCGTGAAGGGCGCGGTAGACGCCACCAAGAGCGCGGCAACCACGATCGTGAAGCTGCCCGGCACCCGCATGGTCGACGTGCGCGAAATTTGTGCGAAAGCGCCGAACGGCGCGCCCGATTGCGAAACCGCCGCGGCGAACGGTTGCCGCGCCAAAGGCTTTACCGGCGGCCGGCCGCTCGACGTCCGCACCGCCGAGGCGTGCGACACAACCGCGCTGGCGGCCGGCCAGACGCTCGACCGGCACGATTGCCCGATCGTGACCACCGTCACCCGCGCCATTTGTCAGTAATCGTCTGCAATCGTCCACGGAGCGTACAGCCGCCATGATGTCCGACGCCGATCGCAACAAAGCCGCCGATATCCTTCTCGCCGCGGAAAAGGCGCGCAAGCAGGCGGTGCAACTGTCGAAGACCTGGCCCGGCATCACCATGGAAGACGCCTATGCGATCTCGACCGAGGTCGCCAACCGCAAGATCGCAGCCGGCGCCAGACTGATCGGCCACAAGGTCGGCTTGACCTCGAAGGCAATGCAGCGCTCGTCGCAGATCGACGAGCCTGATTACGGTCATCTGCTTGACCATATGATGATCGCCGACGGCGCCCGCGTGCCGCACGAGAATTTCTGCCTGCCGCGGGTCGAGATCGAGCT
>CAYVPC010000327.1:0-2807 GCA_964453555.1 uncultured Hyphomicrobiales bacterium | reverse complement strand
GGCAGAGCTCGTTCCTGCCGCTCAAGCTCAACACCTCGGGCGTCATTCCGCCGATCTTCGCCTCTTCGCTCTTGCTGTTGCCGACGACGCTCGCCAATTTCAGCGGTGGCCAAGGGCCGGGATGGCTTACGCTCATTACCACTCAGCTCTCACACGGGCAGCCGCTGTTTCTTTTGCTCTATGTCGGGCTGATCGTATTCTTCGCCTTTTTCTACACGGCGATTGTGTTCAATCCGACCGAGACCGCCGACAACCTGAAAAAGCATGGCGGCTTTATTCCCGGCATCCGGCCGGGCGAGCGCACCGCCGAATACATCGATTATGTGCTGTCGCGGATCACGGTGATCGGCGCCGCCTATCTGGCGGTGGTCTGCCTGTTCCCCGAAATGCTGATCTCCTACGCGAAGGTGCCGTTTTATTTCGGCGGGACCTCACTCCTGATCGTGGTCAGCGTGACCATGGATACTGTCGCGCAAGTGCAGGGCTATCTGCTGGCGCACCAATACGAAGGCTTGATCAAGCGTTCCAAGCTGCGGGGGCGTCGCAGATGAGACTCATACTGCTGGGGCCGCCGGGGGCGGGCAAGGGAACGCAGGCCCAGCATCTGGTCGCCAAGTATGGGCTTGTCCAGCTTTCGACCGGCGACATGCTGCGTGCGGCCGTCAAGGCCGGCACCCCGATCGGCCGGCAGGCGCAGAACATCATGGCGCAAGGCGCGCTCGTGCCCGACGACGTGGTCGTGACCATCGTCGAGCAGCGCATCGATCAGCCGGACGCACGCAAGGGTTTCATCCTCGATGGCTTCCCGCGCACCGTGCCGCAGGCCGAGGCGCTCGATCGCATGCTGGCGAAGCACGGGCTCGCGCTCGACGCCGTGATCGAGCTCAAGGTCGACGAGGCGGCGTTGATCCGGCGGATCGAAAGCCGCATCGCCGAGATGACGGCCCGCGGCGAGGCGCTGCGCCCCGACGACAACCCGGACGTTCTGCGCCGGCGGCTCGAAGCCTATCGCAGCCAGACCGAGCCGCTGATCGCCTATTACCGGCGCCGCGGCGTACTGCGCTCGGTTGACGGCATGGCGCCGATTACCGAGGTCGCCCGCCAGATCGAAGGCGTGCTCGCTAACGTGGCGGACGCTCCCCGGTCCGTGAACAGGTCTGTAAAGCCCAAAGCCAAGGCCGGGCCGAAGCGCAACGCGTCGCATCTAGGAAAAAAATCCAAGACCCGGAGAAGAGCGTCCCGCAAGCGGCCGGTCCCCAAGGTCCGCTCCAAGGCGCGTTCAGAGGCTGGCTAGATCGAGGACAAAACCCAAGGCAAGGCGGCGAAACAAGCGAGGTTAGACGAAGTTGTACACGAAATCGCTAGCCGGGTTGACGAAAGCGCGAGGAGTCCATTAATAAGCCCAGAATATCCGGTCGGAGATTTAGCAGCGATGCCAAGCCGCGGCGGCAGGCAGTCGTTGGCTTTTTACGTTTGTGGCCTCAGGTGACATTCGAATCGACTGAAGTGGCCGGGCGGCACCGGAAAACACCGGGCTCGCCCGCATAAGGAGCAGCTGACGTGGCCCGTATCGCTGGCGTCAATATCCCGACCAACAAGCGCGTCGTCGTGGCGCTGCAGTACATCCATGGCATTGGCCCGGCCCGGGCCGAGGAGATCATGCATAAGGTTTCGATTCCGGACGCGCGCCGGGTTTCGCAACTGACCGACCAGGAAGTATTGCAGCTGCGCGAGGTGATCGACCGCGACTATATCGTTGAGGGCGATTTACGGCGTGAGGTCGCCATGAACATCAAGCGGCTGCAAGATCTCGGCTGCTATCGCGGATTGCGCCACCGCCGCAACTTGCCGGTCCGCGGCCAGCGCACCCATACTAACGCACGCACCCGCAAGGGTCCGGCCAAGCCTATTGCCGGCAAGAAGAAATAGCGCGTCAACCAGGAACGATGTGACGGGCCGGGACCGCCGGTTCCGATCCGAAAGGGCTCAGAATGGGTAAAGAAGCCACGCGCGTACGGCGCCGCGAACGAAAAAACATCGCCTCCGGCGTCGCGCACGTGAATGCCACGTTCAACAACACCATGATCACGATTACCGACGTGCAAGGCAATACCATCGCTTGGTCGTCGGCGGGAACGATGGGCTTCAAAGGCTCGCGCAAATCAACTCCCTACGCGGCACAGGTCGCCGCCGAGGACGCCGCCAAGAAGGCGCAGGAACATGGCATGCGCACGCTTGAAGTCGAGGTTGCGGGGCCGGGCTCAGGCCGTGAATCGGCGCTGCGCTCGCTACAGGCGGCCGGTTTCACCATTACGTCAATCCGCGACGTGACGCCGATCCCGCACAATGGCTGCCGTCCGCGCAAGCGGCGGCGCGTATAGGATAACAGATGGAAATTGAACATTCGCCGCCGCTCGACCATGGCAACGACTTGGGCCCCACGGAGCGGAGTGGGACGCGCGACGCGCTCGCGCCGCGCAACGCGATGGGTGATAACGTGACGATCCAGAAGAATTGGCAGGAACTGATCAGGCCGGGCAAGCTGCAGGTCTCAGCCGGGACCGACGCGCGGCGCGTTGCGACAGTCGTCGCCGAGCCGCTCGAACGCGGTTTCGGCGTGACGCTCGGCAATGCGCTGCGCCGTATTCTGTTGTCCTCATTGCAGGGTGCCGCCGTCCAGTCGGTGCATATTGACGGGGTGCTGCACGAGTTCTCCTCGATCACCGGCGTGCGCGAGGACGTGACCGACATTGTGCTCAACATCAAGGACATCGCCATCAAGATGCAGGGCGACGGGCCCAAGCGCA
>CAYVPC010000326.1:0-2849 GCA_964453555.1 uncultured Hyphomicrobiales bacterium | reverse complement strand
GCATTGAGTTGTTGTTGAACGGTCGCCATCGATATGACTCGATCATGAGTGTCCTGCAAAAGCAGCCGCGCTTCCTCGGAACTGACCGTGCTTGCTTTCGACAAAATAATGCCTGCAATAATTTGCAGGCTATTGGCAACGCGGTGCTGAACTTCGTTGAGCAACAGGTCCTTCTGTATCAATAGCTCGTCCTTTTGGCGCTCCAACATGCGCCGCTCGGTGACATCCTCGACTCCGAGCAGAATGGTTGTGTCGGCGCCGCCCTCGTAGAACACCTGGCGGGCATTCAAACGCATAGTGCGGTGTCCGAGTTTCGGGAACGCATGCTCCACTTCATAATCCTCGATCACGCCGTGTTCCGGTATGATTTTATCCAGCAGCACGCGAAGTTTTGGAATATCCCACTGTCCATCACCTAATGCGTAAAGAAGCCTGCCCTGCGTCTCCTCGGGACTCACCTTGAATGCGGAGTAGAAGGAGCGGCTCGCAGCGATCACGCGTAACCCTTTGTCGAGGACCACGACAGGTTCGCGCACGGTATCGACAATGCTCTGAGCGAGAGCACAGGCATCTGCGGCGTTGGTGAATTGTGCCTTGAAATTGGTCTTCTGCATAAACTCCTGCGCAAAGCTTTTAACGTGGTCGAAAAAGGCGCCAATCCGCGTGGCCGCGCCTCAACGTCCGACGTCTAGTGAATCGTGTCGTGAATCGTGGTTGAGAACAATTCGAAGGCTATGGCTCATCCGGAAGACGAGTCTGTATAGAATTGACCACTAATTTTCTTCGCGCGTGACCCTTCTGGCGACATCGGACCATTCTCTGACATTGTGGTAGGCTCGACTTCCGTTCTGGACTTGATCTCGTGAGGCAATACGAAGCCAGGGGAATCATGGCTGAAAACAAGCCGACGGATCGGAGGAAACAGATGAGATTTTCCCGCCGCATATTTTTCCAGCTCGCAACTGCTACCGCCGGTCTGCCGTTGATGCCTAAGCTGGCGAGCGCGGAGGTTTATCCGACACGGCAGGTGCACATGATCGTCGACATTCCGGCAGGCCTCGCGCCCGACGTGATGGCGCGGCTCGTCGCCGAGCCGCTGTCGCATCGGCTCGGTCAGGATTTCGTCGTCGAGGACAAGCCGGGCGCCGGGGGAAACGTGGGCGCTGAGTACGTCATACGGGCAGCACCGGACGGCTACACGCTCCTGGTGATGATTTCCGGCAACGCCTCCAACGCCGCGCTCTACCCAAATCTCGATTTCAATTTCATCCGCGACATCGCGCCGATCGCGTTCCTCGGTTACACGCCCTTCGTCGTCACGGTCCATCCGTCGGTCCCGGCCAACACGCTGTCCGAGCTCATTGCCTACGCCAAGGCCAATCCGGGCAAGCTCAACCTTGCTTCGCAGGGCGCTGGGACGGCGCCGCATCTCGCCTTTGAGCTGTTTCGCATGATGACCGGCGTGGACATCGTTCACGTGCCGTATCGCGGTTCTTATTTGGCCGATCTGCTCGCCGGCCAAGTGCAGCTCGCCTTTGCCTCGGCGCCGCCGGTGCTCGGCTACATCAATACCGGCAAGCTGCGTGCGCTCGGCGTGACCAGTATGAAGCGCATGGAGGTGTTACCCGATGTGCCCGCGATAGCCGATACCCTGCCTGGCTACGAGGGAAGCGGCTGGGCGGGCGTTGGCGCGCCGAGGGGCACGCCGGCCGAAATCGTCGATACGCTCAACAAGAACATCAATGCCATCATCGCCGATCCTGCGATGAAGGCGCGCTTCGTGACGCAGGGCGCTGAGCCGGACACGATGACGCCGCCGCAATTTGGCGCGCTGATTGCCAATGCCGCCGGGAAGTGGGCCAAGGTCATCGCCTTCGCCGATATCAAGGTGGACTGAATCTGGCCGCCGGCGGCCGGCCGCGAGCGGGACCGTCGCGCGAAATTCACCCTTGCCGCGGCGCCCAGCCGTAAATGCGCGTGACGTTGCCGCCCATCAATTTGGCCTTGTCGCTTGCGGAGATGCGGTTGGTGACACGGAACGCGTCGACGCCTTGCGCGTAAGTGAGGAATTTCACCGCGCGCGTCCAGTCGGTGCCCCATAGGCAGCGGTCGATGCCGAACGCGTCGATCATGCGGCAGACCGGATCCCAGATGTCGTTATAAGGGAACGGCTCGAGCGACAGCGTGCAGGCGCCGGTGATCTTGATGGCGACGTGCGGAAGTTTTGCCAGCGTGAGCACCTTCGGCAGCTCGGCCCACGGCTCGGCCGGCTTCGGCGGCACATGCGGCTGCACCAGGCCGAGATGATCGACGACGACCTCCGTATCGGGATTGCGGCGGATCAGCTCAATGCCCTGGTCGAGCCGCCCGGCGATGTGCAGGTTGACCGGCAGCGACAGACGCGCGGCCTCCTTGAGCACGCGGTTGAGGCCCGGATCGGCGGCGTCCGCGGCAAGTCCGCTGCGCACCAGCAGCATGCGCACGCCGACCGCGCCCGGCGTGCGCTTCCACTCCGCGATCACCTCGGCGACGGACGGGTTGGCGGGATCGACCGGCTTCACCAGCGCGAACTTGTTTGGATAATGATTGCGCACCGCGACCGCATAGCTTGCGTCGAAGCGGTACATCGTGAACGCCGACACCAGGATCGCGCCGTCGACGCCGGCGGCATCCAGCACCGCGACCGTCTGATCGCCGGTGGCCTCGGGCGGCCCGGTCAGCGCGGCGTGCCACGGCCGGCCCGGATGATTGCGCTCATAGGCGTGCAGCTGCGCATCGATAATCGGCATGTTGAACTCCCGGCGGTGAAGAGGATCTCACTTACTGAAACGAATTCGGCCGGGTTGGAC
>CAYVPC010000325.1:0-2907 GCA_964453555.1 uncultured Hyphomicrobiales bacterium | reverse complement strand
GCGATCCAGCCGCGGCCCGCGGTCATGCCCGGAATGAAGAACGGGGTATAGGCAAGCGACAGAAACGCGCCGCCCAGCCCCGCGCAAGCGCCGCCGAACAATACGGCCAGCATCCGTATCCTGAGCACCGGATAGCCGAGTGCATGCCCCGAGGTGTGGTTGTCGCCGACGGCGCGCAAAATGAGGCCGGCCCGGGTGCGATAAAGAAACAGCCAAATCGCGATGATCAGCGCGATCGAGAAGTAGACGAAAGCGTCCTCACCGAACAAGATTCGCCCGAGCACCGGCAGATCGGTGAGGACCGGCAGGTAAAGCCGCGGCGCCTGCACGATCTGCTCGCCGACAAAACCCGCGCCGATCAGTCCGGAGAGGCCGACGCCGAGGATCGTCAGCGCCAGACCGGCCGCGACCTGGTTCACCGCAAGCCCGAGCGTGAGGAAGGCGAAAACCGACGACAGCGCCGCGCCGGCGATGATGCCGCAGAACGCTCCGACCAGCGTCGAGCCCGACATGTAGGCGCCGGCGAAGCCGCAGGCGGCGCCTACGATCATCATCCCCTCGATTCCAAGATTGAGCACTCCCGAGCGCTCGACCACCAATTCGCCGGACGACGCGAGCAAAAGAGGCGTCGAGGCCGTGATCACGGTCAGGATAAAGTTGACCGAGAATATCAGATGGAAAATCTGAGTGATGGCTTCAGGCATGGGCCGGCACCGGTTTTCGCACGGTCCGCAACAGCCGGATACGATAGACGATGAGTGAATCGCAGGCGAGCACGTAGAACAACAGGATTCCCTGGAACACCTTGGTGAGGTCGAGCGGCACCTTCATCGCGATTTGCGCCTCTTCGCCGCCGATGAAAGTGAGCGCCAGGAACAGGCCGGCGATCAAAATACCCACCGGATTGAGTCGCCCAAGGAAGGCGACGATGATGGCGGTGAAGCCATAGCCCGGCGAGATGCCCGGCTGCAGATGACCGATCGGCCCCGCGACCTCGATGATGCCGGCGAGCCCGGCCAGCGCGCCTGAAATCGCGAACGTGAAGAGGACCAGCCGATCGGCATTGAAGCCGGAAAAGCGCGCCGCTCTCGGCGCCGCGCCGACCAGCCGGATTTCGAATCCCATGATCATGCGCCCAAGCAGGACGGTCACCAGCACGACGACGATCAGCGCGATGATCGAGCCGGCGTGCATGCGGCCGCCTTCGATCAAGGTCGGCACCGTGGCAACTGGATCGAATTCTGCCGTGGTGGGAAAATTCAAACCCTTCGGATCGCGCCAGGGCCCGCGCACCAGATAGTCCTCGAACAGGTCGGCGGTATAAACCAGCATCAGGCTGGTCAGGATTTCGCTGGCGCCGAAATACACCCGGCAAATCGCCGGGATCAGTGCGTAGAGCGCACCGCCGAGCGCACCGAGGAACAGCATCGCCGGCAGCACCCAATAGCCGGCATCAGTGCCGTTGGTGCGCACCGCAAGCCAGCTTCCGCAGACGGCACCGATGATGAACTGCCCCTCGGCGCCGATGTTCCAGATGTTGGCGATGTAACAAAGCGAAAGACCAACCGCGATCATCACTAGCGGCGTCGCCTTCACCACCAGCTCCTGCAGCGAATAGCTGTCGGTGAGCGGGTCGATAAAATACACGATCAGCGCGGCGATCGGGTTCTTGCCCAGGATCGCGAACAGAATGGCCATGGTCACGAGCGTCAGCGCGATCGCGATTAGCGGCGAGGCGACCGCGATGAAGGTGGAACGCTCGGCGCGCTTTTCAAGCACCAACTGCATGCTTGGCCTCTTGCTCGTCGGACGGGCGGGTCGGATTGGCGCCGCCCATCAGCAATCCGAGCTTTTCGCGTGTCGCTTCGGCGGCGTTGAGCGGCTCCGACAGGTGGCCGTGGAACATCACTGCAATGCGATCGGAGATCTCGGCGAGCTCGTCGAGATCCTGGCTGATGACCAGTACCGCGGTGCCGCGGGCGGCAAGATCGAGCAGCGCCTGGCGAATGACCGCGGCCGCGCCGGCATCGACGCCCCAGGTCGGCTGGCTGACGACGAGCACGCCGGGCTCGCGCAGGATTTCCCGGCCGACAATGAATTTCTGCAAATTGCCGCCCGAAAGGCTCGCCGCCTCCGGATCGCGCTTGGCCTTGCGCACGTCGAAACTTTTGGTCGTGCGATCCACGGCATTCAGCGTTGCTGGCTTGTCGATGAAGCCCTTCTTCACCATGCCGCTCGCGGCGTGTCCGGTCAGCAGGGCATTCTCGGATAACTTCATGCGTGGCGCGGTGCCATGGCCGAGCCGCTCCTCGGGGACGAAGGCGGCGCCCATGCGCCGCCGCTCGGTCACGTCAAGCAAGCCGACAGCTTCGCCGTCGATGACCACGGCGCCCTCGCCGGGCGCCAGGCGCTCTCCGGACAGCGCCGAAAACAATTCACCCTGGCCGTTGCCGGAGACTCCGGCGATGCCGACAACCTCGCCGCCACGCACTTCGAGGGATACCTCCTGAAGGTGCGTGCCATGCGGATCGTCGGGTTCGAGCGAAAGCTTGTGAATGACCAGCCGCGGCAACGCCACGGCACGACCGGAAGCCGCTTTGACCTCGCCGATCTCGCCGCCGACCATCATGCGGGCCAGCGACGCGGCGGTCTCTTGCCGCGGATTGCAGGTCGCCACCTTCTTGCCGCCACGCAGGATCGTCGCGGTGTCACAGAGCCGTTTGACCTCTTCCAGCTTGTGGCTGATGTACAGGATGGCGCGCCCCTCGCCCTTAAGCCGTTCCAGCACGACGAACAGCAGGTCCGCCTCCTGCGGCGTGAGCACCGACGTCGGCTCGTCGAGGATCAGGAGCTTGGGATTTTGCAGAAGCGCGCGCACGATCTCGATGCGTTGCCGCTCGCCGACCG
>CAYVPC010000324.1:0-2934 GCA_964453555.1 uncultured Hyphomicrobiales bacterium | reverse complement strand
CGCCGGCCTGCACGTTGTCGAGGCCATAGACGCGGGCGATGCCGTCGCCGACCGAGAGCACCTGGCCGACTTCGGAAACTTCGGCCTCCTGGCCGAAATTTTTGATCTGCTCCTTGAGGATGGCGGAAATTTCCGCGGCGCGGATATCCATTAGCGTGCCTCTTTCATCGCGTGCCGGATGGCATTGAGTTTGGTGCGAAGCGAAGTATCGACCATGCGGCTGCCGAGCTTGACCACCAGCCCGCCGATGATGCCGGGATCGACCTTGATATTGAGGTCGACGTCCTTGCCGCTGATCGCCTTGAGCGCGCCTTTAAGCGCGGCGATATGATCGTCCTTAAGTTGCTCGGCTACCGTGATCTCGGCCGTGGCCTCGCCTTTGTGCTGGGCGACCAGTTGCCGATAGCCGCGGACCATGTCGCGTGCCGCAAACAGGCGGCGGTTCGTGGTCACAAGATTGAGGAATTGCGCCGCGGGCCCGCCGATGCCGGCGCGCTTGAGCACCGCCGACAGCGCGTGCAATTGCTCGTCAGCGGAAAAGACCGGACTACGCACGAGCCGGGCAAGATCGGGGCTTTCGGCGACCAGCGCATCGAAGCGCTCCAGGTCCGCCTTTACCGCGTCGATTGCGTTTGCTTCCCGCGCCAGCTCGAACAGCGCCGTCGCGTAACGGCCGGCCATGCCGGATACCAGGTGCTCTTCGCCTGCCACGTGTTGACTCTAAGCTCGCGTGCTTCCGGCGCGTAGGTTCGGGTTTCTTTTGGGTGCTTCCGCAAGGCCCGCAACCGGCGCGAATGGTCGGCGCAAGCCTTTGGGATTCAGGCGGGACTCGGGACTAAGGGAGGCGGCGGGAATGCCCCACGGCCCCGCTAAAATCGCGGCATCGCTAACATACCGCGCCGTGCGGTGCAACACGGCGAAAGTCATGGCACGGCGGGCAAAAACTCGTGTCCGCTTCCTTGCGCGGGCGGAAATGCTCATGCACGTTACGCCCGCACCGAGCTTCCATTTATGTCCGCAGTCCCAAGCCGAGACGGCCCCTTCGCCGGCGGTCTCGCCAGGCTTATTGCCCTGCTTTTTCTGGCCGGTCTCGCCATGCGCGTAACGCTGCTGGCGGTGCCGCCGGTGATCCCGCTCATTCACGAAGAGCTGCATATGTCTGAGACGCAGATCGGCCTCCTCGTCGGCCTGCCGCTCGCGTTCTTCGCCATTGCTGCGGTTCCCGGTTCGCTGCTTATCGCCCGCATCGGCAGCAGGTTGGCGATCGTCGCCGGCATAGGGCTTGCGGCAATCGCCAGCGGGCTGCGCGGAGCGGCCGTTGACGTCTGGACCTTGTACGCGGCCGCGACCGTGACCGGCTTCGGCATCGCCGTCATGCAGCCGGCGATGCCGATGCTGGTGCGCGAATGGCTGCCGGCGCGCATCGCGCTCGGCACCATTGCCTATTCCAGCGGCATGGTGATCGGCGCGACTTTGCCGCCGGCGTTGACGCTTGCTTTTATCGTGCCGCTGGTAGGCGGATCTTGGCGCCTCGATCTGGTGCTCTGGGCGGTGCCGCCTGCTTTGATTGCACTGATCTTCTTTCTCCGGAGCCCGAAGGAGCGCGCGCAGGACCGCGATTTCGAGCGAGCGGTGGGCGCGACGACCGGATTATGGTGGCCGGACTGGAAAGATCCCCTGGTGTGGCTGCTTGGCCTCGCCTTCGGCGCCAACAGCGGTCCGTTCTTCGCGGCCAATGCGTTTCTCGGCGACTATCTTGCGAGCAGAGGGCAGGCTGACCTGTTCGGTTCGGCGCTGAGCGTGCTTAACGGCGCGCAGGTCCTCGGCCTTTTCCTTCTGATTGCGATGGCGGGCCGGCTGCAACGGCGGGCGTGGCCATTTCTGGTGTTCGGTCCAGCCATGTTGGCGGCTTTCCTCGGCTGGATTTTCGTTCCGTCAGCGCCGGGGATTCTGGTCTCCGCCGCTCTGGTCGGCCTTGCGACGTCGACGACAATGACCGCGGTGCTGGCACTGCCGCCGCTGCTCGCCGCGCCCGCCGACGTGTCGCGCACTGCGGCCGGCATGCTGACAATCGCCTACACCTGCGCCATCGTCATCCCGACCATCTGCGGCGCGGTTTGGGACCTGACGGGCAAGTCATGGACTGCGTTCGTGCTGCCCTGCATCTGCTGCGTGGCTCTGACCGTGATCGGCGCCATGGCGGCGCGCTATCCGACGGCGGCTGAAAAAAGCCCCGGCCGATGAAATATCGGCCGGGGCCTGGCATGGTCATTTCCGGGCGTCGTTCCGCTTGCGCCGGCGGGCCTGCTCCGCCGCCTCCCGTTTCAACCGGCGGGATTTTTGCAGCTCCCGTTCCATCCGGCGCCCGAGCGCGTTGTTCCAGTAGAAGCGCCCGAACTCGGCGCGGGCCGTCTGTGCGGCGAAGCGTGTCCGCCGCTCGTCTTCCGTGAGAGCAGGTCGGCGAACCGACTCCGTCGGCTCGAGCCGACGACCGCCGGGCGGCAGCCGCCCGCGTGCGCAGGCGTGCGCAGGCGTGCGAATGCGATCGCGCGCGCCGCGTCGTCGCGGGCCGGTTGGGAGAAAGGGATTAGGTGGTCATGGACGGCAGGTGCGTGGCTGGAAATCGCGGCAGAATGTTGACGAGTCTGGCGACGACCGGCAGGAGTAGTTCAGCCATGATAACGCGGCCGGGAAAATCCGCGCAAACACCGGCGAGGTCGAAACGGCGGATGCTGCCGGCCGACCGGCTCGCCTATTCGGCCATCACCGAACGACCTGTGCTCAAGCTGCCGGACGGCGCGCGCCTTGCGGTCTGGGTGATCGTCAATGTCGAGGAATGGGACCCGACCGCGCCGATGCCGCGCACCGTGCTTACGCCGCCGGCCGGCGGCTCGCCGATGCCGGACGTGCCGAACTGGGCGTGGCACGAATACG
>CAYVPC010000323.1:0-2967 GCA_964453555.1 uncultured Hyphomicrobiales bacterium | reverse complement strand
GCGCGCCGACGCGCTTCTGCGTCATCTCGTTCACCAGCGACTGGCTGTTCCCGACCTCGGAATCGCGCGCCATCGTGCACGCGCTCAATGCCGCCGGCGCCCGAGTCTCGTTTGCCGAGATCACCACCGACAAGGGGCATGATGCCTTTCTGCTCGACGAGCCGGAACTGTTCGCGATCGTGCGTGGCTTTCTCGAAGGCGCCGCCAAAGCGCGCGGGCTGCAGAGGTAATGATGCTGTCGCGTCTTAAATACGATCTCACCATGGCGGAGGCGGCGCGCAGCTCGGGCGGCTCGCGCGTCGACTTGCTTGTCGTCGCCGGCATGGTGCAGCCCGGCGCGCGCGTGCTCGACGTCGGCTGCGGCGACGGTGAGCTGCTGCGGCTGCTCGAAACCCGTGGTGTGGACGGCCGTGGTATCGAATTGTCGCGCGAGGGCGTGAACGAATGCGTCGCGAAGGGCCTCGCCGTCGTGCAAGGCGACGCCGATACCGATCTTGAAGACTATCCCGACGATGGCTTCGATTTCGTCATCCTGTCGCAGACGCTGCAGGCGACGCGCCAGCCGCGCGTGGTGCTCGAGCACATGCTGCGCATCGGACGTCATGCCATCGTATCGTTTCCCAATTTCGGCCACTGGCGCATCCGCCTGCAGATATTCTTCGGCGGCCACATGCCGCACACCGACAATCTGCCCTATGCGTGGTACGAAACGCCGAACATCCATTTCTGCAGCATCAAGGACTTCCGGCAACTCTGTCACGTCTCCGGCGCCAAGATGGAACAGGCGGTGGCGCTCAACGCCTGGGGCGGCCGCATGCGGCTGAAAATGCCGTGGTGGTTCTGGAACATGTTCGGCGAGCAGGCGGTGTTCCTGCTGAGCCGCCAGGGCTAGGGCGGTTTTCTGCTATATAATCTACGGTGTCACGTTCGCCCGGTCGTCCGACCGTGCGGGCCCGTAGCTCAATGGTCAGAGCTAGCGGCTCATAACCGCTTGGTTGGAGGTTCGAGTCCTCCCGGGCCCACCATAAATTGATTCGGTATTTTTCTGCTTGGTCCGGCCGGGTTCCGGCTCGATCAATGAACCCACCAATGAAGACCCGGAGGCCACCATGTCGGATTACCAAGAGGCGGACGAAGAACGGCCTTGCCTGCATTGCCAAATTGTCGAGCTAATCGACGACTTTTTTGCAGAGTACCCTGTGGCGACAGGTGAGCCGAACACGATCGATACCGATGAAGTAATTACCGCTGTGGCAAAGACGGTGGCAGAACTGACCTCCAGCCAGCACGATGGCGTCCGTCAGAATTTGATCGAACAGCTGACGCGTGAAATTATGAAGTATGACGCAGAGTTTCGCGAGCAAGACGCGATGGGGACAGATCGTTCCCACGCCCGGCATTAACGCATCGATATTGTATGCCAACGATCAGGAATGCGGGTGGACTTCTGGCGCAGCCCAGGCGTCCGGCTTGCGACTCGCTTACTCCGCCGGCAAATGATGCGGGTCGCTGCCGAACGAGGCGCGCGATCTGTTCCCCTCAATGACCTTCGCGACTTCTGCAGCGAGAATCCACATTTTCTCCAAATAAAGCAGTGCGGCCGCAGCCTCTGCCGAAACGGTTTCCTCGGCACACCAAGCGCAGATTGCGGCGCGCGCTCTGTAAGACGCCGAATTTGATTGTTCAGGAAGCATTCCAATAAGCGCGGCAGAATCAATTCGTCTTCACAAGCTAACTTTGACAATGAGCCATGGCAATTTTTCTTTTGTGACATTAGTTTAATATTTTTTGCATATGGCGCCAAAATTTTCGGCAGATAACGGCGGGCCGGGCTTCTCTTGTGCGGCGATTACCGACAACTTCTGCGAGCGGTTCGGTTGTGCGTCCCTGACGAAGAAGATGCAATAGCGTTGATGTCGGCTTCGGGCCGATTGCAGACATCGCAGCCAATTTAATTAGCTGGTAGCAGTCGCGACCGCCGGTTCAGAGTGGGCAATTTTGCTCAGACGCCGAGCAGTCATGCGAGTAGATATGATTTTGGGGGGTCTTAGAGTTATACAAATGCGGCGGCATTCGTCGGTTCGACAAAAGTTCAAATATTTCGGCGTGATCGTCATATTTCTGATCTTCACGGTGGCGTTGTGCTGGGGTTTTGCCCACATTTAACTCTATTCGACTCAGTCCCGCGCCTGGTTTGGCTCAGATGAAATAGATTCGTCACGACGATTTCGGCAGCGAGACGGATCAGGCTATCGCCTTGAGCGCGGGATTGATGGAGGCTAGTAGCCCTTTGACTTCCGCCGCAGGCCGCGGCGGGCTGAATAGGTAGCCCTGGACTTCGGTGCAGCCTTCCAATTTCAATTGCTTGAATTGCTCAGCTGTTTCCACCCCCTCGGCTGTCGTCGCGATGCCGAGGCCGCTGCCCATGGCGATCACGGCGCGCACGATCGCAAGGCTGTCATCGTGATCCGACATGTCGACTATGAACGACCGATCGATTTTGATCTTGTCGAAAGGAAACTTGCGCAGGTAACTGAGCGAGGAATACCCAGTTCCGAAGTCGTCCATCGATATTCTTACTCCGAGTTCGCGCAATTCGTGGAGGATGGCCAGAGTCGTATCGCCGTCCTGCAACAGGACGGATTCGGTAATTTCCAGTTCCAAGCGGTTTGGCGATAATCCGGATGCCGCGAGTGCCGATACGACGGACAGCAAAAGACCTTTGCTCTTGAATTGAATCGGCGACAGATTTACGGCGACTTTCACGCCGCTCGGCCAAGTGGCCGCTTCCACGCAGGCTTGACGCAGCACCCAGTCTCCAATCGGTACGATGAGACCGGTTTCTTCCGCAACAGGGATGAAATCAAGGGGCGGGACCAAGCCGCGCTTGGGATGGCGCCAGCGAATGAGCGCCTCAAAGCCCGTGACGTATTCTGTCTTCATATCGACCAAGGGCTGGTAGAACAG
>CAYVPC010000322.1:0-2976 GCA_964453555.1 uncultured Hyphomicrobiales bacterium | reverse complement strand
CCGACAACACGATCCAGATTGGCAACGGCGGAACCACGGGCACGCTGGGCTCGGCCGCTCAGGGCGTGGATGCGCTCGATCGTCTGATCCCCGGCCTGGGCGGGGCGCTTCGCGAAAGCGCCAATGCGAGCCTGGTGGAGAACCTCAAGAAGATGGGACAGCCGATCACGATCGACGGCAAGCCGGCGATCGTCCTGCCGCTGCGCTTCGCCAATGGCTCGATCTATCTCGGCATGCTGCCGCTCGGCGAAGCGCCGCCATTGTTCTAACCCGTCGCCATTGCGAACTAACGCTTCGTCCCGGCGTGCCAGCCGACGGACGCCTCCGGCACCGAGTCGGTCGAGGCGAAATAGGGCTTGATATCGAGGAGCGGCGTGTCGTCGAGGCAATCGAGGCCGACGACCGTAAGCGTGTTGCCCTCGATGCGAACAAGCCGCACCACCGATACCGCGATCGGATTGGGCCGCACCGGCGAGCGCAGCGCGAACGTGCCGCGGCGCTCGCTGTAGTGATGCGGCGCTTGCAGTACGAGGTCGCGGCGCGCGCGGTCCATCCAATACAGCACGACCACGTGGCTGACCGTCTCAAGGCCTTGCAGACCGCTGGCCCAGCGCGGATCGAGCTCGATCGTGCACGGCGCGTCGGTCTCGCGCGGATTCTTCGGGCAATCCTCGCGCCGCTTCCACGGCGTACGGATGCGGCCGATGAAAAAAAGCGAGGCATCGAAATGAGCCGGCAGGTCGACGGCGACTTCGCCTTCGCGCAGGCCGTCGGGATTGGCCGCTGGTTTAGTTTCGCTCATGTGCCGCTTCTCGCACGCGGGTCCCGGATCGGCCAAGGGCATGCCGCGACCGGAAAATCTGGGGAATTTGGCCGCTCGTGGGCCATCTCCCATTGACTCTTGTCAATTTAACCGCATAAAGATATCTTTATATGAACTCCAATGCCCCTTACGGCCGACCGAATGGATTCCGCCCAACTGCCATTTCCAGCGCTGACCGGCATCCTCAAGGCGGCCGCCGAGGCCACGCGGCTGCGGCTTCTCATGCTGATCGCCGAAGCCGAGCTCACTGTCTCCGATCTTACCGCGATTTTGCGCCAGTCGCAGCCGCGGCTGTCGCGCCATCTGCGGCTATTGGCCGAAGCCGGGCTGGTCCAGCGCCACCGCGAAGGATCGTGGGCCTTCTTCCGGCTCGGCGAGCGCGGCAGCGCCGCCGACATCGCCCGCGACCTGATTGCGCGGCTTGATCCGACCGATCCGGTCATCGCCCGCGACCGCGAGCGGCTCGCCGCGGTGCGCGCGGCCCGCGCCGCTGCCGCGCAAAACTACTTCCGCCGCCACGCCGCCGAATGGGACCGCATCCGCAAGCTGCATGTCGCCGACGCGGCGGTCGAAGACGCGATCCGCACCGCGCTCGGCACGCAGCCGATCCGTTCGCTCCTCGATCTCGGCACCGGCACTGGGCGCATGCTCGAACTGTTCGGCAAGGATATCGAACGCGGCCTCGGCCTCGATCTGTCGCTCGACATGCTGTCGCTCGCCCGCGCGCGTCTCGACCGCGCCGGCCTGAAGAATTGCAGCGTGCGGCACACCGACATCTACGATCTCGCGCTGCCGCACGATTCGTTCGACGCCGTCATCATCCATCAGGTGCTGCACTTCCTCGACGACAGCGCGCGCGCCATCCGCGAGGCGGCGCGCGTGCTGCGACCCGGCGGCCGCCTGCTGGTGGTCGACTTCGCGCCGCACGATCTCGAATTCCTGCGCGACGAGCACGCCCATCGCCGGCTGGGTTTCGCCGCCGAGACGGTCACGCAATGGCTCGAAGCTGCCGGCCTCAACCTCGTGCGTCAGCAGACCATACCGCCCGGCCCGGAAGGCAAGATCGCCGTTTCGCTCTGGCTGGCGCACGATCCGCGCATCGTGATCGCCACGCCGGCCAATCGTGAGGTGGCGTGATGCAGGGTGCCGCTCCGGCCCGTTCGATTCGGGTCTCGTTCGAGTTTTTTCCGCCGCGAACGCCCGAAATGGAGCAGACCTTGTGGCAGGCGATCGCGCGGCTCGCGCCGTTGCGGCCGTATTTCGTCTCGGTCACCTACGGGGCCGGTGGCTCGACCCGCGAGCGCACGCACGCGACCGTCAAGCGCATCCTGGCCGAGACGATGCTGACGCCGGCGGCGCATCTGACCTGCGTCGCCGCCACTCGCGCGGAAGTCGATGCCGTGATCGAAGCCTACGCGCAAGCCGGCGTGCGCCATATCGTGGCCTTGCGCGGCGACCCGGCCGGCGGCGTCGGCGAGCGCTACGCGCCGCATCCCGGCGGCTATCGCAATGCCGCCGAGCTGGTCGCCGGCATCAAACGCATCGCCGATCTCGAAGTGTCGGTCTCCGCCTATCCGGAGAAACACCCGGACAGCGCCGACGTGGCCGCCGACCTCGACATGCTCAAGGCCAAGGTCGATGCCGGCGCCAACCGGGCGATCACGCAATTCTTTTTCGAGAACGACCTTTATTTCCGGTATCTCGACCGCGTGCGCGCGGCCGGCATCGATATACCGATCGTGCCCGGTATCCTGCCGGTGCAGAATTTCAAGCAGACCAGGAATTTCGCCGCGCGCGCCGGCACGTCGGTGCCCGCCTGGCTGGCCGCGCGTTTCGACGGCCTCGACGACGATCCGGCGACGCGCAAGCTCGTCGCCGCGGCGGTCGCCGCCGAGCAGGTATTTGATCTGGTCGAGCGCGGCGTCAACGAATTCCATTTCTATTCGATGAACCGCGCCGATCTGGTCTACGCGATCTGTCACCTGCTGGGCTTGCGGCCCGACCAGGATCGCGCGCCCACGCTTGCAGAGGCGGAGCGCGCATGACGACGCCCGTGGCACGGCCGAGCAGCGAAACGACTTTGCGGCGGCTCGCCGCCGAGCGCATCCTGGTGCTCGACGGCGCCATGGGCACCATGATCCAGACGCTCGGGC
>CAYVPC010000321.1:0-2995 GCA_964453555.1 uncultured Hyphomicrobiales bacterium | reverse complement strand
CCTGCAGCTGCATCACCTTGTAGGCTTCGGCCGCGGTGCGCAGCATCGAATAGGACGTGCCGCCGCCGACGTCGGTGGCAAGTGCGATACGCACGCCGGCCTTGCTCAGCCGGTCATGGTCGAACAGGCCGGAGCCGATGAACAGGTTCGAGGTCGGGCAGAACACCGCGACCGATCGGGTGTCGCGCAGCAGCGCGACCTCGGAATCCTCGAGGTGGATGCAGTGGCCCATGAGCGAGCGCGGACCCAGCAGCCCGAAACGGGCGTAAACGGCGGTATAGCTCGGGTCGGTGGGAAACAGCCGCTTGATAGTCGCGATCTCGTTGCGGTTTTCGTCGAGATGCGTCTGCATCAGCACGGTCGGAAATTCCTTTAGTAACGCGCCGAGCTCGGCGAGTTGATCGTCGGTCGAAGTGATGGCAAAGCGCGGCGTCACGGCGTAACGCTGCCGGCCGGTGCCGTGCCAGCGCCGGATGAGATCGCGGCTGTCGGCAATGGCGGTGGCGGCGGGCGCGAGCAAGCCGGGCGGACCGTCGCGGTTCATGACGGCGTTGCCGGCGACGATGCCGACGTTGCGCCTGTGCGCGGCCGAAAACAGCGCCTCGGCGGAGGCCGGATGGGCGGTGCAATAGGCCAGCGCCGTGGTGGTGCCGTTGCGCATGAGTTCGTCAAGGAAAAATTCGGCGTTGCGCGCGGCGTGCGCGGGATCGGCGAATTTCTGCTCCTCGACGAAAGTGTATTTCTCCAGCCATTCGAGCAATTGCGCGCCGTAGGAGGCAATCACCTGGGTCTGCGGAAAATGAATGTGCGGATCGATGAAGCCTGGGATGATCAGGGCGTCGGCGTGATGCTCGACCGGCGCGCCGGCAGGGATGCGCGCCGCGAGTTCGTTCGCCGGACCGACCGCTTCGACCCGGCCGTCCTTCACCAGGACGACGCCGTCGTCGATATAGCGGTAGCTTTGCGCATCGCCGGCGCCGCGGGGCGCGCGCAGGAAGCTCAACAGCCGACCACGAATCGCACGCAAACTCGACTCCGCCGGGTCGTTATTGGGCGGGCGCGCCGGCGGCGAGCCACGATGCGAGCGCGAGGCGCTCGTCGCTGGTCATCTCCGTGATGTTGCCCGGCGGCATGAAGTTCGAGCGCACGGCGACGATGTCGATCAGCGGCGCATACTGGCGCATGTGCGCGTCGGTATCGAGCAGCACGCCCTTGGGCGCCGCGGGGATTCCCGCCCAGACCGGTTCGGGGGCATGGCACATGCTGCAACGCGACGCGACGATCGTCGACACGTCCTCGAATTTCGGCGTCGGCGGCAAGGCGCCGACCGTCTCCGCGCGCGGCCCGGCCGCCGACAGCCAGGCCACCGCCGCCATGCCCGCCGCCGCCACCGCCCAGGTCCACCACGGACTGCCCTTGCCTTCGTGGCGCGAGTTGAAGAAGTGCCGGATCACCGGCCCGATGAGCAACACGATCGCGACGATCACCCAGTTAAATCGCGTAGCGAAAAACAGCGGGTAATGATTGCTCAGCATCAGAAAGATGACCGGCAACGTCAGATAATTGTTGTGCACCGAGCGCTGCTTGCCGAGCTGGCCCCATATCGGATCGGGCTCCTTGCCCGCCAGCATCGTCGCGACCGTCTTCTTCTGGTACGGAATGATCATGACGAACACGTTGGCCACCATGATCGTGCCAATCACCGCGCCGATCTGGTTGAAGGCGCCGCGTCCGCTGAACACATGCGTGAAGGCGTAGGTGAGCGCGACCAGGTAGACGTAGCCGACCACCGCGAGCGCCACTTCGTGCCTGCCGAGCGGCGAACGGCACAGGCCCTCGTAGATCAGCCAGGACACCACGAGGCTGACAAACGCTATTCCCGCCGCCTGCGCGACCGTAAGATCGAGCACCGACTTGTCGATGAGGAAAAGATCGGCGCCGAGATAATAGACCAGCACAAGCAGCGCGAAGCCCGACAGCCAGGTCGTGTAGGCTTCCCATTTGAACCAGGTCAGGCTGTCCGGCATTTGCGTCGGAGCGACCAGGTATTTCATCATGTGATAGAAGCCGCCGCCGTGAACCTGCCACTCGTCGCCCTTGACGCCCGGCGGCAGTCCGGGGCGCGGCTTCAGGCTGAGATCGAGATGAATGAAGTAAAACGAGCTGCCGATCCACGCGATGCCGGCAATGACGTGCAGCCAGCGGAGTACGGCGCCGGCCGATTCAGCGAGTATAGGCTCCACGATGTCGGGTTCCCCTCGTTATCCCGGCAAACTCAACATGACAGAAGCGGCGCAACCTGCGCAAGCTGGCGGGTGGCGTCGTTTTGGGCAGGATTCTTGAACTGCCTCCTTTTGCTGCCGCCGATTTTGTCGGATGATAGGAGCGCCAAGGGGGCCGGCGACCGCCAATAATGGAACGATCCTTGCAATGTAGGTCGGCAAAAGCCTCCTCAAGGCGCGTGAAAAAACAGGGTATGCGCACCAATTCCCATGCTTGATCCGTCGCCACAGGCCGGTTCCACGTCGTCGGGCCCGCTGTTGAGTGCCGTTTCCGTGAGCAAGCGGTACGGCGATTTTCTCGCCAACGACAGCGTCGACCTCGACGTTTTCTCCGCTGAAATCCATGCGCTGCTCGGCGAGAACGGCGCCGGCAAGTCGACGCTGGTGAAGATGATGTACGGCGTCATCCAGCCGAGCGCCGGCGAACTGCGCTGGATGGGGCAAAAGGTCGTCCTGACCGGTCCTTCCGGCGCGCGCGACCTCGGCATCGGCATGGTGTTCCAGCACTTCACGCTGTTCGAGAATCTCACCGTGGCGGAGAACGTCGCGCTCGGCCTGCCGCCGACGGAATCGTTTGCCTCAATATCCGAGCGGCTGGAGGAGATGGGACGGGTTTATGGCTTGCCGCTCGATCCCAAGCGCGAGGTCTGGCAGCTGTCGGTCGGCGAGCGGCAACGCATCGAGATCGTGCGCGCGCTTCTGCAAAATCCCAA
>CAYVPC010000320.1:0-3105 GCA_964453555.1 uncultured Hyphomicrobiales bacterium | reverse complement strand
CGGAGCTGAAGATCATCGACGTCTTCATCTGCAAGCTGCGCAAAAAGCTCGCCAACGCCTCGAGCGGCAAGAACTACATCGAAACGGTGTGGGGCCGCGGCTATGTGCTGCGCGAGCCGAGCGAAGATGAGGCGAAAATCTCGGCTTGAGGTTTCGCGATCAGCCTACGCAAAACCCCGGCCAAATGGCCGGGGTTTTTGTTTGGCGCTTCACCGCGTTCGCGCTCAGCGCGGGCCGTTGACCGCGACCAGGCGCGGCACCGCCCGCCCGGGAGCGGGCGCCGAATGCTTGGCGGGTTGCACCGGGACGTAGAGACCGCGCTTGTCCGGCACGATCTTGAAGCGGTCGGTCAGACCCACCACGGTTTCAGCCGCGCCAAGGATCAAATAGCCGTCCCCGTAGATGACCCGAGCGAAACGGTCGAGCAAGTCAGCCTTCGCCTCTTGGTCCAAATAAATGAGCAGGTTGCGGCAGAAAACCAGATCGAACATGCCGAGATGCGAAAAGTCGGACAACAGGTTGAACTGATGGTATTTGACCATCGATCGAATGGCCGGCGCGATCTGCCACATCTCGCCCACTTGCGTGAAGTATTTGATCAACAGCTGGATCGGCAGCCCGCGTTGCGCCTCGAATTGGCTGTAGATTCCCTGCCGCGCCTTTTCCAGCACCTCGTTGGAGATGTCGGTCGCCAGGATGTCAATGCGCCAGTCCCCGATGTCGCGTCCCATTTCCTTGAGCGACATGGCGAGCGAATAGGGCTCCTGACCGGTTGAAGCGGCTGCGCACCAGATGCGAATGTGCCGGGAGTTTGGGCGCGCGGCCATCAGCGCAGGCAATATCGTCGAACGGAAGTGTTCGAACGGAGTCTTGTCGCGAAAAAAGTAAGTCTCATTTGTAGTCATGGCCTCGACCACCGCCGTCATCAGCACATCTGCGTTGTTGCGCTTGAGCGTCGCCACGAGATCGGCGAGGCCGCCAAGCCCGAGCTTGCGTGCAACCGGCAGCAATCGGCTCTCCACCAGATACTGCTTGTCGGCAGACAAGACGAGACCGGACCGCTTCTTGAGGCATTTGCGCAAGTAGTCGTAATCGAGCGGCGTCATGCGCGGTCTCCCGCGAACAGGCGGTTGATACGCGCCGCGATCTGACTGAGCGGCAGCACCGCAGAGCACAGACCGGCTTGGGCGACGGCGCGCGGCATGCCCCAGACCACGCTGGAGGCTTCGTCCTGCGCGATCACGCTGCCGCCGACGGCTGCGATATCGGCGGCGCCGTACCTCCCGTCGGAGCCCATGCCGGTAAGAACGAGCGCCAGGCTGCCAGTCCCCCACACTTCCGCCGCTGAGGAAAGCAGCGGATCGACTGACGGCTTGCAAAAGTTGATCGGCGGATCGTCGCCGAGCGCGATTGCGGGTGCGCCATCACGGCCGCGCTTGACGCGCATGTGCCGGCCGCCTGGCGCCACATAAACGCTGCCGGCGACGACCGCCTCGTCATGCTCCGCTTCGCGCACGCTTCGCCCGCTGACGCGGGTGAGATGCTCGGCAAGAACCATGGTGAAGGTCGGCGGCATGTGCTGGGTGATCAGGACCGGGGCCCGTTCCATGGTGGTGCCGATTTGTCCGATCAAAGATGTCAGCGCCTGCGGCCCGCCGGTCGACGAACCGATCAGCAACACCCGCGGCACGGTCAAGGCGAATGGCCGGAGACTGAAAGCGACGGCCGGCGGGGCGACGACGGCGCGGGCGTCGGTCGCCGGTACAGATCGAGCCGGCGCCGGCTTGTCCTGGCGCTGCCGGCGACGGTGGCCGCCGAGATGACGGATTTTGTCGATCAGTTCGCGCTGGAAAGCCGCGGACGTTCCGGCATCGGGCGCGGCTTGGGGCTTGGGAACATAGTCGGCGGCGCCGAGCGACAGCGCGCGCAAGCTTGTTTCGGCGCTCCGGCGGGTGAGCGTCGAGGCCATGATCACGACGAGATCGTGCTTCTTCCGGAGCAGCATCGGCAGCGCCGAAATGCCGTCAAGCTCGGGCATATCGACGTCCAGGACGACGACGTCGGGATCGCACTCTTCGAGCCGATCGACAGCCTCACGCCCGGTGCGCAGACAGGCGGCAATCACCATGTCGGGTTCGGCGCCGATCCAGCGCGTCAGCAGGCGCCGCGCGACGATCGCATCGTCGACGATCATGACCCGAATGGGCCGCTCGACGGTACTTGCTGGCTTTGCGGCGGTAAGAGCAATACTCATATACTCACGACTTTCGGACTAACGCCTGCCCACCCGGATTTCGCCGATTGAACGAACACTCGACCGCGCCCGCGAGCGTTCAGATCAATCCGACTTCCTGAAACTTGGCCTCGACAATGTCCTTGTCGAACGGCTTCATGATGTACTCATTGGCGCCGGCATGCAGCGCCCGCGCGATATGGGCGACGTCGTTCTCGGTGGTGCAGAAAACCACTTTCGGCTTGTCGCCGCCGGGCAAGCGGCGCAGCGCCCGCAGGAAATCATAGCCGTCCATTTTCGGCATATTCCAGTCGAGCAGGATCGCGTCCGGGATCTGCTTGCGGCAAGACTCGATAGCCTCCTCGCCGTTTTCAGCTTCCACGATCTGAAAATCGAGCCCCTCGAGAATTCTCCGCGCAACTTTGCGGATGACGCTCGAGTCGTCGACGACCAAGCACGTTTTCATGGTTCTCACTCCACCCTTCGCGGACAAGCCCGCTTCGATGTTTCGCCTACTTGAATTTGCATTGCCATCTGCTTCGTCATGCCGCC
The DNA here is from genome assembly GCA_964453555.1 of uncultured Hyphomicrobiales bacterium. Taxonomy (GTDB): domain Bacteria; phylum Pseudomonadota; class Alphaproteobacteria; order Rhizobiales; family Xanthobacteraceae; genus BOG-931. Next base: position 320 of record CAYVPC010000320.1, on the reverse strand, counting down.
GCTGCCGTATCGGCGCGCAAATCCAGCACGCGGTTGATGTCGAGCGCGACTAAGAGCTGACCGTCGAGCCGGTAGACGCAGGCGGTAAGAGCGGCGAGCTTGCGGTCGAGGTTGATCGGATTGGGCTCGCGGTCCGCCTCCGGGAGCTTGAGCACTTCGCCAACCGCATCTACCAGAAGCCCGAGCGACTCACCCTTTGCTTCGATCCCGATTGCCATCGGCGCATCGCCGTCCTTGCGCTGCATCACGTCGAGGCGACGGCGCATATCGATTGCGGTCACGATGCGGCCGCGCAGATTGAGAACGCCTGCTATCTCCGC
>CAYVPC010000319.1:0-3108 GCA_964453555.1 uncultured Hyphomicrobiales bacterium | reverse complement strand
TTGATGGAACTTCCCGATCGGACCGCCGCGATCCTTGAGCCAATGCATGATCGGCGTCGGCGATAAGACACCTACGGCGATTTCAGGCGGCGCCGGGGCCGCATCTCCAAGCGGCTTGGCTGCCGCCGCCAAAGCCACAACGGTCTGATGCTGAAACACTGCGCGCGCTGTAATGATCAAGCCTGCCTGGCGCGCCCGGCTCACCAGCTGGATCGACATGATGCTGTCGCCACCCAGCGCAAAGAAATTGTCGTCAATGCCGACACGCTCAACCCCGAGTACCGTGGCAAAGAGAACGCAAAGGATTTCCTCTTGCGGCGTGCGCGGCGCACGCACGACGGCGGGTGTCACATTCGGCGCGGGCAGCGAATCGCGATCGAGCTTGCCGTTTGTCGTCAGCGGCAGCGCCTCCAAAACCACGAACGCGGACGGAACCATGTGGTCCGGAAGTTGAGCATTTACGAAGCTGCGCAAGGCAGCAGTCCAGCGTTTAACACTGCTGGGCAGCGGGACTACCGAGGGCGGCAAGGGTTCTAATGAAGCAGGGCCTCGTCTTGCGTAGAGATTAAAAAGGTTGGTCTCGCGTAGATTCGGACTTTGATCGACAGCGACATGGAAGCCGTGATGTTGCAGCAGTTCAGTTACGCGCCGAACCCGCTCGTCGAGGTCGTGAACCTCCATGACGACTTGTTGGATTCTAGGCCAATGTCGCGTCTCGATGCCCTCGAGAACATCGAACTCGGCTCCCTCAACGTCGATCTTGAGCAGGTCGATACGAGGAACATCCTTCTCGTCGATGACCGAGGAGAGAGTGCGCACGCGGCAGCGAACGGGTTCGTGATTCAATCGTTCGGGGACGATCGCTTCAACATCAGCATCGGCCAAATGTAGTTCATGTTGGGCGCGAAGGTACGTCTTCACCGTGTCGGCAACTTCGTCGCCGCCGTAGTAACCGGACAGCCCCGGGACGTTGGGGAAGTACTGAAATTCTACGCTGCCATCGGTATTGCTTAACCCGCATTCAAAGACTTCGGCATCAAGACCATGCAGGGCCACGTTGGCACGCAGCACCGCATGAATCGCGGGCAACGGCTCGAACGCGAACAACCTCACATCGGCGGCGCGTTGGGCAGCAAAGAGAGAAAACAATCCGACGTTGGCACCGACGTCGAAAATGCAAGCGCGGGGATCGACGCGGATTTCGTGTCGGATGTAACTTTCCTCAAAGAATATCTCACGATACAAAAATTCAGTCTCGCTGCGGCTCAGGTGCAGGATCAGTTGGCCATCAGGAAGCTCGTACTGCGTCAGTCCATCGAGCATTCCAGTTCGCTGCATGCGCAGCAGACGCCGAAGGGTTGCCCCCTGTTTGTCGTCGGGAACCACGTATCCGACGAGCCGCTTGTTGCCGGGCTGATCTTCGCGAGGAATGACGACCGCCGTCGCAACTGCAGGATACCGAGCCAACACTGCCTCGATCTCGCTTGGCTCGATCCGAAAACCACGGATCTTCAGCTGCTGGTCCACCCTCCCGATAAACTCAAGCATCCCGTCAGTACGCCAGCGCACCAGATCGCCGGTGCGGTACATCCGGTCGCCGGCCGCGCCAAACGGGTCAGCCACAAACCGCTCCGCCGTCAGGCCCGCTCGCTGCACATAGCCCCGCGCCAGTCCCACTCCCGCTATGTAAAGTTCGCCGGCGATTCCGACGGGGACAGGCTCCAGGCCCGCGTCCAGTACGTAAACTTGGGTATTCCAAATCGGCCGCCCGATTGGCGGAATGCCCGACCCGAACAGCGGCTCACTCATGGTCGCGCAAACGGTCGCCTCGGTCGGACCATAGGCGTTGATGATGCGCCGGCCCGTCGACCAGCGATCAACCAGATCGGGCGCACAGGCTTCGCCGGCAACAATCAGTGTCGGCAGCGGCAAATCCGCGGACAGACTAGCCAACACCGCGGGCGGCAAAGTGGCGTGAGTAACGCCCTGGGCGCGAATAAGATCGCCGAGCGCACTGCCGGCGCGCTCATCGGCTGCAATCAGGATCAGGCTCGCGCCTGAGATCAATACGGTGGCGATTTCAGAGATCGCCGCATCGAAGCTTGGTGAGGCGAATTGCAGCACGCGAGATTCGGAGGTGATGGCGAAGCGATCGATCTGGGCTGCCGCGAGATTGGGAATCCCGCCGTGACTGACGGCAACGCCCTTCGGCGTCCCGGTCGAGCCCGATGTATAAATGATGTAGGCGGTGTTATGGGGGTGTAAATCGTTTCGCGGCGCAGTCGTTGGCTGACGCGCAATCGTGGACCAATTGGTATCGAGCTGCACAACCCACGCCCCGAAGGCGGGCAGCTGATCGAGCAACGCCGATTGGGTGAGCAGCACCGGCGCGCGCGCATCCTCCAGCATGAAGGCAAGCCGCTCGGATGGATATTCGGGATCGAGCGGCAGATAGGCGCCGCCGGCTTTCAGGATGCCGAACAGCCCGACCACCATCTCCAGCGAGCGCTCGACGCACAGCCCGACCGTCACTTCGGGACCGACGCCGAGGCTGCGCAGATGGTTGGCCAGCTGATTGGCGTGCGCATCCAGCTCAGCGTAGGTAAGGCGCTGGTCCTCGAATACGACCGCGGTCGCGTTTAGACGCCGCGTCACCTGATCGGTAAACAGATCCAGCAATGTTGCAGCGGGGATCGTCCGCGCGGTGTCGTTCCAGTCGCGCAGGATGCTCTGCCGCTCGGCAGCGCTGAGAATGTCGAGCCGCCCGATCGCCCGCTCCGGCTCCGCTACCGCAAGCTCCAGGATTCGAAGGAGTCGTTCGCCGAGCACCTCTGCGCTCTCCCGCTCGAACAAATCGGGGCGGTATTCCAGCCGCAATTGCAGGCGCTCACCAGGCATCGCGCCAAGGCTCAACGGATAATGTGAAGCGTCGAATCCAGAAATAGGCGTGACGTGAAGTTCGCTACGAGCTTGGGACGAATCAGCCTCGTCTATTGGAAAGTTCTCGAACACCACCAAGGTGTCGAACAACTCGCCCAATCCGGTCAGGCCCTGGATCTCGGCAAGCCCGAGATGCTGGTGCGCCATCAATTGCGACTGGCTGTCCTG
>CAYVPC010000318.1:0-3113 GCA_964453555.1 uncultured Hyphomicrobiales bacterium | reverse complement strand
GGAATGGCTGCGCTACGCTAGCCCGGAGAGTCTTTCATTGTTCATGTATCGCGAGCCGAAGGCGGCCAAGCGGCTCTATTTCGACGTCATACCGCGCCACGTCGACGACTATCTGCAATTCCTCGATGCCTACGGCCGGCAAGCGCCGAAGGAGCGCTTGGGCAATCCGGTCTGGCACATCCACGCCGGGTCGCCGCCGCCAGCCGACCATCCGATCCCGTTCGCCATGCTGCTGTCGCTCGTCACCGCTTCGAACGCGGAGAATGCCGACACCTTGTGGGGCTTCATCGGCCGCTACCGGCCGGGCGTGACGCGGCAGACGCATCCGCGGCTCGTGGCCATGGTTGATTACGCCATCCACTTTTATCGGGATTTCGTGCTGCCGAAGAAGAAATTCCGCGAGCCCAATGCATCCGAGCGCGCCGCGCTCCTTGATCTGCGCGATGCGCTGTCGCAATTGCCGGCGGACGCGGCGCCGGAAGCCGTGCAAGACGTGGTCTATGAAGTCGGCCGCCGCGAGCCGTTCCTCGATAAAAAGAAAAACGCCAAGGACGGCAAGCCCGGCGTCGCGCTCGATTGGTTCAACATGCTCTATCAGGTGCTGCTCGGCCAGGAGAAAGGGCCGCGCTTCGGCTCGTTCGTCGCCGCCTACGGCATCAACAACACCATCGACATGATCGACGGCGCGCTGGCGCGGTCGGCATAGTCACTGGCTCGCCCACAATATCCGCGCGATCCACAGCACGTCTATGGCGGCGACGGTGCGGTCGGCATGCTCGGTATTGAGCGAGCGAAGCTCGATCGTTTTCGCAGTACGCCGCTTGAGTTCCTTCGCCATCACTTCGCCGCTTCCAGTTTTCAGCACGATGCGGTCGCCACGGCGGATCGGCGCCGCTGGCGAAACCAGGATCACGTCGCCGTCGCGATAGGCCGGCTCCATCGAATGGCCTGAGACTTCGAGCGCATAAGCGTGTTCGTCGCTGACGGCGGGAAAGGCGATCTCATCCCAGCCTTCGCCGACCGGAAAACCGCCGTCGTCGAAATAGCCGCCGGCGCCGGCTTCGGCGAAGCCAAGGAGCGGCACCGCCCGCGTCGCCGGTCCGCCGCCGGAATTGATTAATTCGACGAAGACGTCGATGGTTGTGCCGGTCGCGGTCAGCGCCTTGGCGATCGACTCGGTCGAGGGCCATCGGGCGCGGCCTTCGGCGGTGACGCGCTTCGATTTGTTGAAGGTGGTCGGATCGAGCCCGGCGCGCTTGGCAAGTCCCGAAGCCGACAAACCGGCGCGGGCCGCCAGACGATCGATGGCCGACCAGACCTGCGCGTGGGTGAGCATTATAACTCCACAAGGACGCGGCCAAGGACTTGGCAATGAAAAGAACTTGGCGATGATAGGAATTATTGCCTGTACGCTCAAGGGCGGCTAGGGTCGGCGCCAACGTTTTGGTTGGGAAGTGACGACGATCTACAAAATCTGCGACCAAACCTTGTGGCGGAAGGCGGAAACCGAACAGCGGTTCAGCGGATCGCCCGCCGATTTGCGCGACGGCTTCATCCATTTCTCGACCGCCGGCCAGCTCGCCGAAACCGCGGCGAAGCATTTTGCCGGTGCCTCGGACCTAATTCTGGTTGCGGTCGATGCCGCCGCGCTCGGCGGTCGGCTGAAGTGGGAGAAGTCGCGCGGCGGTGATCTCTTCCCGCACCTTTACGCTCCGCTGCCGCTGTCGGCGGTGCGCTGGAGCCGGCCTTTGCCCGATGAAGTAAGCAGCTGCCGGCCGATCCCGGAGCTGGAATCGTGACGGCCCTGTTCGAGCGTCTGCTGCGGCCGTTCCTGCACGCGCTCGACCCGGAACGGGCGCACGGCCTGACCGTCAGAATGCTGAAATTCGCCCCGCTGCCGCGGCCCGCCGCCGATGACAAGCGGCTTGCCACCCGCGTGTTCGGATTTAATTTCCCCAACCCGGTCGGCATGGCGGCGGGCTTCGACAAGCATGCCGAAGTGCCGGATGCGCTGCTTCGCCTCGGCTTCGGTTTTGTCGAGGTCGGCACTGTCACGCCGCGGCCGCAAGCCGGCAATCCGCGCCCGCGCGTTTTCCGGCTCGACGCCGACGGCGCCGTCATCAACCGGCTCGGCTTTAATTCGCGCGGCAGCCGCGCCGCACTCAAACGGCTGGCGGCGCGGGCGAATGCCGGCGGCATCGTCGGCGTCAATATCGGGGCCAACAAGGATACGCAGGACCGGATGCTCGATTACGAGCGGATGATCAAGCATTTCGCGCCGGTCGCGAGCTATGTCACGGTCAACGTCTCTTCGCCCAACACGCCGGGCCTGCGCAACCTGCAACAGGCGGACGCGCTCGACGATCTGCTCGCCCGCGTGATCCATGTGCGCGAGCAGGTGGCGCTCCGCGCCGGGCCGACGCCGGTGTTGCTCAAGATTGCGCCCGATCTGACGCTGAGCGAACTCGACGACGTTGTCGGTGTCGCGCGCTCGCGCCGGGTCGACGGCATGATCGTCGGCAACACCACGATCAGGCGGCCGGCGGGCCTGCGCGAGGCCGCGAAAGCGAAAGAGGGCGGCGGTCTGTCGGGCCGGCCGCTGTTTGCGTTATCGACCCGCATGCTGGCGGAAACTTACGTGCGGGTGGAGGACGTGTTTCCGCTGATCGGCGCCGGCGGGATCGATTCCGGCGCCGCCGCGCTCGCCAAATTCCGCGCCGGCGCGCGCCTGGTTCAGCTTTATTCGGCGTTGGTGTTCCAGGGCCTCGGCCTGGTCGAGGAGATCAAAGCGGCGCTCCTTGCCGCGCTCGAACGCGACCGGCTCGACCATCTCTCCGAGCTGGTCGGTGCCGACGCCGCGTCCGTCACCGCCGAGGCGTGGCCGGCGTGACGTCATCGAAGCGCGACAGCGCTGCGGTGCCCGGCGACGGCACCAGCACCGGCTGTAGCGCCGGCACCAGACGGCGCCGCTCGCGCCGGGCCGGGATCGCGCGGTAGACTTGCTTGGTCGCCTCGACGATATGCACGCCGGCAAACGGCGCCGACAACGTCGCGCCGGTGCGCTCCCACGCCACCGCCGAGCGCAGGAACCAGCCGCGCGCGATCGGCGGCAC
>CAYVPC010000317.1:0-3158 GCA_964453555.1 uncultured Hyphomicrobiales bacterium | reverse complement strand
GGCGGGTGGCGCCGCTAAAACCCGTCCTCCACGATCGGGGGCAGGCTAGCGTCGACAACTAATCCGCATTTCCGGATAAAGCATTTGGGCCAGAAAGCCGCGCAATCAAGCCGCGCAATCGCAAAATATTACGCCGCCGAATCGTCGTTTTTGTGCTTGTGCAGAAACCTGGCGATCTGTCCGCGCAACTCGGCCGTGGCCAAGAGCTCACCCATCGATCCGGCGGTGTCAAAGAGCTCCCGCTGGAGTTTCGTGGGGATAGTGTTCCACTGCATAATGACCGAAGCGCCGAGACAGCGAAGGACGTGTTCCTCCTCTGCGGCGAGCGTAACGTGGCTGGACGGCTTTTCATCCGAGCCCTCATCCGGCGGTTGGAGCATCTTGTTGAAATTGTCCGCCAGCCATTTTTCGTTGTCGGCAAGCGAGCTGAAGCTGTCGCTCGAATCTTGAAATTTGCGGACTTGGCTCGGATCGGTAGATTCCTTGCTGAGTTCGTCCAATTTGCTCGACTTCGCGCGGTATTGCTCTGTGGTGAACATTTGGCGCTCCCTTCGTGTCACTCGGGCTGGTTTGGCGATACGTGTAGTGATGTCGAAGACATCCTTAGCCCCGAAATCGGCGCCCTTAGGAAGACTGCCAAGCCCCGATCGCGCGGTCGGTCAGGTCATGATCCTACGCGTAAGCGTGAGTTATCAGAATGATAGCAAGGACAATGACTGCTTCTGTGATGTACATCCACAGCGCTCGCTGGGTGAACTGGAAAATGATTTTTGTTCTCGTCACGTTACACCGATGAACACTTAAATAATTTCAAAGTCTATCTCCTACTAGGTGGGGTTTAATATTCCAAATACAAGAAGGTAAGCGCGATAAATCTCAATTCACTCAATAAAAGATTGGCGCTGCCGAGCGACTCGGAATCGATCAAGCGTTGCGTGGCTGGGATCGCATGCGAGCCGCACCATTCGGTACGGCATATCCATTTCAAATCCGCCCGAGCAGCATAAGAACGACAATGATGATCAAGATGATGCCGATGATACCGATACCACCGTGTCCATAACCGTAACCGTAGCCGCCGAAGCGGCCGCTAAAGCCGCCGAACAGGAAAATAATGAGGATGATAACGAGAATGAGTCCTATCGACATAATCTTATATCCTTTTGCATTTGCGGTGCGTAACGCCGTGGCTGTTACGCAGTGTGGACGATCGATACGATCATGCCTGGCGATCGGCTGGTTGTCTCGACGCGGGCCTTGAGCTGATGCGCAAGCGCCTCGACGATGGTGGTCCCCAAACCGGTATGTCCGCGGCGGCCTCCGTCCTGCTGCAATCCAACGCCGTTGTCGGACACCGACAGACGCCAGTTGGCTTCGTCGACCTCGTATTTGACTAATATTTCGCCGCCGTCGTTGCCGCCGCCTGGGAATCCGTGCTTCAGCGCATTGATCACGAGTTCGGTAGTAATAAGCCCAATGCTCACCGCTTCGGCGGAAACCCCGGTCCCGGGGTCGGCTTCCACCTTCACGATGATCGGCCGGCTGTCGCCAATCATGGAAGCCGCCAAGGCGTCGCACAGCTTGGATAGATAAGGGCCAAGCTCGATCGCTCCGCCGTGTGCCGAGGCTTGGAGTTGCTGCTGGACGGTGGCCACGGACATGACGCGATCGTGCGCGTCCCGCAGATGCAGGCGGGTCTCCGCCGATTCCACGGTTCGAGCCTTGAGCATGAGGATGCTTGCGATGATCTGCAGACTGTTTGCAACACGATGCTGCATCTCCTGCAACAGCGTCTCCTTCTGTTGCAGCAGGTCCGTCATCTGCCGTTCGGCGGCGCGGCGGTCGGTGATGTCTTCGATCGTCAGCAGAATGAGCTTGTGAGCATTTCTTTGATTGAACACCTCCCGCGCGTTCAGGAGCATCGAGCGGCGTCCGATAATGGGAAATTCCCAGTCGACTTCGTAAGCCTCCACCGCGGCGTGCTCGGGCCCGACGTCCTCCAACAGCAGCCGAAGCTCGGGAATATCCCACTGGCCATCGCCCAGCCCGTAGATCGGACGGCCGTGAATATCCTGGCGACTCATCCTGAACATCTGGTGGAAAGCGCGGTTTGCGGTGACGACGCGCAGGTTCTGATCGAGGACAAGCAGAGGATCGCGGATCGTATCCACAATCGCCTGGGCCAGCGCGCTTGCATCATCGGCGTCTTTGATCGACTGGCTGTCGGCCAACGACCAGATGTTTGGCGGTGGGGGACGCTCTCGATGTTTCGACGGCTCCATGACTACCCTCATGACTCAACCGACTCATCACAACGACGAGCCCTCGGCCAGTAATCCCTCCCACTGCCCGCCATTCGCCTCCGCGGCGAATGAGCCTGATCGGCGAGTCGCATTCCGAAAGGACACAAATCTTGTCAATCAATGAAAGCCGCATTCCGAGGCAAAGGCTGTACAAAATTGCTCATATCGAGACGCCAGTGAATCATTGCGGCCGCGTAAACAAAGCATAACAAATTTATTTCTCGATTGGATTTGATGCAAAAACGGCCCCTGTTCTCGTTGACCGGAGCAGGGACCGCGAGAGAATCGGGCCGCCACGGAACGGACAGTTTCTCCGCCGGCCTTAACTCGAACCAATCCACAATGTGCAATTTCAGCGCCGCTGCGGTCGTGGCCGCCGATCTGAAAGTCTTGTCAAACTGCGGAGGAAATCGCGTCTCCCACGCGATCGAGCTAAAGTTTCCCTTCTTCACCTTCGACCGCTCGGACATCTGCCCAGGACGAGATCAAGCCATTCGCCGATGCCGTCAATGACGAAGGCGATCGAGATCAAAATGCATTTCGGCGGCGCGATCAGCGCCGTGCATGCCATGCAGCCGGAATTGGTCGCCGATGGCACGGCCGATCTGGCCCTCACGTCCGGAGCGGCTGGCTGTAAACTTCGTTAAATACTATTTACACAATACTTTAACTAACTTCGGTGTTATTCTGAAATACAGTATTCACACGAATATTTATAGTCGACCTCTGGTATTAAACCAGTCGATAACTATCTGACAATCATGGGTCTCCGCGTGGGACCAAAAGGAGTTTGCAATGAAGAATCTCACATTGGCTTTTCTCAAGGACGAAACGGCTGCGACCGCCATCGAATAT
>CAYVPC010000316.1:0-3179 GCA_964453555.1 uncultured Hyphomicrobiales bacterium | reverse complement strand
GGCGAGGAGGCGGAGATGACCCGCATGGTCGGCGAAGACATCTATGACGCGGGTTTTGCCGCCATCCGCTCGCGTCTTGCCACTTCTTCGGGATTGGAGGGGCACGCGTGACCGTCACGGTGAAGACTTTTGATCGATTGGCCGATGCGGCCGGCGTGCTGTCGAGCGAGCGCGGCGCACGCTTCCTCGGCGGCGGCACACTCATCATGCGCGCGGTCAACGAGGCCGATCCGGACGTTCAGACCATTGTCCGCTCGACCGATCCGAGCTTGCTGCATATCGCGGTCTCGTCCGGCCGCATCGAGCTCGGCGCCGGCGTGACCATGGCCGCCGTCCTCGCCGAGCGCGAGCTTGCCTTTTTGCATCCGGTCGCGCGCGCGGTCGGCGGGCCTGCGGTGCGCGAGGCGGCAACCGTCGGCGGAAACCTGTTCGCACCGAGCCCGTACGGCGATTTCACGGCGGCGCTGCTCGCGCTCGACGCGACCGTGATGTTCGCCGGCGGCTTCGGCCAGCGCGAATTGCCGCTCGAAGAATTTCTCGGTCGCCGCGAACGCAACACGTCACTGGTGTCGGCGGTTGCCTTCAAGCGGCCGCCGGCGGATTCATTCCGGTTTAGCAAAGTCACGCGCGTCCATCCCAAGGGCATTTCGGTACTGTCGATCGCCGCGCAGGTGCCGGTCGCGAGCGGGCGCATTGCCGGCGCGCGCATCGCCTATGGTGCGATGGGCGGCACGCCGGTGCGGGGCAAAGCGGCCGAGCGGGCGCTCGAAGGCCGCTCGTTCGACACAGCCGGCATCGCTCCCGCGCTTGCGGTTGCCGCCGACGGCACCTCCCCGGCCGACGATGCCATCGCCAGCGCCTGGTGGCGGCGCGAGATACTTCCCGTATATCTGCGCCGGCTGCTGCTCGGCGCGGCACATACATGAGGAGTCGATGAAGACCCCGATCCAGTTTCATCTTAACGGAGAGGCCGTCGCTACGTTTGCCGAAAGCGGCGCCAATCTGCTCGACACGTTGCGCGAGTCGATCGGCGATCTGTCGGTGAAGGGCGGCTGTTGGCAAGGCACCTGCGGCACCTGCACGGTGCTGATCGACGGCGTTCCCCGCGTCTCCTGCGTGACGCTGGCGGAAACCTGCGCCGGCAAATCGGTCGAAACCGTTGCCGGATTGCGCCGTGGCGCTGACCTGCATCCGCTGCAACAAGCCTTCATGGAGCGCTTTGCCGCCCAGTGCGGCTATTGCACGCCGGGAATGCTGATGGCGGCCAAGGCTCTGCTCGATCGCAATCCCAATCCGACGCGCGCTGACGTCGTCGACGCGCTTTGCGGCAACATCTGCCGCTGCACCGGCTACGAGCCGATCATCCAGGCGGTGATGGACGTCGCCGGCAGCGACAACCGTCGCCGCGCCTGAGGGACCCGCAATGCTTGAATTCCGCAAAGACATCTTTGCCGACGAACGCGACGATAATCTCATAGAGATCGGCCAGCCGACGCAGCGCCAGGATATTCTCGGCCACGTCACCGGCACCTCGCCCTATTATGACGACCACCGCTTCGCCAATTTGCTGCACCTAAAAATTCTGCGCAGTCCGCATGCACACGCGCGCATTCGCTCGATCGACGACTCGGCAGCGGCGCGCGCTCCTGGCGTCAAACGGATTATTCGGGCGGCCGACGTGCCGGTCAATCTCAACACGCTGTTGAGCCTCATCCAGTTCGGCAAGGATGACGAGCCCTCGCTCGCTTCCGATTTCGTGCGCTACAAAGGCGAGCCGATCCTCGGCATCGTCGCGACCAGCGAGCGAGCGGCGCTGAAGGCGCTGACGCTGGTGCGGGTCACTTACGACCAGTTGCCTGCGGTGTTCGACGTCGAGGAGGCGCTCAAACCAGGAGCGGTGTCGGTCAACGCCACTTATCCGAAGAACACGTTCGAATATTACGGCAAATACGATCACCAGAAGGTGCGCTTCGGTGACGTTGAGGCTGGCTTCAAGCAAGCCGACCTCGTGCTCGAGGACCGCTACCAGATGTCGCCGATCGAGCATGCGCCGACCGAGACCAACGGCTCGATCACCGTGCCCGACACCAACGGCCGCTTCATCGTCTACACCTCCACGCAGGCATTGTTCTTTTCGCTCGACACGTCGGCGAAGATCAACGCGATGCAATCGAACCAGCTGCATTTCATCGGTGGCACGGTCGGCGGCGGCTTCGGCGGCAAGGTTGACACCCTGACCGAGCCGCTTTGCATCCTGGCGGCGCGGCTGACCGGCGCGCCGGTGCGTTATCGGTTCAGCCGCCATGAAGAGATGCAGTTCGGCTCGCCGCGGGGCGCCGAGCGCATCTACGTCAAGGACGGCGTGATGAAGGACGGCCGGATCGTCGCCCGCTCGGTGCGAGCCTATTTCGATTCAGGCGCCTATACCCGGCTGTCGAGCTACGCGGTGGTCAAGTGCGCCGCCCATATTCCCGGCCCTTACACCATCCCCAATGTCCACGCCGACATCTATTGTGTTTTCACCAACCGCACGCCGGCGACTGCCATGCGCGGTTTCGGCGTTACCGCGCTCGATTTCGCGCTCGAATGCCACATGGACAAGGGCGCAGTGGCGGTCGGGATGGATCCGCTGGAATTCCGCATGCTGAATATGTATCGCGACGGCGACATGAAAGCGCATCGGCGGGAAGCGAAAAACTGCGCGCTGATCGAGTGCGCGCAGGTTGCCGCCGAAAAGGCCGGCTGGCCGTTGCGCGAGGAATTCCGCCGCATGTCGTCGCGGCAGGGCGGTTCGCTTGAACGCGCAGGCGTCGCGGATCGTTCGCGCGCACCGGCAATGGCGGCTGCCGGAAAACCTGCGCCGGCCACCGCCGCGGACCGCGTCCGGGCGCCGAGCGCGCCGCCGCTTTCGCCAGTGCCGCAGCGCGTCGCTTATGAACGGCCGATGCCGGTTGCAGCGGCGCAAGCCGCGCCGCCACCGCCGCCGCGCAGCGCGCCGCCGTCACCGCCGGCCGGCTCGAGCCACGGCGCGGCGCGCTTCTCATCCGTCTTCGGCACCAGGAGGCGCTGACCATGGCCAAACATCGCGGGCGCGGCGTCGCCACCATCAACTATCCGATCGGCATGAATCTCGGCGGCGATCCAAGCCAGGCGCTGGTTCATTCCAACCCGACCGGCAA
>CAYVPC010000315.1:0-3234 GCA_964453555.1 uncultured Hyphomicrobiales bacterium | reverse complement strand
TGCTGCCGCCGATCTTCACCGTCGCGGTCGCCTATGTCGGCGACGAATGGCCGCCGGCCGAAGTGCCGCGCATTGCCGGGCTTTTTATTTCCGGGTCGAGCGTCGGCGGCTTTGCCGGACGGTTCGTGACCGGCGCCGTCGCCGATCTCTTCGGCTGGCGCGCATCGTTTGCCGCGGTGGCGTTGCTCACGCTCGCCAGCGCGATCATCGTCACGGTCGCGCTTCCGCGCGAACGCCGGTTCGTGCGTTCCGGAGGGCTCGCGGCGGCGGCACGTCAGATGTTCGCCCACCTGGGAAATGTGCGGCTTCTTGCAATCTACGCCGTGGGTTTCAGCGTGTTATTCAACTTCGTCGCCACCTTCACTTACGTAAGCTTTCATCTCGCGGCGCCGCCTTACTTCTTTTCGCCGACGCTTCTTGGCACCCTGTTCGCAACCTATCTGGGCGGCAGCCTGGCGGTGCCCTGGGTCGGGCGCGCGATCCCGCTGTTTGGCCGCCGGCGATTTGTGCTTGGCGTCATCGCGATTTGGATCGTGGGCCTGCTGATGCTGCTGGCGCCACCGGTCAGTATCATCATCGCCGGACTGACGCTTTGCGCCGTCTGCGGCATGGTGTGCCAGGCGGTCTCGACCGGCTACGTCATCACCACGGCAAACGAGGGCCGCTCGTCCGCGGCCGGGCTTTATGCCTCGATCTACTATATCGGCGGCAGCGCCGGCGCGTTTCTGATGGGTTTTGTCTGGAACGCTACCGGCTGGACCGGTTGCGTCGCCGCGATGGTTCTCATGCAAGCCATAATGGCGGCGATCGTCGCCGCCGCCTGGGAACGGTCGCGGATTTGAGAGCCGCGCATTAGCGGCTGTCGATGGAGACCCGTTTCAAGTCGCGCGGCGCCGGCGCAACGAAACCATCGAGTGCCGCCTTGTCCATCGCGGCGCGGTCGAGCGTTTCATCGTGGGCGTAGACGTCCTCGCGAAACTCGACGATGCCGTCGCGCGTCATCCAGCCGGTGAGATAGACCCAGGCGACCGGCATTTTGTGCGGCAGATTGATCACCTTGCGCTCGCCGGTGGCGATGCCGGCATCGATCGCGGCGCGATTCCAGGCCGGCACGTCTTCGAGGATCCAGGCGGCTAGGTCGCGCACATCGTCGACACGCGTGCAGCCGTGGGAGTCGAAGCGGTAATCGTTGTCGAACAATTTGCGCGCATCGGTGTCGTGCATGTAGACCGAATACGGATTCGGCATGTCGATCTTCAGATAGCCGAGCGCGTTCCAGGTACCCGAATCCTGCCGGATGGTGAAGTTCGGCGAGCGGTCGGAGGACCAATCGATGGCATCCGGATTGATCTCCTCGTCACGCGCGCCGAGGACCCGCATATGCATGCGGGAGAGATAGGTCGGGTCGCGGCGCATATGCGCGATAATCTCGTGCTTGGTGATCGATAGCGGCACCGTCCAGGTGGGATTGAGGTCGATGGCGGTGATGTAGGCGGTGAGCGTCGGCGAAGGCTTGTCGATCTTGCCGACAATGACGCGATAGCGCCGTTGCACCTTGCCATTGCCGACCGCCTCGACAAAGGCGGCCGGAATGTTCACCACCACGTAGCGTTCGGCGAAGACGAAATCCATGCCGAGCAGCCGCTCGAGCGAGGCCTCAAGCTGCTTGATGCGCGCACCGACCTGAACGTTGAGTGCTTTCAGCGTCTGCGCCCCGATGCTACCGGTCGCTTCCAGCCCGTGGCGCAGCTGAAATTGCTTGACGCCCTCGATGACAGCGGCGTCGTAGACGTCGCCAGCCTCCTGCTCAGGTGGCATGTCCTCAGTGATGACGAGACGCCGGCGCAGCAACGCCACGGCCGGTCCGCTCACCCCTGGCACGAACTTGGCGTCGGCGGGCAAAGTCGGCCATCCGCCGCGCACCTGGATATCCGAATAGCTGAGCAGCGCCTCCTTGATGCGGGCATAGGTGCCTTCATCGAATACCGGTTCGGCGGTCAGTGTCAGCAGCGCGGCCGAGCGCGCTTCCGGCGTTGAGGGGGCTTTGGCTACGGGCCGTTTCGCCGGCTGTGCGGTGGCTGCGGGCGACGGCTTGGCCGGCGCCGGCTGCTGCGCATCCGCGAAACCCGTCGTCAGGGCCAGAATGACGCCCGCGAACGGAAGCGCCCGCATCAACTCCCCCTGCCGGCCGCAGCTATGCCTGCGGCTGCGGCTCCATTGGGCCCGGCTCCGGACGCGGCCTGCGGCCGGCGCCCGCCGTCGGCACGGTTGAGGCACGCGGCGTCAATGGCTCGATGGTCGACTCGCGGCTTGGGCGCTTGCCGATCAGCAGGTCCTTAATCTCGTCGCCGCTCAGCGTCTCAAACTCAAGCAAACCCTTGGCGAGCGTTTCCAGATCCGCGCGCTTGTCGGTGAGGATTTGCTGCGCCTCCTGATAGCCCGCCTCGACCAGCCGCCTGATCTCGGCATCGATCTTCTGCACGGTCGCCTCGGAAATGGTCTGCTGGCGCGACACCGAATAGCCGAGGAACACCTCTTCCTGGTTTTCGCCATAGGCGACGTTGCCGAGCGCCTCGGACAAGCCCCAGCGTGTGACCATCATGCGCGCGAGCTTGGTCGCCTGCTCTATGTCGGAAGCGGCCCCGGACGTCACCTTCTCGTGGCCGAACACGAGCTCCTCGGCGACGCGGCCGCCCATCATGATCGCCAGCCGCGAAGTCATCTGTTCGAGGCTCATGGAGAGCTTGTCGCGCTCTGGCAGCTGCATGACCATGCCGAGCGCGCGGCCGCGCGGGATGATCGTCGCTTTGTGCACCGGATCGGTCGCCTTGACGTTGAGCGCGACGATGGCATGGCCGCCTTCGTGGTAGGCGGTGAGGAGCTTCTCCTCTTCCGTCATCACCAGCGACTTGCGCTCGGCGCCCATCATCACTTTGTCCTTGGCGTCTTCGAACTCGACCTGGGTCACCATGCGCTTATTGCGCCGGGCCGCCATCAGGGCCGCTTCGTTGACCAGGTTCATGAGATCGGCGCCGGAGAAGCCCGGCGTGCCGCGGGCAATCGTCTTCAAGTTCACGTCGGGCGCGAGCGGCACCTTGCGCACGTGAACTTTCAGAATCTGCTCGCGGCCGACCACGTCCGGATTAGGCACAACCACCTGACGGTCGAAGCGGCCAGGACGCAGCAGCGCCGGATCGAGCACGTCCGGACGATTGGTGGCGGCGATCAGGATGA
>CAYVPC010000314.1:0-3318 GCA_964453555.1 uncultured Hyphomicrobiales bacterium | reverse complement strand
CCACGCCCGATCTGATGCCGCTGGTCGGCCGGCTCGGCAAGGTTTTGGGCCCGCGTGGGCTCATGCCGAATCCGAAAGTCGGCACCGTCACCATGGACATCACCAACGCGGTCAAAGGCGCCAAAGGCGGCTCGGTCGAATTCCGCGCCGAGAAGGCCGGCATCGTCCAGGCCGGCGTCGGTAAGGCCTCGTTCAGCGAAGAGAAGCTTATCGAGAACATCAAGGCGTTTGCCGACGCAGTGCAGAAGTCGCGGCCGGCCGGCGCCAAGGGCCACTTCATCAATCGAGTGGCCATTTCCTCGACGATGGGCCCGGGCGTGAAAGTCGTACCGGCGACCTTGTTCCCCGAGACGGAGCAGACGCACTAAACCAAAAGCGTTTCCCGGGCGCAGCGCAGCACGAAGTGGTGCGCTGCAGAACGGGGAACGTTACAAGCGCTGAGACTGGTACAATCCCGGATCTGCGGTGCACCGCTGCGCGCTGCACCGCGTCCGGGAAACGTAGCGACGTTCTAAGCCGCCGCTTTCTTGCCCCACAGCGTCTGTGTCGCGATGCGCGCGCCTTCGGCCAGTGCTTTCAGCTTCGCCCACATGATGCTCGGGTGAACTCGTCGCGCGAACGGGCTTTGCGCAAAGCCGCAATCGGTGCCGCCCATGACGTTCTCGCGGCCGACGATTTTGGCGAGCCGCACGATCCGTTCGGCGACCAGCTCCGGATGTTCGACGATGTTGGTGGCGTGACTGATCACGCCCGGGATCAAAACCTTGCCGGGCGGAAGCTTCACTGTCTCCCAGACCCGCCATTCGTGCGCGTGGCGCGGATTGGCGGCCTCGAATGAATAATGTCCGACCCGCACCTGCAGCACGAGATCGATGATGTCCTTGAACGGCACATCAAAAGCGTGCGGACCGTTCCAGCTGCCCCAGCAGATGTGATAGCGCGAGCGTTCCTCGGGGATACCTTTGAGCGCGTGATTGAGCGCGTCGACGCGTATCTGCGCCCAGTCACGGTACTGCTTTTCGCTCATCGGCGGCACCATGCGTTCGTGCATGTAGGGCAGGAACGCATCATCGACCTGCACGTACAGGCCGGCATCGACCACCTCGCGGTATTCCTGGTGCAGGCAGTCGGCGAGCGCGAACAGGAGCGCCTTCTCGTCGGCGTAATGCTCGTTTTTCGCCCCCGGTAGCGCGGAGGCCGGGGCCACCACCGGCAAGAATGCGGCATAGGCCTTGGCTTTGGCCGCCGCGGCCTTGAGTGTCGCAATGTCACGCTTCACCGTCGCGTTGTCATAGGTGAGCGGCCCGGTGACGACGAAGCGCTTGCCGAGGCGGGTACCGAGCCCCGTGGCCCGGTTGTATTCGGCGTAAAACTCCGGAAACGCCCGCACGTCCTGTCCGCCGCCCGCCGAGGTGAGCGGGTCCTTCATCTCCTCGGGCGTCGCTTCACGCGTGGTAATGCCGCTGATGCGGTCATGGATGTAGAACGCCCAATTGCGGCCCTTGCTGAACTCGCCATCGCTGACGACGTCGATCCCGGCCTCGGCCTGCTGGCGTACCACCTCGTCAATCGACTCCTTCAGGCAGGTTTCATAGCCAGTCTTGTCGTAGGGCTCATTGGCATCGATCGCCCGGAGAAATTCGACGAGCTTCGGCGGGCGGATCAGGCTGCCGACATGGGTGGTGAGGATGCGGTCGGTATTGTGCGGCATGGACGGGCCTCCCTTGCTTTTTGCGTCTATCGTATGCTGCGCCAGACGTGCCGGCAAAGCCCTCTAAAATCCACTTGTAAAACCACTTGGCAAAGCCGCTTTAGCAGGCTAAATGAAGGCTATGGGCGTGCCGGCCCGGTTTGTCGGCGCGCCTTTGCGCGCTTCTCGAAAATCTGATTAAGCGAGACTCCTCTTAGAGCCTATCCTGTTCGGGTTTTCTAAGAGGTTGAGGAACTTAGTGGATTTGGGGGCGCGCTCCTGTCCGAGACTGCGGGCGCCGGCAACGGCTTAATCGAGAAAGCCAGCATAGACGGGTGAAGGACGAGGGCAAAAGGCTTCTTACGAAGTTCGCTTCTTATGAAGTTCATTGCCCTTCGGTTCTGACCTCGACGGCCCGGTTTGAGCGCAAGCTTAAAGCCGGGGGGCAGGGTGTAACCCCTCAGGCGCGTCCGGTGATCCGGGCCGCCAACCGGAGAGAGCCTTTGGATCGCGCGGCAAAAAGTGAAGCTGTCACGGCTCTTGGCGAGGTCTTCAAGACCACCAAGGTTGTCGTCGTCGCTCATTATTCCGGCCTCACGGTCGCCCAGATGCAGATTCTGCGCAGGCAGATGAAGCAGGCTGGCGCGCAAGTGAAGGTCGCGAAAAACCGCCTCGCCAAGATCGCTCTCGAAGGCTCTGACGTCGCCTCGATTGCGCCGCTCCTGAAGGGACCGGCGCTGATTGCCTATTCGGGCGATCCGATCGCGGCGCCGAAGGTCGCCATCGATTTCGCCAAGACGAATGAGAAGTTCGTCATTCTCGGCGGAGCGATGGGTAAGACCACGCTCGACCCGAATGGGGTCAAGGCGCTTGCCGCCTTGCCCTCGCTCGACGAGCTGCGGGCGAAGATCGTCGGCCTCATCCAGGCGCCGGCGACCAAGATTGCGCAGGTGGTGAATGCCCCTGCCGCCAAGCTTGCCCGCGTGGTCCAGGCCTATGCCGCAAAAACTGGGGAAGGCGCGGCTGCCTAGCCGTCATTCTCAAAAGGTTAGAACCGAAGGACAAAGCTCATGGCTGATCTGCAAAAAATCGTGAACGATCTCTCCACCCTCACCGTGCTTGAGGCTGCCGAGCTCGCCAAGCTCCTCGAAGAGAAATGGGGCGTTTCGGCTGCTGCCGCGGTTGCGGTGGCGGCGGGGCCGGCCGCCGCTGCGGCGGCTCCTGCCGAGGAAAAGACCGAGTTCACCGTTGTTCTCGCCGCTACCGGCGAGAAAAAGATCGAGGTGATCAAGGAAGTCCGCGCCATTACCGGGCTCGGCCTCAAAGAGGCCAAGGACCTGGTCGAAGGCGCGCCAAAGAACGTCAAGGAAGGCGTCAACAAGGACGAGGCCGCCAAGATCAAGGCGACCCTCGAAAAGGTCGGCGCCAAGGTTGAGCTTAAGTAAGTAATGCCTATCTAATGGAAATCCCCGGGCGAGCGGAGCCAAAACCCGGGGATTCAGCGCGTTGACAGTGCGGCGGGGTGATTCGGAACTTTGGCCGAATCACCGGAGAATAAGGGCGTGTGACGCCTGTCCCGACGGTCGCGATGGATTGCGGCCCTCTGGAGAGTCGTCTTGATCGCCTCG
>CAYVPC010000313.1:0-3347 GCA_964453555.1 uncultured Hyphomicrobiales bacterium | reverse complement strand
TCGAGATGGCGGCGCGCGACCGCGGCCGCTTCGCCGATGCGCGCGCGCGGCTCAACGAAAGCCCGCTCGGCGCCGCCGCGCTCGCCGGAACGTCGTTTCCGATCGACCGCAACATGACCGCGAAAGCGCTCGGCTTCGCGGGGCCGATGGCGAACTCACTCGACGCGGTCGCCGACCGCGACTTCGTGCTTGAGACGCTTTCCGCGGCCGCGATCGCTGCCGTGCATCTGTCGCGCTTCGCCGAGGAGATCGTGATCTGGTCGTCGGCGCGCGTCGGTCTGCTGCGGCTGTCGGACGCTTTCACCACCGGCTCCTCGATCATGCCGCAGAAGCGCAATCCCGACGCCGCCGAGTTGGTGCGCGCCCGGACCGGCCGCATTGTCGGCGCGCTCATGTCGCTTCTCGTGGTAATGAAAGGTTTGCCCCTCGCCTATCAAAAAGACATGCAGGAGGACAAGGAAGGCACGATGGATGCGCTCGGCGCGCTCGCGCTCTCGATCAACGCCATGACCGGCATGGTGCGCGACATGGAGCCTGAAGTCGCGCGCATGAAGGCGGCCGCCGGCGAAGGCTATGCGACCGCGACCGATCTCGCCGACTGGCTCACGCGAACGCTCAACCTGCCGTTCCGCGCGGCGCACCACGTCACCGGCCGGATCGTGGCCAAGGCCGCGGCCGGCGGCGTGCCGCTCGACAGGCTGCCGCTGAAAGCCATGCGGGCGATCGAGCCGCGCATCACCAAGGCGGTCTTTGGCGTGCTCGGCGTCGAGGCCTCGGTTAAAAGCCGCACCGTGTTCGGCGGCTCCGCGCCGAAAAACGTGCGCGCGCAGGCCAAACGCTGGCTCAAAAAGCTCAAAGCCTGACGCGGCGATTGCGCATAAACGCCCTGGCAAGGTGTTGCCGACACAATGTCGCCGCTGCCGGTTAGTCTGCTATGGTGGACCGGAAAGCCCCTGGGGAGCGTCCTTTGGCGTTTGATCGCTTGCGTTTTGCCGTAGTGCTGGCGGTGCTGGGCGCGGTCGCTTGCGAACTTGCGGCCTGCGGACGCGCCGGAGGGCCGGTGCTGCCGCCCGGACCTGCGATCGAGCCGGCGCCGACCGCGCAGGCGGCGCCGCCAGTCACCGTGCCGCCCGCGCCGGCTTCGACGATCGGCGGGCCGGTCGCGAGCGGGCCGGCGGCGCAGGAGACCGCGCAGAAGAACGGGTTTGATGCCTACGGCAATCCGGTGGCGCCGGCCGGTCCAAAAAAATCGTTCGTGCTCGATCCGCTGCTGCAATAGCGGCGCACGTCGCACGCGATTTTCGGCAAAACGGTTCCACTTTTTCCGTTCATGCTCTAAACACTTTCCATGCATCACTTCGCCTATCGCAACGGCGTTTTGCACGCCGAGTCCGTCGATCTGATCGCGCTCGCGGACGCCGTCGGCACGCCGCTCTATTGTTATTCGACCGCGACGCTGGAGCGGCACTATCGCGTGTTCGCCGAAGCCTTCGCCGACGTCGACGCGCTGATCTGCTACGCGATGAAGGCAAACTCCAATCAGGCGGTGATCGCCACGCTCGGGCGGCTCGGCGCCGGCGCCGACGTTGTCTCCGAAGGCGAGCTTTTGCGGGCGCGAGCGGCCGGCATTCCGCCGGAAAAGATCATGTTTTCCGGAGTCGGCAAGACTGCGCGCGAACTTGCGCTGGCGGTCGAACAAAACATCCTCTGCGTCAACGTCGAATCCGAAGCCGAGCTTGAAACCCTTGCCGCGATCACCGCCGGCAAGGGCCGCACGGCGGAAATTTCGCTCCGGGTCAATCCCGACATCGATCCTAAGACACACGCCAAAATCGCGACCGGCAAGGCGGAAAATAAATTCGGCATTCCGATCAGCCGCGCGCGCGAGGTTTACGCGCGCGCCGCGAAGCTTCCGGGTGTGCGCGTGGCCGGGGTCGACATGCATATCGGCAGCCAGATCACCGCGCTCGATCCGTTCAGCGACGCGTTTACGCTGTTGGCGGATTTCGTGCGCACTTTGCGCGCTGACGGCCACACCATCCGCCACATCGATCTGGGCGGCGGCCTCGGCATTCCCTATCGCGACGATAACGAGCCGCCACCCGATCCGGATGCCTACGCGACTGTTGTCAAGCGCGCGACGCGCGACCTCGGCTGCCGGCTGATCTTCGAGCCCGGCCGGCTGATTGTCGGCAACGCCGGTATCCTGGTCGCCCGCGTGCTCTATGTGAAGCATGGCGCGGCGAAGACTTTTGTCATCGTCGACGCCGGCATGAACGATCTTGTACGTCCGACCCTCTACGACGCCTATCACGACATCCGGCCGGTCCGCGAGGCCGCCATCGGCGCACCGAGAATCACGGCCGACGTAGTCGGGCCGGTCTGCGAATCAGGCGATTTCATCGCGCTGGAGCGCTCGATGGTCGCGCCGCAGCCGGGCGATCTGTTGGCGGTCATGACCGCCGGCGCCTATGGCGCGGTCGAGGCCAGCACCTACAACACCCGCCCGCTCATCCCGGAAGTCCTTGTCAAAGCAGGCGAATGGGCGCTGGTGCGGCCGCGCGTGACCGCCGAGGAGCTGATCGCGCTCGATCGCATGCCCGTCTGGCTCTGATTTTGCTTGTTAAATTTTGCATGACGCGGCTTGCTGCCGGTCGGGTGCCATGAACCCGCCCCGATGTTAACGTGTTGTCGGGCGGCGATTTCTCTGCGGAGACGTTGGTGACGGATACCTCGCCGAGCCATCCCGCTGCTTCCAGCGCGGCGCCGGCCGCCCGATCGAAACTCGGCACGGCCTTGCGCCGCGCCCGCTGGTCGATTTTCTGGGAACGGCTGTGGCCGGCCCTGGCAAGTTTCGCCAGCGTCGCCGGACTTTTCCTGACCGTTTCGTGGCTCGGCTTGTGGTTGTGGCTGCCGCCCTTGGCACGCGCGGCCGGACTCATTGTCTTCGCCGTTCTGGCGCTCGTCGCCGTCATTCCGTTCGTGTCGGTCCGCCTGCCCGCGGCCGCCGATGCGCTGCGGCGGCTTGATCGCGGTAGCGGCGTTCGCCATCGCCCGGCGACCACCATCGTCGACAAGCTTGCGGTTGCGCCGACGGACGAAGTTTCGCGGGCATTATGGGCGACGCACGTGACGCGCACGCTCGAAACTGCGCGCGCCTTTAGGGCCGGCTGGCCTTCGCCGCGGGTCGCGCTGCGCGATCCATACGCGCTGCGCGGCCTCATCCTCGTTGCCGGCGTCGCCACCTTCATCGCCGCCGGCGGCGAGCATTGGAAGCGCGTCGCCGCAGCATTCGACTGGCAGGGCGTGGTGCTGCCGGCCAATTTCCGCGTCGACGCCTGGGTCAC
>CAYVPC010000312.1:0-3394 GCA_964453555.1 uncultured Hyphomicrobiales bacterium | reverse complement strand
CGGCTTCGGCGATCAGCAAAGCCCGCATCCGGTCGGGCGAAAAGATCAGCGCCTCAACGGGCTCGGTAACTATGCCGTCGCCGAATACCCAACAGGCCGATGTCTACAATTTGCCCGGCTACACCCTGCGCAAAACCGGCGACTTCAAAACCTCGCTGACCTATTACACCAAGGCGCTGGAGCTCCAGCCGGACCACAAGGCGGCACGATCGTTGGCACAAAAGCCGGGCGTCTCTTGATTTGGACCCTATATCATCTAAAACTTTCTTGTGGTCAGCTAGTGTAAAATTCGCGCGGGGGAAAAGCATGGCGAAGCGCTTCGAGGGCAAGTCGATTTTGGTGAGCGGCGCCGCGTCCGGCATCGGGCGCGCTACTGCGCTGGCCTTCGGCGCCGAAGGCGGACGCGTCACCGTGGTCGATCGCAGCGACAAGGATGGCGAGGTAACGGCCAAAATGATCCGCGATGGCGGCGGCGCGGCGATCTTCGTCAAGGCCGATGTCAGTAAGGCCGCCGACTGCCGCCGCATGGTCGAGGCCGCGGTCGAGGCGCATGGTGGACCCCATGCCGCCTTCAACAATGCCGGCATCGAGCGCCACGGCTATTTCACCGCCGATGTCGACGAAGCGGGGTGGAACGAAGTGATCGCCGTCAATCTCACCGGCGTATTCCTCGCCATGAAGCACGAAATTCCGGCGATGCTGAAAAACGGCGGTGGCGCCATCGTGAATACTTCGTCAGTCGGCGGCGTGATCGGCAACCCCGGCCTTTCGGCCTATTGCGCGGCGAAGCATGGCGTCATCGGTCTGACAAAGGTGGCGGCTTTGGAATATGTTGCGCAAGGTATCCGCATCAATGCGGTGTGTCCCGGCGGCACCGCGACGCCGATGCTCAAGGATTGGTTCCAGGAGCCCGGCGTCGAAGAGCATGTCAAGGCGCTGCATCCGATCGGGCGTTGGGCCGATCCGTCCGAGATCGCCAAGGCGGTGCTGTTCCTATGCTCCGACGATGCTTCGTACATGGCGGGCCATTCGCTGATCGTCGACGGCGCGATGACAGCGCAGTAAGCCCGATCGCAGAGCCGCCTTACGAAAATATGCGGCTTCGCGTCGCGGATTCCTTCCCTAGATTAAGCCGCGATGCCCGACGCCAGCGCGTCCACCGCCAAGTCGCTGCCTCCGAGCACGGCGCCCATATCGTCACGGCCTCGTGGTACAACACCGCGCGGCTACTCCCCCACGGCATTTGCGAGTCGGCCATGAAAGCCGCCTTCTCCGCACCAACGTCGGCGGCAAATGACTCGGCGAACTCGTCGTCATCACGGAAGCCGGCAACGACCCGGCCGTGAACGATGTTAAGAGCCACAAACGGACATTGTAGGCGCCGCGTCGGGCGCGCAGTTTGTCCGCTGTTGATCCGATAGCGACAACACTTTTGCAGCGCCGTCGGGCTTGAGCGGCTCCGCAGCGTTTGACCCCAAAGAGACATGGAGGGCTGTGGCGACAAATCAGCCGTTGATACCCGCGTCCGCGCCGGTTTACTGGAAATACTATGATCGACAAAAACGCTCGCTCGCATCAGGCTGCGTTAGCGGCCAGATAGGCACTGTGCAAAATATCGGGATTTCGCCGCAGCGCGTCGGGCTCCCCAGAAAAGCGAATGCGACCGCGCTCCATCACGCAAACATGGTGCGCGAGTCGGAGCGCGATGTGCGTGAATTGCTCGATCAGCAACACTCCGATGCCCAGCTCCGCAAGTTGTGTGATGACGGGAACGAGCCGCGCCGCGACCACAGGCGCCAATCCGAAAGATAACTCGTCGGCCAGCAGATAGTGCGGGCGATCGACGATCGCTTGCGCAAGCACCAGCATTTGTTGTTGGCCGCCGGAGAGCGATCCCGCCCGCGACGCGAGCTTGGCGCGCAATTCCGGAAAAGTTCCGAGCGCCGCTTCAATAGCGGCCGCTCGCCTGACACGGTCTAAATGATAACCGGCAACGTTGAGGTTTTCTGCCACGGTCAGGTCGGTGAGCACGTGATGGCCCTCGGGAACGGCGGCGACTCCCTTGCGGCGCACTTGCTCCGGCCGCAGCCCCGTGATCGGTTCGCCATCGACGGATATAATGCCGGCGTGGATCGGCAGGGCGCCCGCCGCGGCAAGCACAAGACTGCTCTTGCCGGCACCGTTGGCGCCGAGAAGCGCGGTGATCCGCCCGGGTGGGACCTCGAGATCGACGCCGTGAATGATTTCACGGCCGCCGCGCACCACGCGCAATCCCGAGATCAACAGACCTTCGCTCATGCAGTCTCGCCCAGATAAGCGGCGCGGACCGCCGGCTCCTTGAGGACTTCCTCTGTCGGCCCGTACGCGATCTTAACGCCGAAATCCAGCACTAGTGGCTTGTCGTGCTGGGTTTTGTCGGGCAAACAATCGGAGCGTGGCCCCATGTCTTTCTGTTGTCGTTTTTCAAAAGTTGCTAGGAATTGTTGTCGCTTCAGTCGCCGGAAGGAAAGCCGCAAAGCTATCCATGAGGTCACCGCTCGCATGCGGGACCCCCAACCCCTATCGCTCAGTCGACCATCAAAGTTCAGATAGGCCATAATCCGGTATTGGTAGGAAACCGGTGGTAACGCTGCTGGCATCGCCCCGGTAAAGCTGTCTGTGAAAATTTGCGGCACAGGGCCGAGTGTGGCACTGGCGGATCGGAGTGGTGTCGGAGCTCAGCTCGCGCGCGGATGAGGGC
Source organism: uncultured Hyphomicrobiales bacterium (assembly GCA_964453555.1). Taxonomy (GTDB): domain Bacteria; phylum Pseudomonadota; class Alphaproteobacteria; order Rhizobiales; family Xanthobacteraceae; genus BOG-931. The sequence goes on along the minus strand of CAYVPC010000312.1, from coordinate 654 downwards.
GATTAGGTTGGTGAACGAGAGTGCTCCGATCGGACAAATCCAACGCGGAGATGGCACGCAAGGGGATGAGGATATTCGCCCGGCCTCCGGCTCGTTCTCCGGCTGAGCAGGGGTCATCCGCTCCGGGCTTGCAGGTACTCACTGTTTGAGCAAACAAGGCGGCGCTCAGAATCGGTGATGTAGTCGCGGGTCAGCGGCACGGCGGCCTGCTGGTGCGAGAGCTGGATCTGGAAGACCGCCAGGCTGCCGTAGCGGAAACCCAATTCACAGCTTGACAAATAGAACTCGAACATGCGGCAGAAGCGCTCGTCATAGAGCGATGCAATCCTATCCCGGTTCGTAGCGAAGCGCCGCCGCCAATGGCGAAGCGTCTCGGCATAATGCAACCGAAGCACCTCAATATCAGTAGTTAATAGGCCGGAACCTTCGATTGCAGGCAGCACCTCGCTGAGTGCCGGGCAATAGGCGCCGGGGAAGATGTATTTGCTAATCCAGGGATTGTTGATCCCTGGACCGTCCCATTGGCCGATGCTATGCAATAGCGCAACTCCGTCTGGCTTCAGGCAGCGGGAAACCGTGTCGAAGAAGGCGCGGTAGTGGAAGACCCCGACATGCTCGAACATGCCAACCGAGACGATCCGGTCGAAGCGCTGA
>CAYVPC010000311.1:0-3436 GCA_964453555.1 uncultured Hyphomicrobiales bacterium | reverse complement strand
CCGAGGCGAAGATCGCCGCCGATGCAGCAGCGAACCCCGAGCCCCAAGCAACGGTTGCCGCGCCGGCACAGCAGCCGCAAGAGCAGGAAGCTACGGCAGCGGATACGGCAGCGGGTTTGGCTGCCACCGTGGCGCCGGTTGCCGCCGCCGCGTTTCCGCCCAGCCTCGGCGTGATGGCCGCCACGGCCTTTGCCGGGGCCGGTATCGGCATTGCCGCCAGCCTGGTTAGCGATCTGGTAAAAGGCAACCTTGGCACCTCACAACAGCAGACCGACGTGCCAGGGCGATTGATCGGGGCGGCAGCATCCTTCGGGCAAGCGGCCATAACCGGGACGGCGAGTTTTTACGAGCGCGAACAGACGGACTATCTGGCCGATCTCGTCGGCCGCTATCCGATCGTCTCGATCGAGGACGGCATGGCGGAGGACGATTTCGCCGGCTGGAAAATGCTGACGCAAGCGCTTGGCGATAAATGCCAGCTGGTCGGTGACGATTTGTTTGTCACCAACGTCAAGCGTCTCGCCGATGGGATCAAGGCGCACTACGCCAATTCGATCCTGGTCAAGGTCAATCAGATCGGCACGCTGACCGAAACGCTGGCGGCGGTCGAGCTGGCGCACAAGGCCGGCTACACCGCGGTGATGTCGCACCGCTCCGGCGAGACCGAGGATTCCACCATCGCCGACCTCGCCGTGGCGTGCAGCTGCGGCCAGATCAAGACCGGCTCGCTGGCGCGTTCCGACCGCACCGCGAAATACAACCAGCTTCTGCGCATCGAGGAGGAACTTGGCGCACAGGCGGTTTATGCCGGGCGCACGGCATTCAGGACGCTGGGCAAGGCATAATTCCTGCGCTTGTCGGCTGCCGGCAATCGGCGATATATCGTGTCGTTCAGCGCGGCAGACCGGGCATCCGTTTAGCGTAGATTGGCGATGGATCAGTCACTTGAATTGAAGGCGGGCGGCCGCAAGCTGGCGATCGGGCGACTGCGCGATTTTATCGTTGCGTCGGTCGATGCGGCGCCCGCATCCGAGACGCCGTTCTATCATCTCGCGCTCGACCGCGTCTTCCCGGACGACGTCTATGCCAGCATGCTCGCCAACATGCCGGCGGCGGAAGACTACCGGCCGATGCACGGCCGCAGCAAAGGCCACGATCTCGCCGACGGCACGCACACGCGCGTCAAGATCGACCTGTTCCCGGAATATATCCGCCATCTGCCGCCACAGAAGCATGCGGTGTGGGACGTGGTCGGGCGCGCGCTCTGCGCGCGGGGGGTCAAGGATGCTTTTGTGCGCCGGCTCAAGCCGGCGCTCGAGCGCCGCTTTGGTTCCGGTTATGCCACTACCGGCATGTTTCCGATCCCGGTACTGACACGCGATATTCCAGGCTACCTGATCACGCCGCATACCGACACGAGGTGGAAGGGCATCACCGTGCAGCTTTATCTGCCAGGCGACCGCTCGACCGCGCATATCGGCACAATTTTCCACAAGAAGCGCGCGGACGGCACGCTCGCTAAGGACAGGCAGATGACGTTTGCGCCTAACACCGGCTATGCTTTCGCCGTCGGCACCGACACTTGGCATTCGGCCGATCGCATCGGTGACGAAGTGAAGACGCGCGACAGCATCCTCCTGACCTATTTCGTCGATGCCGGCGTGCTCCGTTTTGTCCGCAACCGCGGCAAGCGCATCGGCAACTTCGTGCTGAGCGAATTGCGCAACCGCCTGCCGTAGAGGCGCGTCGAGCGAGTCCGTTAATTCAGCCTTAAGCGGCGCGCTCGCATCTTGGGCGGATGGTCACCCGCAAACGATTGCGCTCGGTCCTAACGGCGTTCTGCCTCTATGTGACGGCGGCCTTTCTGATCGGCTATTTCGGCATCAACGCCGTTTCCGGCGAGCACGGACTCAAAGCCAAGCAAGACATCGACCAGCAGATCGCCGCGCTTTCGGCCGATCTTGCCCGTTTGCAGGTCGAGCGCAGGCAATGGGAGCGCCGTATCGCGTTGCTCAAGTCGAACGGACTCGATCCCGATATGCTCGACGAGCGGGCGCGTGCGCTGCTCGACTACACCCATCCCAACGATCTGGCCCTCATGCTCGACCCGCCCCGGGCCACGCCGGGCTTGAACCCGCAGCCCTCCCTGCCGAAATAATTTTAAGTGCCAACGGTTTGGCAGCCGGAACCGGCCGCCGGCAGCGACTTCCGCCATAACCTGATTTCGGCTATGGGATGGAACCCCGCCAAGTCCGAGAACGCTGATGGCTGTCAAGACCAAAGAAGCGGATCAAATTGCCGACGACCGCCTTCCCGCCGCCGCGGCGGCTGCGCCCACTGGTCCGGTTGCGGACTTCAGCAAAGAGCAGGAGTTTCAAGCGCTGCGGCAAATGCTGCTGATCCGCCGTTTCGAGGAGAAGGCCGGCCAGATGTACGGCATGGGTCTGATCGGCGGGTTCTGTCACCTTTACATCGGCCAGGAAGCCGTCGTGATCGGCATCCAGATGGCTAAGCGCGACGACGACCAGATGATCACCGGCTATCGCGATCACGGCCACATGCTGGCGAGCGGCATGGATCCGAAGGGCGTCATGGCCGAACTGACCGGCCGGCGCGGCGGCTATTCCAAGGGCAAGGGCGGCTCGATGCACATGTTCTCCCGCGAAAAGAACTTCTACGGGGGACACGGTATCGTCGGCGCGCCGGTGCCGATCGGCACCGGCCTGGCTTTTGCCAACAAATATCGCGGCAACGACAGCGTGTGCCTGACCTTTTTCGGCGACGGCGCCGCCAATCAGGGGCAGGTCTACGAAAGCTTCAACATGGCGGAGCTGTGGAAGCTGCCGGTAGTCTACATCATCGAGAACAACCGTTACGCCATGGGCACCTCGGTCACGCGCTCGTCGGCGCAGACCGATTTTTCCAAGCGTGGAATTTCCTTCAATATCCCCGGCGTCGAGGTCGACGGCATGGACGTGCGCGCGGTCAAGGCCGCAGGCGAAGAGGCGATCGCCTGGTGCCGCGCCGGCAAGGGCCCGACCATTATTGAGATGATGACCTACCGCTATCGCGGACATTCGATGTCCGATCCGGCGAAGTACCGTCCCAAGGAAGAAGTCGACAAAGTGCGCACCGAGCACGATCCGATCGAACAGGTGCGTGCGCGGCTGCTCGCCAAGAAATGGGCGAGCGAGGACGAATTGAAGAAGATCGACGCTTCCGTGCGTGCCATGGTCAACGAAGCGTCCGAATTCGCGACCCACGACGCCGAGCCCGACCCTTCGGAACTGTATACGGACGTCTATCGGTGACAGCGATCATGTTTGCGTCTCGCCGCCCGCAAATTTCCCCGGCGCGACGATCGATGAGTTAGCCCGCCATGCCGACCCAGGTTCTCATGCCCGCGCTCTCACCCACCATGGAGAAGGGCAACCTC
>CAYVPC010000310.1:0-3470 GCA_964453555.1 uncultured Hyphomicrobiales bacterium | reverse complement strand
TCCGCAGCCGCAACCTCGAAGCCGAGAAGCAGGCGCTCGACATCGATCGCGAAAGCGAAACCGCCCGGCTCAATCAGGAACGCGACATCGAAGTGCGGCGCGCGGTGCAGCGTGCCGAGCTGGCGCGCGAGCGGTCGCTCCGCGACACTGAAGCCGAGCAGGCGCAGATCGCGGCCCGCGAGGAAGTCGAAAAAACCCGTATTTCGCATGAGCGGGCACTAGCCGAAGCGCGCATCGTCTCCGAGCGCGACATCCGCGAGCGGGAAATCGAGCGCGGCCGCCAGGTTGACGAAGCCGAGATCGCCGCCCGCGAACGGGTCGAGCGCGCGCGCATCGCGCAAGAAGGCGTTATTACCGACGCGCGGATCGCCCGCCAGGAAGAAGACCAGCGGCGTGAAATTGAACGGGTCCGCAATATCGAGCAAGCCGAGATCGTCGCGCGCGAAGAGACCGAAAAGGCGCGCATCCAGCAGGAACTTGCCGTCACCGTCGCCCGCATTGCCAAGGAAGAAGAAAACCGCCGGCTGGAAATCGAGCGTGCCCGCAATCTGGAACAGGCCGAGATCGCCGCGCGCGAGTCGACCGAACGAGCGCGCATCGCGCAGGAGCGCATCGTCACCGACGAGCGCATCACGCTGGAAGAGGAAATCCGCCGCCGCGAGATCACGCGCAACCGCGCCATCGACGAGGAGGAAATCGCCGCCGCCAAATCGACCGAAGCCGCCCGCATCGCCCGCGAGAAGGCGCTGGCCGCCGAGCGCATCGCTTCCGAGCTTGCGACCCGCACGCTCGAAATCGAGCGGACCAAGTCGCTCGAAGAAACCGACATCGCGGCGCGCGAAGTGATGGCCGCGGCGCGCATCCAGCAAGAGGAGCGAACGCGCGCCCTCGACATCGCCCGCAATCGCGCGATCGAGGAGGCGGAAATCGCAGCGCGCGAGGCCGTCGAGGCGCAGCGCATCGCGCAGGAAAGGAAAATCGCGGTCGAGCGCATCGCTGCCGAAGAAGAGACGCGCAATCGTGAAATTGGCCGCATCAAGGTCATCGAAGCGGCCGAAATCGCCGCCCGCGATTCAACCGAAACCGCGCGTATCGCCCTCGACAGGAAGATCGCCGCCGAGCGCATCAGTGCCGAACGGGAAACCCGCGGGCTCGAAATTGCGCGCAACGAGGCGATCGAATCTGCCGAAATCGCCTCGCGCCAGATCGTCGAGACGGTTCGCATCGCCGAGGATCGCAAGATAGCGGCCGAACGGATCGCCCGCGACGAGGAAGTCCGTACGCTGGAGATCGCCCGCAATCGTGTTGTCGACTCCGCTGAAATCGCCGCCCGCGAGACGGTCGAGGCGGCCCGCATTGCGCAGGAGAAGCGGGTCGCCGCCGAGCGCATCGCAGCCGAGCAGGAAACCAAATCGCTCGACATCGCGCGCGAGGAAGCGATCGAGGACGCCGAAATCAGGCGACGTGAGGCCGTCGAAGCGGCGCGCATTGCAACCGAGCTTGCGCTCGAGCGCGAGCGCATCGAATCGTCGAAGACCCGCGACGTTCTGGACGTCGAGCGCCGCAAGGTGCTCGAGATCGCCGAGCAGGAACGCTCGATCGAGGTCGCGGCCAAGCTCGCCGAACGCGCGGACGCCGATCGCAAGGTGAAGGAAGCCGACATCGTCGCCGCGCAACAGGTCGGGCGCACGGACGTGGTGCGCGAACAGACGCTCGATCTCGCCCGGCTCGAACGCCGGCGTGCGGTCGAGCAATTCGAGGTCGCCCGCTCCCAGGCGCTGCAGGAAGCGGAAATCGCGGCCCGCGAGGAAGTCGAGCGGGCGCGCATCGCTTCGGAGCGCGGTATCGACGAAGCGCGGATCCTGCGCGACCGAGAGCTTCGTCAACTGGAAATCGCCCGCGAAACCGCGGTCGAGAATGCACGCATGGAAAGCGCCATCGAAATTCATCGCAAATCGCGCGAGCAATCGGCGGCGCAAGCCGATGCCGAAGGGGCGCGCGCGCAAGCGGTCGAGGCCGAGGAGCGGGTCAAGACGGTGCGCGAGAGCGAGGTGGCGAGGCGGCGGCGTGCAGTCGAGGTGCTGATCGCCGAAAAAGAAGCCGAGGAAGTGCGAATCGCGGCAGCGGCCGAGCAGGTGCGTGCGGCGGTCGAGGCCGAATCGCAGCGGGCGTTCAACGAGGCGGAGAACGTCCTTTCCGACGCTTCCCGCGCTTCGTTGTTCCGGCGCCGTCTGCTGGAGCGCATCGAAGGGATCGTCCGCGAAAGCGTCAAACCAATGGAGAAGATCGAAGGCATCCGCATCCTCCAGGTCGACGGTCTCAACGGCGGCGGTGGCGGCCGCGGCGGCCGCAGCCCGACCGACGAGGTGATCGATTCGGCGCTGCGCTATCGCGTACAGGCGCCGATGATCGACCAAATCCTCGCCGAGATCGGCATCGAAGGCGGCAGCTTGTCGCGCATGCCGGGCCTCATCCGCGAGGCGCGCGACATGCAGGGCATTCGCAAGGAGACAACGCCGCGAAAACCCCCCGAAGAAGGCGGCGGCAGCAGCGGCAGCGGCGGCGAAACGCCAGGGCAAACTTGAGCGCGGCGCGAGCGGACGAAGGGAGGAATAAAGCGACATGGCCCGCGTCTATGTTTCGAGCGTCATCAACGGCCGCTCCGATCGCGTTTGGGCGCGCGTGCGCGATTTCAACGGTTTGCCGTCCTGGCATCCGGGGATCGCCGAGAGCCGCATCGAGAACGGCGAGCCGTCCGACAAGATCGGCTGCGTGCGCGATTTCCGCCTGCGCAACGGCGATCGCATCCGCGAAAAGCTGCTCGGCCTCTCCGACTTCGACCTTTTCTGTACCTATTCGATCCTGGAATCGCCTATGGGCGTCGAAAATTACGTGGCAACGCTCCGGCTCACGCCGATTACCGATGGCGAACGAACCTTCGTCGAGTGGACAGCGGAGTTCGATTGCCCGCCCGAGCGCGAGACCGAACTGGTATCGAATATCGGCGGCGGCGTGTTCCAGGGCGGGTTCGATGCGCTCAAGCGCCAGTTCGGAGGCTAGGGCGGTGATCCGGATCGTGCGCTCAACCATCATCGACGCGCCGACCGACCGGGTCTGGGCGCTGCTTCGCGACTTTAACGGCCACGACCGTTGGCATCCGGCGGTCGGAAAAAGCGCGATCGAGCGCGGTCAAAGCGCCGACAAGATCGGCTGCGTGCGGCATTTCTTCCTGCGCGACGGTTCGGAGCTGCGCGAGCGTCTGCTCACCCTGTCCGATCTCGAACAAACCTTCAGCTATTGCCTGATCGATACGCCGGTTCCGCTGTTCAACTACGTCGCCCATGTGAGGCTGGCGCCGGTCACCGACGGCGACCGGACATTTTGGGACTGGCGCTGTTCCTTCACTACCCGCAAGGGCGAGGAGGCGGAGATGACCCGCATGGTCGGCGAAGACATCTATGACGCGGGTT
>CAYVPC010000309.1:0-3495 GCA_964453555.1 uncultured Hyphomicrobiales bacterium | reverse complement strand
GAATGGCCCATCAGATGGCGGAACAGATCGCGCCTTAAATCGCCGCTGACGCCGACGAAGGCATAATTGGCGATCCAGGAGGCGACGCGCCAAAGCAGATTATCCGCGGCAATCAGGGCGCCAAGGACGCAGAACGCAGTCCAGGCGCTGGCATTGACACCGCCGGCTAGCGTGTCGACCAGAAATTTGACGCCATATTGGGTGCCGACCGAGCACGTCACCGCGCCGAGCACCGCGGCGAGAATGACGGCGTGCGACACCCGCCGCAGCCGGATGTAGCGAAATATGAAACCGAGGGGGGAACCGGCGTAACCCGTGAGGTCGGGCATGCGCGTTTTTATCTCCGCTGGTGGACGCTGGTCTGGTGGACACTGGTCTTGGCGCAAGCTTAGGGAACCTTGGACGAGGGACCTGGAACTGAACGAAGAGAGTACCCGCCATGTTCCGCGTCCCGGCGCGCGCGCGCGCAATTTTGGCAAATATCTTTTACATCGCCGATAGTTGGCCGATCCGGCGGATTTACGAGCATTAAAGTAGACGCTTGCGGGCGGGAAAAAGTTCCACGCATCCAAAAAAATTAAGTTCCATCCACGTTCCGACATATTTCGCACTTGCGACGTTGTCGGATGTCGCCGGGCGAGGAACTTCAACCACAGAGGGATTTCGATGCATATTGCACAGGTTGCGCCATTAACCGAGGCCGTCCCACCCAAGCTTTATGGCGGCACCGAGCGGGTGGTGTCATGGCTGACGGAGGAGCTGATCGCGCTCGGTCACGATGTGACGCTGTTTGCCAGCGGCGATTCGGTGACGTCGGCCCGGTTGGAGGCGGTGTGGCCGCGCGCTTTGCGGCTCGACGGCGCGGTGCGCGACCCCAACGCGCTGCACATGATGATGCTGGAGCGCGTCTACCAGCGCGCCGAAGAGTTCGACCTCCTGCACTGTCACCTCGACTATTATCCGTTCTCGCTGCTTTCGCGGCAGGCAACGCCATTCGTGACGACGTTGCATGGCCGGCTCGATCTGCCGGAGCACCAGCCGATGTTCGACACGTTCAACAGGGTGCCGGTGGTATCGATTTCCAACGCGCAGCGCCGGCCGGTGCCGCAGGCGAATTGGGTGCGCACGGTCCATCACGGCCTGCCGGTGCGGCTGCTCGAGCCGAAGCCAGTCAAGCCGAGCTATTTCGCTTTCCTCGGCCGCATCGCGCCGGAGAAGGGCATCGACCGCGCTATCCACATCGCGCAGCATTGCGGCGTGGCGCTCAAGGTCGCGGCCAAGGTCGATGGCGCGGACCGGGATTATTACGACGAGCAGATCGAACCGATGATGAGAGCGAACAGTGTCGAGTTCATCGGCGAGATCACCGACAAGGAAAAGCCGGAATTTCTGAGCGGCGCGATAGCGCTGCTGGTGCCGATCGACTGGCCGGAGCCGTTCGGCCTGGTGATGATCGAGGCCATGGCCTGCGGCACACCGGTCATTGCGTTCAATCGCGGCTCGGTGCCGGAAATCATCGAAGACGGGTTGAACGGTTTCATCGTCGAGGACATCAATGGCGCCATCGGCGCCGTCGACCGCCTCGGCCAGCTATCGCGCGAGAAAATCCGGCGGCATTTCGAGGAGCATTTCACCTCGCGGCGCATGGCGCAGGATTATTTGAGCGTCTATCGCAGCCTGTCCGACGCGGTCGCGCCGCATCTGCGGCTGGTCGCCGACGACGCGCCGGCGCTGTAGCAGAAGCGCATCATCCGCCGCGGGCTGGAGCAGGAAGCAGAAGAATCTCCTGCTCCGGCCGCGTTTCCGGCATCAAGAACCATGCCGCGGTCAGGGCGGCGAAAGCGATTACAGCCAAGGCGGCGAAGGCCGACGGGCTGCCGAAACGGTCGCTGACATAGCCGGCGAGCGTCGCGGCCAGCGCCGCGCCGATGCCGATCGCAGTACCGAGGATGCCCTGGCCGAGATTGAAATGGCCGGTGCCGCGGGTGAGATCGGCGACGACCAAAGGCACCATGACGGCGAAGACCGCCGCCGTCACGCCGTCGAGGAGTTGCACGGCGAGAAGCACCGAGGGGCTCGTCACCACGGCGAAGAGAAGGCCGCGGATCGGCAGCGCGGCAAAGCCGATCAGCAGCAACGGGCGGCGGCCCCAGATCTCCGCGCGCCGTCCGACCCACGGCGACAGTGCCGCGACGAGGAGCTGCGGCACCACGATGCAGGCGGCGATGATGACAGTTGCCCAATTGGCCGAGCGCATGGTGACGACGCTTCCCATCAACGGCAGCATGGCCGCATTGGCGAGGTGGAAGAGCACCAGACAACCGGCGAAGATGAGGAGCGGACGATTGTGCATCAGCGCGCCCGGTCGCACCGGTGGCTTGCCGGGCAGCCAGCGCGGCGGCGCGCCATGGGCGCGCTCGGGATCGATCTCGCCTCCGGAGATCGATCGCAGCGCGATCAGCGCGGGAACGAGCAACAGCACCGTGACGACGAAAACGGCGCGCGCGGACAGAAGATAGCCGCAGGCTCCCATCGCGGCCGCGGCCAGACCATTGCCTACCGAGGCAAACCGCGCATTGCGTCCCAGCCGTTCGCCGATCACGGCGTGGCCGACGAGGCCGAGGCTGATTGCCGCCATGGCCGGGCCGAGCACGCAACTGGCGAGCGCGTGCAGGACCGATCCCGCCAGCACCATGGGGAAGATCGGCAGCACCGCATAGGTCAGGGCGCTCACGCAAATGGCCGCAACCGCAATGCCGGCGACGAAACGCTCCGATCTGACGACATCGACCAGCGCGCCGCCTGGCATCTGTCCGACCAGCGAAACGAAGCCTGCGGCCGATAAGACGAGGCCGATATCGATCTGGGTCCAATGCTGCGTGGTCAAATAGACCGACACGAACGGCCCGAAACCGGTCTGCACGTCGGCGACGAAGAAAATGAACCAGTCGAGCCCGCGCAGGCTTTTCCGCGATGGCGTCAACGGCGGTGCGGCGCCTTCTGCCGATTGCGGGCGCGGCGTCAGGTCGCTTGCGATCGTTCCGTGCGAGTCCGGCCTTTCGCGTAAGCGGCGTGATGGGTTCGGGACCAGATCCCCCTCCGAAGTCTGTTCAGTGACGCATGATCTTTTCCGACCTTCCTTCGCCCGCCGAAGCGGGCTTCGCGAAGGCGGGAAACCGGGGTCCATCCCCGGATCAAGTCCGGCGACAGGCTTTTTCGGGATCATGCTCTAACCGCCGAACATGGCGTCGATGTCGCTTTGCGCGATATGGCCGTGATCGGAATCAAGCCGCGGGCCGTGCAAAGACGGCACGCCGTCGCGGCGCGGCGGCGGCGCTGTCTTCGTCCCGTTGAGCACGCTTGCGATATTGTCCTCGACGAGCTTGAGCGTCGCCATCACCTTGCCGATGCGCTGGCCGGTCAGGTCCTGAAAATTGCACGCCTCGAAAATGCGGACGACCTGGTCGGAAATGTCATGCGCCAGATCCTGTTCGA
>CAYVPC010000308.1:0-3508 GCA_964453555.1 uncultured Hyphomicrobiales bacterium | reverse complement strand
CGGCGACTTTCAGCGGCTCATTCAGCAACGCGGCGTGGCGGTCGAGCGCGCGGTCGATCGCCAGACGCTTTCTGGCCAGACCGTCGTCGTCAACGCCGGTGCCGCGGCCGGCCCAGCGCGCGCCGCGCCCGCCGAACAGGGCCGCCGCGATCGCAGCGGCCGCACTGGTGTTGCCGATGCCCATTTCGCCGAGGATGACGACATCGGCGCCGGCCGGCACCGCGCCATAGCCGGCCGCCACCGCGGCGAGGAACTCCGCCTCGGTCATCGCCGGGGCCAGCGTGAAATCGGCGGTGGGATTGTCCAGCGACAGCGAAATGACGTTGAGCCTGGCGCCGCCCGCCCGCGCCAGCTGATTGATGGCGGCGCCGCCATGGGCGAAATTCGCCACCATCTGCGCGGTGACTTCGGCTGGATAGGCGGAGACGCCCTGCGCGGTGACGCCGTGATTGCCGGCGAACACGATGATCTCGGCGCCCTCGAGACGCGGCGGCGCGTGGCCCTGCCAATGCGCGATGAAGGCTACCAGCTCCTCCAGCCGGCCGAGGCTGCCGGGCGGTTTGGTCAGATGGCCTTCGCGCTGGGCGACCGCGGCGCTGGCGGCCGGATGCCCGCCCGGCAGATCGAGGCAGGCGGCGCGCAGATCGGCGAATGAGGTAAAATTCATGACTGATTCTTTCTCATGCGAGTTCGGTCTGGCGGGTATGTTGAAGTTCTAGCAAACTCGCGAAGGCACAGTCACCTTGGACAGGGATGCCCCATGACGATGCCGGGCACATCGGACAACTGGCGGCCGTGGGCGGCGGAACGCGCCCGCGAAGTCAAGGTCGCGCTCGCGTTCCTGACCCGGCTGCCGTTCACCCGCATTGAGCCCGCCGGCACGCCGCCCGATGCGGCACAGCCCACGCTGGCGCAGGCAAGCTGGGCGTTTCCGCTTGCCGGCATTGCCGTCGGCGCGATCGGCGCCGTCGTCTATGCGATCGCGCACCGGCTCGGTCTGCCGCCATGGCCGGCGGCGGCGCTCACCGTCGCCGCTACGCTCGCGGTCACCGGCGCGCTGCACGAGGACGGGCTCGCCGACACCGCCGACGGCTTCGGCGGCGGCCAGACGCGGGAGCAAAAACTCGCCATCATGCGCGACAGCCGGATCGGCAGCTACGGCGTCTGCGCGCTGCTGGTCTCGATCCTGCTCCGCGCCGCAGCGCTCGCTAGCCTCGCCGAACCCGGCGCGGTCGCCGCAGCCCTGATCGCCGCGCATGCCGGCGCGCGCGCGGCGATGCCGGCGCTGATGTTCTTCCTGCCGCCGGCGCGCAGCGACGGCTTGTCGTTTACCGCCGGGGCCCCGTCGATCGCGCGCGTCGCTGCCGGCGCCGCGCTGGCGCTGGTCGTCCTCCTGTTCGGCCTCGGGCTCGTCTTGACCGTCGCGGCGGCGATGATGGTCGCGGTCGCGGCGGCGCTGATGGCGGGATTAAGCGAGCGGCAGATCGGCGGCCAGACCGGCGACGTGCTCGGCGCAACCGAGCAGGTCTGCGAGATTGTGATGCTGCTGGTGGCGCTGCACTGAGCCCGCTGACCCCGTCTAAACCTCTTTGTGCGGACTCAAAAACCGGGCGCCGGCGGCGACGCCGATGGTGAGCAGGGCCGGCACGACCGCCAGCACGAGATTGACCGCGGCGACGCCGGCCGCCGCCGCCCAGCCGATCGAGGAGAAGGCTTCCGCAAACGTCGCCACCCGCGACGACACCTGCCGGCGGCGGAACTGGCTCCGTTTCGCCTGGGTGCGGAACCAGAGCTGGATCGCGGTCGCCGACGCGGCGGCGATGAAGATGCCGAGCGAGGCGACCAGCGCGTGCCAGAGCGAATCGAAAGCGAGTACGGCCACGAGCGGCGCGAACACGACGGCGATAATGCCGAGCACCGCCTCGATCTTGGCGCGCAGGACATAGCGCGCCGGCACGGGCGCCGTCGCCACCAGATCGGGCGCGTCCTCGCCAGAGATGGTGAGCCACGCAAGTCCGCCGGCGAGTTGGCCGGCCGCCATCACCAGCACCGGCACCAGCAGATTGACCGCGCCGCCGTTGGCTTCGAAGCTCTTCCACAGCAGCAGCGCCGGCGGCGCCAGATAGAGCATCTGCATCAGCGTCTGCGACACCAGCCACGGATCGCGAAACAGCAGTAGCCATTCCTTGCGGCGAAGCGCCTGCCGCGGCGACACGCGGCGGAAGGTCTTATGCCGCCCGGCGCGGCCCGCCGGCGACGCCACCGCGCCGGCGGCGGTGATGGCGTATTCGCCGAAGCGCGGCGCCACCGCGGCGACCGCGAGCGCCAGCGCGATGAAACCGAACGCGAGCACGCCGGCGAGCGCGACGCCGTCGCCGAGCGCGGCGCGGGCCGGCCACCAGGCGAGGCTGTCAACATCCGGCGCCAGCGCGAGCAGGGCGTCCGATTGCAGCACGCTCGTGCGCGACAGCGTGCCGTACGACTGGATCGCCGCCACTTGCAGGCCGATGACGAAGGCGGCGCCGATCACGGCGGCGACGATTTGCGCGACGAGGCGCGTGCGCCGCGCGCCGACGGCGCGGAACAGCGCCACGGTGAGCGCAATGGCGAGCGCGGCCGCCGCCGCGCCCATCGCGGGGATCACGCCGTAGGCGCCGAGCCAGCGCGCGCCGCCGCGCCAAGCCAGCATGTCGATGAACGGCGCGGCGAGCGGCAGCGCCATGGTCACCACCGATAGCGCCACCATCGCCATGCGTACGGCAAAGATTTTATAGGCGGCGACCGGCGAGGCGAGAATGAGATCAAGGTCGGAGCGCGCATAGAAGGCGCGCGTCAGCGATTCCATGGCCTGCGACACCATCAGGAACCACGACAGCAAGAGCGTCGCGGTGATGGCGACGAAGACGCGCTGGTCGGGCGCCGCATCGGCGAAGCCGCCGACCACCAAATAGGCGACGCCATGCATGACGACGACAAAAGCGAGGATGCCGAGTGCGACCGCGCGGACGCGCGCGCGCCTGCCGGCGGTCATCATCGCGAGCCAGTCGCGCCAGGCGAGCCGCGATTCGTGCCGCGCGAACCAGACCGTGCTGCCGGGCGCGATCATCAGTGTAGCGGCGTCACGCCGCCGCCGGTTCGGCGACCAGCGCGAGGAAGGTATCTTCCAGGCTGGCGCCGCCTGGCTCACTCGCCGCGCCGCCGGCTTGCGAGGCCGCCTGCCGGCGCAGCTCCTCGAGCGTGCCCTCGGCGATCAGCCGGCCGCGCGAAATGACGCCGATCCGGTCGGCCATGCGCTCGGCCACCTCCAAAATGTGCGTGGTCATGATGACGGTCGCGCCCGAGCGCGCGCGTTCGCGCAGCACGTCCTTGACCTGGCGCGCCGAGCCGGCGTCGAGCCCGGTCAGCGGCTCGTCGAGGATGATCAATTGCGGCTCGTGCACCAGCGCACCGGCGAGCGCCACCTTCTGGCGCATGCCCTTGGAGAACGTCTCGCAGCGTTCGCGCGCAT
>CAYVPC010000307.1:0-3550 GCA_964453555.1 uncultured Hyphomicrobiales bacterium | reverse complement strand
CCGCGCCGCGCGCCGACATCTTCGTCACCGCCACCGGCAACGTCGACGTGATCACCATCGAACACATGCGCAAGATGAAGCACCGCGCCATTGTCTGCAACATCGGCCACTTCGACTCCGAGATCCAGGTAGCGGCGCTGAAGAACCTCAAATGGCAGAACGTCAAGCCGCAGGTCGACGAGATCGAGTTCCCCGACAAGAAGCGCATCATTCTCCTCTCCGAGGGGCGTCTGGTGAACCTCGGCAATGCGATGGGCCACCCGAGCTTCGTCATGTCGTCGTCGTTCACCAACCAGACGCTGGCGCAGATCGAGCTGTGGACCAATCCCGGCAAATATCAGAAGAAGGTCTACACGCTGCCCAAGCAACTCGACGAGAAGGTGGCGCGGCTCCATCTCGACAAGATCGGCGTCAATCTGACCAAGCTGTCGGACAAACAGTCGACCTATATTGGCATTCCGGTCAACGGCCCGTTCAAGACCGATCAATACCGGTACTAGGCGATCATTCGTTCGGTCCCAGGCCGGCCTGCGGCGACGGCAGCACGGTAATCGAAAACGTCTCGGGTGGACCGGACAATCCGAGGAAGCTGCGCGCAAAGGTGACGGTGGTGGTGCGACCGCCCTCCTTGGCGCTGTCCCTGGCGCGTGCGATCGCACTTTGCCGACAGGGCGCATCGTTGCTCGCGCAGACGATGAGCAAGACGCCGACTTTTTCCGTTCCGGTGAGAGGCCGCGCTTGCGGGATATAGAACGGCAGCGCGGCGATCATGTCGGGCGATCCCGAGATGAACTTTATCGGCTGCCCCGCGATATGCTCCGCCATTTCGGCGATTTGGCGGGCGTATCTTCGATCGCGATCGTGACTTCCTTCGAACCTGACATAGCCGATTGCCGGCGACGCGGCGACGATCGCAAGAACGAGCCCTAATCCGACCAGGCCGGCCCGTGCGGTCGTGCGCGCATCGATGGTCAGATACGGCGAGCCGTAGAGCACAACCGGCAGCAGCGCCCAGTTCGGAAAGGTCCAATCCGGCGTGAGCCGGTACGGAATGATCAAGTTCACCAGCGCCGGCAGGGCAAGCGGCACCAAAAGCAGCAGCAGCGCCTGGCGGCGGATCTCGTCGGCCGGCCAAGCAATGTCGCCCAATGCGGCAGCGCTCGGCTTCAGCGCGGCAAGAAAAATGAGCGGCATGACCACATAGGCGATGGCGCCACCGATGTAATAAGCGGACTTCCAGAGCGTTTCGTCATAGGGCAGCTGGTTGATGACGCTTTGCGCGAACCGCATGCTTTCGCGATGGCCCAATGCCCACCACACATGCGGCGCGACGAAAATGATCGCGCCGGCCGCCATTGCGTACGGCGCCGGCGAGCGCCAGAAGCGCCGCGTGCCCGGGCCGGTCACCGCGGCGACCGCCATTCCGGCGAATAAAAACACCGCCCAGTATTTGCCGAGCATCGTCAGGCCGGCGAATGCGCCGGCGAGAAGAGCATCGGCGAGGCCGAGCCCGCGGCGCGCGCGCAGATAGAACAGAAGCGTCGCCGCCCAGAATGGCGCGGTCACGGTGTTGGCGTTGAGCACTTCCGCCTTGACGGTGTAGAGCGGAACAAGAACGAGCGCGACCAAGCCGAGCAGCGCGCGATTTTTGTCGAGGTGGTCGCGCATAAGCCGCCAACTGATTGCCAGCGCAACCGCGTTGCTCGTCACGATGAGCAGGTCCGACGCCCAGCGCTCGCGGGGGAAGACGGCAAACCACAGTTCAAACAGCCAGGCCGTCATCGGCGGATGTTTGTAGCCGAAGGCGAAATGTTGCGCCCAGACGGAAGCTTCGCCGGCGTCGACATGGGCATCGAGCGGCGCCGTCGATACGATCCAAAAGATCATCCAGAGCGGGACAAAGCCCGCGAGGATTGCGAGCACAATCGTACCCTCGGAGGTCTCGGCCAAAAGACGTTGGACCGCCTGAGTAAGCCGCTCGCCGAAGCCGGCAATGCGCGAGCGTTCCTGATCGGTCGGACCGTGCCTCGCTACGGACATCGTTTCCTCAGGAGCTCGCCAGCCGGCAGCCGATTGCACGGGATTTCAGCGTGTTTTCCAAGATTTCAGCGTGTTTTCCAAGACTTGAGAAAGCTCTAGCGTGCGCATACGGATAGGGCAATAAGGGGGCCGCAAGCGGAGGCGTAGCGCTTTGTCCCAGTCGGCGATCAGCGACATTTCACCGGCAAGCTCGCCGGCGACGCTTGCCCGCACCGACAAGATCGCCCTGCGCCCGGCGCCGGAACTCAGCATCATCGTGCCGACGTTCAATGAGCGGGCTAATATTCCGATCCTGGTGGAGCGGCTCTCCCGCCTTCTCGGGCCCACCGATTGGGAAGTCCTGTTCGTCGACGACAACTCGCCCGACGGCACCGCCGCCGCCGCGCGCGCCATTGGCGAAAGCGACAGCCGCGTGCGCTGCATCCGCCGGGTCGGCCGGCGCGGATTGGCGGGCGCGTGCCTCGAAGGCATGCTGGCTAGCCAGGCGCGCTACGTCGCTGTCATGGATGCCGATTTGCAACATGACGAGGAAGTGCTCATCCCCATGCTCGACAATCTGCGCGCGGGACGCGCCGATCTGGTGGTGGCAAGCCGCTATCTCGACGGCGGTTCGGCCGCCGGGCTGTCGAAGCAGCGCTCGCGCGTGAGCCGCTGGTCCAACCTGCTGGTGCGGCATTTGCTCGGCATCGAACTTACCGATCCGATGAGCGGCCATTTCATGATCAGGCGCGATGTCTTCGAAGCGCTGGCGCCGGCGATCTCCTCGCAAGGTTTTAAGATCCTGCTCGATCTCCTGGCCACCGCCGGCGGCCGCCTGCGGACCGTCGAATTGCCGACTGCCTTTCGTGAACGCCAGCATGGCGAGAGCAAGCTCGATAGCAAGATCGCGCTCGATTTTGCCGCTCTGGTTACCGCCAAGCTCACCAACGACGCGGTATCGGCGCGTTTTCTGCTGTTCTGCCTGGTCGGGCTCACCGGCATTGCCGTCCATTTGAGCGTATTGAGCGTATTGCTTGCGGCGACCGCCCTTTCGTTCGGCGCGGCGCAGGCTCTCGCCACCATTGGCGCCATCGCCTGGAATTTCGTGCTCAACAATCTGTTCACCTACCGCGACCAGCGGCTGACCGGCTGGCACTTCCTCACCGGTCTCATCCGTTTTCAAGTGATCGGCGCCATCGGCGCGATCTCCAATGTCGGCATCGCCACCTGGATCTACGACTACGACAGCGTGTGGTGGATTGCCGGCCTGGGCGGGGCGGCCATCGGCACGGTCTGGAATTTCGTGGTCAGCGCCGCATTTGTCTGGCGGCAGCGGTAGCTATTGCGCCCGGGCCGCTTGCCGCTTTGGGATGCGAATGTTATCTGCGCCGCATGAGTGCGGTCCCGATCGCAAACATCCGCAATTTCTCGATCATTGCCCATATCGACCACGGCAAATCGACGCTCGCCGACCGGTTGATCCAGCTCACCGGCGGGCTGGAAGCGCGCGAAATGGTCGAGCAGGTGCTCG
>CAYVPC010000306.1:0-3550 GCA_964453555.1 uncultured Hyphomicrobiales bacterium | reverse complement strand
TGCGCTCCCACGCCACCGCCGAGCGCAGGAACCAGCCGCGCGCGATCGGCGGCACATAGAGTGCTTCGCCCCAGCCGGTCGGCGTGAACCAGGTCTCGCGGAGGAGATGCGTGATCTGTGGGCGCGAATAGGGGCGGCCCTGGCCGAACGGCGTCGTGTCCATGCGCGCCCACAGCCCGCGCCGGTTCGGCACGACGGCAAGGAGCCGCCCGCCGCCCGCCAGCACGCGCCACACTTCGCGCAGCAATCCGACCGGGTCGACGGAATTTTCGAGCGCGTGCACCAGCAGCACGCGGTCGACCGCCGCATCGGGCAGCGGCAGGTCGTCCTCTTCGACCAGGGCGGCCAGCGCCGGCTTCGACGACGGCCAGCGCACCACGCCCTGCGGCGCCGGCATCAAGGCGAGACAGCGCTCGGCCTCCTCGCGGAACAGGCCGAGATACGGCGTGGCATAGCCGATGCCGAGCACCCGCAGCGAGGTGGTGTCGCCCCAACGCGCGCGGATGCCGCGGCCAATGAATCGGCGCGCGACGACGCCAAGCCGCTGGGCATAGAAGTTGCGCAGATCGACAACGTCCATGACCGTAAAATAGCACGGATTATCTTGTCATTCCGGGGCTGCGCGTAGCGAGGAACCAGGAATCCATCACCACTGATCTTGCGGTTAGCGGTCGGTAGTGCCTACGTTCGCCACTGTGATTATGGATTCCGGGCTCGTGGGCCTGGCCCGCGCCCCGGAATGACGGAGGAGACATGCCCGCGCAGACCTATCTGTTCCCCTGCCTGACGGACAATTATGGCGTTCTCATCCACGATCCGGCAAGCGGCGCGACGGCGTCGGTCGACGCGCCGGAAGCGGCTCCGGTCGAAGCGGCGCTGCAACAGACCGGCTGGAAGCTGACCGACATTCTGGTCACCCACCATCACGGCGACCACACCGCCGGTATCGCGGCGCTAAAGCAACATCACCGCTGCCGCGTGGTCGCCCCGCGCAACGAGGCGGCGCGCATCGCGCATGTGGACGAAACGGTCGGCGAGGGCGATAGGGTGCGCGTTGGCGGGCTCGAAGGTAACGTGCTCGGCACTCCCGGCCACACCGCCGGCCACATCTCGTATGTCTTTGCCGCCGACAAGCTCGCTTTCGTCGGCGACACGCTGTTCTCGATCGGCTGCGGCCGCGTGATCGAGGGCACCGCGGAGATGATGTGGCAGTCGCTTCTCAAGCTGCGCGCGCTGCCCGACGACACGCGGTTTTATTGCGGCCATGAATATACCGGCGCCAATATCCGCTTTGCCAAGACCATCGAGCCAGACAACAAGGCGCTCGCGGCGCGCGCCGACGAAGTCGCCAAGCTGTTGAGCGCGCACGAGCCGACCATTCCGGCAACCATCGGCGCGGAGAAGGCGGAGAATCCGTTCCTGCGTGCCGATCTGCCGGAAATGGCGAAAGCTGTCGGGCTCGCGGGCAGTCCGGCTTGGAAAGTGTTTGCGGAAATCCGCGAACGCAAAAATCGCTTCTGACGACAATATTTTGAACGCGCCAAAACTCACCGCGCAGGAGATTATCCGGTTGCTTGAACTCAAGTCGCATCCGGAGGGCGGGAATTTCCGCGAAACCTTCCGCGATCCGCAGCACGTCGGCGGCGGGCGTGCCGCATCGACCGCGATCTATTTCCTCCTGGCGCGCGGTGAGCGCTCGCACTGGCATCGGGTCGACGCCGCCGAAGCCTGGCACTTTCACGCCGGCGCACCGCTGATGCTGGAGATCGCGCTGGTTTCCGGCGGCCGCCAACGCATAACGCTCGGCTCTGATCTCGCCGCCGGCCAACGGCCGCAGGCGGTCGTGCCGGCGCGTGCCTGGCAGGCGGCGCAAAGCCTCGGCGACTGGACTTTGGTCGGTTGCACCGTCGCGCCCGGCTTTGACTTCGCCAAGTTCGAGCTGGCGCCGAAAGGCTGGGAGCCGGAGTAACGTTACGTAATATACTGCCCGCCGTTGGCGGTGAGCGTCGAGCCGGTAATCAACCCGGCGTCGTCGGAGGCCAGAAACACCACGCAGCGCCCGATCTCCTCCGGCTCGCCGAGCCGGCCGATCGGGATGGTCGGCAGAATGGTTTTTTCCAGCACATCCTTCGGCACCGCCTGCACCATCTCGGTATTGATGTAGCCCGGTGCGATGGCGTTGACGGTGATGCCGCTCTTGGCGCTTTCCAGCGCCAATGCCTTGGTGAAACCGATTTCGCCGGCTTTGGCGGCCGAATAGTTGGTTTGCCCCATCTGGCCCTTTTGGCCGTTGATCGAGGAGATGTTAATGATGCGTCCGAATTTGCGCGTGCGCATGCCCTCGATCACCGGCCGGCACATATTAAACAGAGAATTGAGATTGGTGCTGATGACCTCAGTCCAATGTTCCGGCTTCATGCGATGGAGCATCGCATCGCGGGTGATGCCGGCATTGTTGACCAGCACGTCGACCGGGCCGAGCTCGGCCTCAATCTGTTTCAGAGCCTGGACGCACTCGTCATAGGACGCCACGGTCCATTTGTAGACGGGGATGCCGGTCTCGGCCTTGAACTTAAGCGCGGCCTCGTCGTTGCCAGCGTAACCGGCGGCGACTTTATAGCCTGCCGCGTTGAGCGCCTTGGAAATCGCCGCGCCGATACCGCGTGTCCCGCCCGTCACCACTGCGACGCGTGGCATGCAGTCCTCCCTGTTTCTTTCTCGTCATGCCCAGCCCTGTGCCGGACATCCACGCCTAGCTTTTTCAAGGTAGCTTAAAGACGTAGGTGCCCGGGACAAGCCCGGCCATGACGTTTTTAGTCGTCCTCTAACCGGACTATCGCTCCACGCACATGGCGATGCCCATGCCGCCGCCGATGCAGAGCGTGGCCAGGCCCTTTTTTGCGTTGCGCTTCTGCATTTCGTAAAGCAGCGTCACCAGCACGCGCGCGCCGGATGCGCCGATCGGATGGCCGATGGCGATCGCGCCGCCGTTGACGTTGACCTTGCTGGTGTCCCAGCCCAGGTCCTTGTTGACGGCGCAGGCCTGGGCGGCGAATGCCTCGTTGGCCTCGACCAGATCGAGATCATTGACGCTCCAGCCGGCTTTCTTGAGCGCGGCGCGCGAGGCCGGGATCGGTCCGGTACCCATGATTTTCGGATCGACGCCGGCTTGCGCCCACGAGACGATGCGCGCGAGCGGCGTCTTGCCGAGCTTGGCCGCTTCGCTCGCTTTCATCAGTACCATGGCGGCGGCGCCGTCATTGATGCCCGAGGCGCTGGCGGCGGTCACGGTGCCTTCCTTGTCGAAAGCGGGCTTCAACTTGGATACCGACTCCAGCGTGGTGCCGTGTTTGGGATATTCATCGGCGTCGACGACGATGTCGCCCTTGCGGCTCTTGATCGTGACCGGGACGATCTCGTCCTTGAACTTGCCGGCCTTCTGCGCCGCCTCGGCCTTGTTCTGCGAGGCGACCGCAAACGCATCCTGCTGCGCGCGGGTGATCTGCCATTGCCGCGCGACGTTCTCGGCGGTGTTGCCCATGTGATAGCC
>CAYVPC010000305.1:0-3553 GCA_964453555.1 uncultured Hyphomicrobiales bacterium | reverse complement strand
ATTTCGGATCGATCTCCTCGCGCGTCGCGCAGACCGGCCGCTGGGTCTATCCGGTCTCCAAGGCGGCGATCCTGCAATTGACGCGGAACCAGGCCATGGACCTGGCGCCTGACGGCATTCGCGTCAACGCCGTCTCGCCGGGCTGGACCTGGAGCAACATCATGGTCGAGCTGACCAAAGGCAACCGCGCCAAGACCGACAGCGTGGCAAAGCCGTTCCATCTGCTCGGCCGCACCGGCAATCCCGGCGAAGTCGCGGAGGCGGTGGCGTTCCTCCTCTCGGACAATGCGAGCTTCATCACCGGGACCGATATTCGCGTCGATGGCGGCTACACGGCCATGGGACCGGAACGCGCCGATCCGGCGATCCCACTGCTCATGGAATAGCCCATTCCGCAACGGCACGAGCACGCCTTGAGGACACGAGTTTTGGGCGACGGAAGTTTAGAGCGACACGATAGGAGAGCACGATGAGTTCTGCGAAACGCGCGGTCACGATCGTCGGTGGCGGCCAATCGGGCCTGCAGCTCGGCAACGGCCTGCTGTCGGCCGGCTACGACGTCCGCCTCGTGCAAGACCGCAAGGGCGACGACATCCGCACCGGCAAGGTGATGTCGAGCCAGTGCATGTTCGGTAAAGCACTGAGCTATGAGCGCGAGCTCGGGCTGAATTTCTGGGACAAGGAATGCCCGACAGTCGATTCCGTCAGCTTCATCGTTCCGGCGCCCGACGGATCGGGCAACAAGGCGATCGAGTGGAACGGCTTGCTTGACAAGCCGGCACAGGCCGTCGACCAGCGCGTGAAATTTCCACGCTGGATGCAGGAGTTCGAAAAGCGCGGCGGCAAGATCGAATACAAGCAGGCAACGCCCGCTGATCTCGACAAATACGCGGCCGACTCCGACCTCGTCATCGTCGCCGCCGGCAAGGGCGACATCGTCAAGATTTTCGAGCGCGACGCGCAAAAATGCCAGTTCGACGCGCCACAGCGCGCGCTGGCGCTGACTTACGTCAAAGGGCTGACCCCGCGTCCGCAGCATTCGGCGGTCTCATTCAATCTCATTCCGGGCGTCGGCGAATATTTCGTGTTCCCCTCGCTGACCACGACCGGCTCCTGCGAAATCATGGTGTTCGAAGGCGTCCCCGGCGGACCGATGGACTGCTGGGGCGACGTCAAAACCCCCGAGCAGCATCTCGCCAAATCCAAATAGATTTTGGACACCTTCCTGCCGTGGGAAGCCGCGCGCGCCAAGAATGTGGAACTCACCGACGCAAATGGCATCCTCAGCGGACGTTTCGCGCCGACCGTGCGCAAGCCGATCGCGAAACTGCCCTCCGGCAAGGCCGCGTTCGGCATGGCCGACGTCGTCGTGCTCAACGATCCGATCACCGGTCAAGGCTCCAACAACGCCTCGAAGTGTGCGAAGATTTATCTCGACGCGATTATCGCCCATGGCGACAAGCCGTTCGATCAAGCCTGGATGCAAGCGACGTTCGATCCCTTCTGGGATTACGTGCAATATGTCACCGGCTGGACCAACGCGCTGCTGCAACCGCCGCCGCCGCACGTTCTCAACATCATGGGCGCCGCGCAGGGCATTCCGGTCCTCGCCAAGCGCATCGCCAACTGCTTCGATGAACCGCTGGATTTGTTTCCATGGTTCGCGGTGCCGGAAGAGGCCGACAAGTATCTCAAATCGCTGGCCGCGTGAGCGCGCTTACGCTTTCTTGAGGGTGCGAGCGACATAGTCGCCAATGTTGCGCAATGTCTCCGGCGCGGTCCAGATTTCGGTCGCGAGCTGGTCGGACGCGGCGCCGTTCCGATCGAGCCGCTCGCGGATTTCCTGCCGCAGTTGCTTCTTGGTCTCGGCAAAAGCGACCGGCGACAGTTGCGCCAATTGCCGTGCGGCGGCGAGCGCTCGCGGCATCAAGGCGTCGGCATCGACCACTTCATCGACCCAGCCGCGCTGCAAGGCATTGTCGGGTTCATAAGTCGCGCCGCTGAACATTGAACCGGGCGAATAGCGCGCCGGCACGGCGAAGCGAACGGCCTCGAAGGCAAGCGCCGGAAACGGCACGCCGACCAGCAATTCGGTGACGCCGATGCGTCCGCCGCTGCGCGCCATGATGCGCCGGTCGGCGCAGCAGGCAAGCACCGCGCCGCCGGCGATCGCATGGCCGTTGATCGCCGCAATCAACGGCTTGGGATGAAAGAAAATCGATTCAAAGGAGCGATTCAATACCGGCAGGAATTTTCGCATATAATCCGCGCCGCCCGCATTGGCGCGAATGAGGTCGACGCCGGCCGAAAAGATCCCGCCCTGCCCCGTCACCACCACGGCCCGCGCAGCCGACGTGCGAAGCTCCTCGAAGCACTTCGCCAGCGCCTCGCAGAACTCGATATCGAGCGCATTGGCCTTGCCGTGCTTGAGCGTGACCACGGCGAGGCCGTTTTCGATTTTCACGTCGATCATGATTTTTTGCCCCGGCGTTTCCCCATTCAACAATAACAGGGCGCGCCGCCGGGAAGAAGCATAGTTAAGCCGGGCCGAATTTTAGTCGGCGCTTTGCGCGCAAAAAACCTCAATTGGGTCACCGTGAGGTCACGCCGGTCTGGCCGGAATGCGCCCAAATGTTCCAGTTATGGAGGGGCGCAATGCTGCGTACTCGCATCGCCGCCGCCGGCGCGGCTTTTTTGCTTTTCGCCGGTTTGACCATCGCAGGCGCGGGCGCGCAAAGCGCGCCCAATCCGCCGGCCGGCAAGCCGCTGCAACTTCTGAAAATCATCGAGCAGCCGAGCAAAGCCAGAACGAAGCCACACGCGAAACTCGCCGCCAAATCTTCCCGCAAGCAAGCGGTCAAGGTTGCCGCCACGCGGCAAGCACGCACGCACATCGCCACGGCCGGCAGGAAATTGCGGCCCCCTGTGGTGCAGGCCGTCGATACACCCGCACCCGGCGACGTTTCGCCGCCGCCAATCCCGGCGGCGCCCGCGGACGTTGCAGCCGCCCTTCCCGTGCCGCAGCCGGTCGCGGCGCCAACAGTGCCCGCGCCGACGCCGGACGAACTCGTTGTCGCCGGTCAATCGGTCAAGGTCGCATCGCCGGATGACGTCAACGAGATCGACCTTGCCGCCAATGACAAAGCGGGACAAACGACCGACGCGATGCCGACGGGTGTCGTCAGCACGCTGGCGACGCGCGAACCCGGCGAGCGCGAGCCGAAGCCGGATAACATGAAAGTCGCCATCGAACAGCCGCCGGCCAGCCCGGTCGGCAGCACATCCTGGATCCTGCAAGTGATGGCGGCTCTCGGCGGCGCGGTCACGGCCGGCTCGGTCGCCTGGTTCCTTATGGGCTCCGCGCCGCAACGGACCTACGGCTGAACGGGCCTAGCCCGTGGTCTTGAGCGCGCTGAACAGCTCGTAAGCTTCCTTGGGCCCGGCGTTCTTGTGCACGACGGCATTGATCGCCGCGATCATCGCCTTCGGCGCCTCCGATTGAAAAATGTTGCGGCCCATATCGACGCCGGCGGCGCCCTGCTGCACGGCGTTG
>CAYVPC010000304.1:0-3599 GCA_964453555.1 uncultured Hyphomicrobiales bacterium | reverse complement strand
CGTAATGCTCCGGCAGCCTCTTGCCATCGACCGTGACGACGAGGCCGTCCATGGTACGTTTGCCCGCATAGGTCTTCATCCCCGCACCGACACGGTTCCGCGGGTGAAACTCTCCACATAGTCGATCAGCTTGTCGCTAGCGCGGGCGCCGGCTTCGGCGTTGCCCTGGGCGATCGCGCGCGCCTGATTTGCATGTAATCGCGCGCACAATGGCAGGTCGGCCGCCTGCCGGTAATGCATGTACCAGAACCGGCGAGAGAGCCCCTGCAAAAGCTTCATCGAGCGCGCCGCGTAGCTGTTGTGGGCGGCCTCGATCATCAGACGATTGAATTCACGGTCAAGCCGCATGAAGGCAATGTCGTCGTTGCCTTTGGCGGCGCGATCCATGCCGCGCGCAATCTCGTGCATCTGTTCGCGCTGCTCGGGCGTCGCTCGCTCGGCCCCTGCCCGGCTCAACAGCCGCTCCAGTTCGCGGCGCACTTCGAGCACCAAGAGCTGATGCCGCGGGTTGAGGTCGGTCACCAGAACGCCCTTGCGCGGCAGGATGGTCACCAGCCCTTCATGCGCGAGCCGCTGCAAGGCCTCGCGGATCGGCGTGCGGCCGATCTTGAAGCTCGCCGACAGCATCTGCTCGGAGAGGACGTCGCCGGGCTTGAGCCGCAACGTGACGATCCGTTCCTCGATCAGCCGATAGGCCTGATCAGTCAGGCTCTCGGCGCCGATGATCGGGCGGGGCCGCACGGCGCTGGTTTGCGAGCGCGGCACGTCAAATCTGCTTTCGTCTAGCGACCAGCTTGGCGAATTTCTCATACTCGGCTTCGTTGACGGCGTAAGAATGCTCGTCGTCCGGGAACGCGCCTTCCTTTACTTCCTTGATGTACTGGCTGATGCCGGCGACAGCGACTTCGGTCAGTTTGGTGTAGCGCTTGGTGAATTTCGGCTTGAAGTCGGTGAACACCCCGAGCAGATCGTAACAGAGCAGGATTTGCCCGTCGCAGCCGACTCCGGCGCCGATGCCGATGGTGGGAATGGTGAGCTGCTCGGAGATGAGCCTGGCGATCTTGGCCGGCACGGCCTCGAACTCCAGCATGAAACACCCGGCATCTTCGATCGCCAGCGCGTCTTCAAGGATTTTCATCGCCGCGTCCGCAGTGCGGCCCTGAATCTTGAAGCCGCCGAACATGGCGATCGTGTGCGGCGTGAGCCCGATATGCGAGGCGATCGGAATACCGGCATCGACCAGCGCGCGCAGGATGTGCACCTGCGATTTGCCGCCTTGCGGCTTCACCGCATCGCACAGCGCCTCCTGCATGAAGCGCGTGGCGTTGGCGAGCGCGCGCTCCACGGTGTGATAGCTCTGATACGGCATGCAGCCGAGCGCGAACGTGTTCGGCGCGCCACGGCGCACCGCCTGCGCGTGCATGATCATCATGTCCATGGTGGCGGGAATGGTGCTTGGGTGGCCGTGCGCGACCATCGCCAGGCTGTCACCCACCACCGCCACATCGACGCCGGCCAGTTCGGCCCATTTCGCCGAGGTGTAATCCGGCACCGACATGTAGACCATCTTCTCCCCGGTCTGCTTCGACTCGCGGATTTCGGTGATGGTGCGCTTCTTGCGTTCGGATGCCTGCGGCGGCGCCGCTTTTACGTCAGCCTTGTTTGCGTCAGCCTTGTTTGCGCCTGCCTTGGGATTTTTAGCTTTTGACATTGCCCCGTCCTGCGCTTCGATTGCCGAGCGCGCTGATATATGTCTCGTATGTTACGGTATTTTGCGGGTCAAGCGAAGGCGCGCTGGGTTCATGGGATCGATCGAGCCGGTTATTGCCACGGCACTTTTCGCCGCGCTGGTGCTGGCGGCTGCGTTGCAAGGCTTGGCTGCCAGCGGTCATTTTCCACGCGCGGCCAAAGCAACCGGTCCCGGATCTGTGGTTGTGCTCGGATCGCTGGAGCTGACGGTAGCGGGTTTTGCCGCTGGTACTTTCGCCGCGCTGCATGTCATCCCGTGGTACGCCGTAGTCATCGGCGGCGGGCTTGCCGTCCTGGTGGCGCCGCTCGTGCTGCAATTCTTTCCCGACCGCTTCGTGGACGGTCGTGGCGCGCTGGTGGTTTTCGCCGCCGCTAGCGGCGTCTTTGCCATCATATTGATTGCACTAGCGATTGCCTTTTATCACTAAACGACTGTTCAGCGGCAGCGTTCCCAATGGGGCAAAATTGGCCAAATGGAGCTGTGCCGACTTTTTCGCTGTTCTGATTTATGCTAAACGCCCGATTGGCGAAGAAACGGAAATATGGCCGTGCCTGTTCCCGCACCCAAACGTCAGCCCAACCGATGGCCGGCGCTGCTCGATGCCGCCGCCGCTCAATTCGCCGAACGCGGCTACCACGCGACCAGCATGCGCGACCTCGCTGCCGCAACGGCCATGACGCCGGGCGCGATCTATTTTCACGTCGCCAACAAGCAGGCGCTGTTGCTCGCCGTGTATGAAGAAGGTGTGCAGCGTATTCTCGACCGGGTCGAGGCGGCGGCCGCCGCCGCCCGCGAGCCGTGGACGCGGCTGGAAAAGGCCGTCGCCGCCCATCTCGAATCCGTGCTCGACGCCAGCGCCTACGCGCGCGTCATCATCCGCATCCTGCCCGGCGATGCGCCGGAGATTGCCGCCGAACTGAAGGAATTGCGCGACCGCTACGAGGCGCGTTTCTCCCGCTATTTTTCCGCGGTCCGATTGCCGCGCGAGCGCGACCCGGCGGTGGCGCGGCTCGCCCTTCTCGGCGCGATGAACTGGACGCCGGTCTGGTACAAGGACGGCGGCAAATCCGTCAACGCCATCGCCCGCGAATTGCTGGCGCCTTTGCGCGCGCTCGCCGGCGTCAAGGCTTCGCGGAGCCGCAAATGAGCGCAAGCAAGCTCAATCCTCCCCCGCGCGTCCTGGTCACCAAGATCGGACTCGACGGCCATGACCGCGGCAGCCGCATCGTCGCCGCCTATCTGCGCGATGCCGGCATGGAAGTCATCTACACGCCGCCGTGGCAATCGATTCCGGCGGTGGTGAAGCTCGCCATGGAAGAAGACGTCGACGTCATCGGCATCTCGTCGCTGGCCACCGACCATCTGATCGTGCCCAAGCTTGCCGATGCATTGCGCGCCGGCGGCCTCGGCCATGTCGGGCTTCTGGTCGGCGGTATCGTGCCTGACGACGAGCGGCCGGCGCTTCTGCAATCCGGCGTAAGCGCGATCTTCGGACCGGGCTCGCCGCGCGATGAAATCATCGCTCACGTCGCTGCGCTCGCCACCAAAGTGCGTGAAATCAAAAATGCCGAATACAGGGAGATCGCCCGATGAGCAAAGAAGCCGTTCAACTCTCGCTGCCCGGTTTCGAGCAGGCGCACGGCGGCTGGCGCGCCGATTACAGCCGCCAGATCGGCACCGACCGCGTGGTCAGGAACCGCTCGAATATCGAGATCAAGCCGCTTTACACGCCGCGCGACTGGAACGACGACGCCTTCCTCGAAAGCCTCGGCTTCCCCGGGCAATATCCCTATACCCGCGGCATCTATCCGACCATGCATCGCGGCCGCACCTGGACGCAGCGGCAGCT
>CAYVPC010000303.1:0-3632 GCA_964453555.1 uncultured Hyphomicrobiales bacterium | reverse complement strand
CCGGTCGGGCGCTGGAAGGGTTTTGGCGGCACGACCAATTTCAATGGCGAAGGCTTCGAATGTTTCACCTGGGCGGCGGCGATGAGTGCACTGACCAAGAATTCCGGCATCTTCGCCACCTCGCACGTGCCGACCATGCATCCGGTGATGGCCGCCAAACAGGCTGCCACGATCGATCATATCGGCGGCGGCCGCTTTACGCTCAACGTCGTGACCGGCTGGTACCGGCCGGAAATCGAGATGTTCGGCGTGCCGCTCCTGGAGCACGACACGCGCTACGACATGGCGATCGAGTGGATCGAAATCATCAAGCGGCTGTGGATCAGCGAAAAGGAATTCGATTTCGACGGCAAGTTTTATCGGGTCAAGAACGCTGCCATCGCGCCGAAGCCGCTGCAAAAGCCGCATCCGGTGATCATGAGCGCGGGCGCTTCGCCCAAGGGGCGCGAATTCGCCGCCCGCCATGCCGACCTCAACTTCATCAATCTCGATGCGCACGATTTCGAGGCGGTGAAAGCGCGGGTCGACGCCTCGCGGAAGACCGCATGGGACGAGTGCCAGCGCGAGATCCAGGTCTGGACCAATGCCTACATTTTTCAGGGCGAGACCGAAGCCGAGGCGCGCGCGTTCTATGACGAATGCGTGTTCCAGAAAGGCGACTGGGAAGGCGTCGAGAATTTGGTCAGCGTCATGGGCCTCAACTCGCTGTCGATACCCAAGCCGGCCTTGCAGCATCTTAAGGAGCACTTCATCGCCGGCTGGGTCGGCTATCCGCTGATCGGCACCAAGGAGCAGGTCGTCGACGGGCTGGCGCTGCTCGAACGCGCCGGCTTCGACGGCATCGTCCTGTCGTGGCCGCGCTACATCGACGGCATGCGGCAGTTCCAGGCGGAGACGTTTCCGCTGGTGCAGCAGGCGGGCTTGCGCTGAAACTGCGCCCGTTTTGCTCCCGATTCTGCCGCTCCGCGGTACTAATTCGCGACGAGGCGTTGAGGGTCGGGTAACGTTCCGGCGCTACCGTGCTGTAACCCGGCGGACGGTAGCAAATGACGATTCTCGAATTGCCTGCGGATCAGGCGAGCGCGCAGCGGGCCGATGGGCTCGATCGATGGACGCGCGTGCTTTGCGTATTGTTCTTCTGCTCCGGTTTCCCGGCGCTGATTTATCAACTGACCTGGCAGCGCGCGCTGTTTCGCATTTTCGGCGTGAATATCGAATCGGTGACCATTGTCGTTACCGCTTTCATGCTTGGCCTCGGCATCGGCAGCCTGGCCGGCGGCTATTTGTCGAAGCAGCGCAGCGTTCCGTTACTTCCGCTTCTCGCTGTCATCGAGTTGTTGACGGGCGCGTTCGGGCTGGTGTCGCTCAGGATTTTCGATTGGGTCGGCGAATTTACCGTCGGCCTGCCCCTGCCAGCCATCGCGGCGGTCAGCCTTGCGCTGGTGATCGTGCCGACCCTGTTAATGGGCGCGACATTGCCTGTCCTGGTCGCCCATTTGGTTCGCCATTCGGGTAAGGTAGGAAGCTCGCTTGGCCTTCTCTACTACGTCAACACCCTCGGCGCCGGCGCCGCCTGCCTTGTCTGCGCTGTGTTGCTGTTTCCATTCGCCGGCATTCAGGGTGCGGTTTACGCCGCCGTCGCGATCAATGCGGCCGTGGCTGCGGGCGCCGTCATCGCCAATCGGCGCAATTACGGCGACGCGCCGGCGCGGGACGAGACGCAGCCGGAATCCGCTCTACCCCGACCGCTGCTGCGGTTTTCGTTCGTGTTGGTGCTCGCGGCCGCGGGGGGCTTCATCTCGCTGTCCTATGAGATTTTCTTCTTCCACGTCGTGTCCTATGCCACGGGCTCGAGCGCGACCGCCTTCGCGGTCACGCTCGCTGCATTTCTCATCGGGCTCGCCTCCGGCGCGCGGGAGGCGGGAGACAACTGCGCCTCATCGACGCCACTGCATGCTGCGCGCAAGGCAGTGGCCGCTTTGTTGCATGCGAGCCTCGTCGGCATCCTGTTCCTGCCGCTTCTTAATCATCTGGCCTGGCTCGGTGACGCGGTGAACGGCGTTGCGTTCGTATTGGTCTATTTGGTTGCGCGCTTCTGGGGTTCGCTGCTGCCGCATCTTGCAGAGTTTGGCGTTGCCGCCGACGACAAAGCGGGGATGCGGACCGCGCTTCTCTATCTTGCCAACATCCTGGGCTCGGCCTCCGGTTCGATCCTGACCGGCTTTGTGCTGACCGATCATCTCGGCGTCATCGCGCTCGGCACCACGCTGGTATTGGCGAGCCTCGCCTGCGCTGCCCTGCTCGCCAGCGTGCTGCCGCTGCCACGCGCCGGTAAAATGCTGCGCGCCGGCGCGGCAACCGGACTCGCCTTGTTGACGATGTTGGCGATTCCACGTTTGTCGGCCGGTGTGCTCGACGTGCTGCAGTGGAAGGGTGCCCCACAAGCTCAAGCCTTTGAGCGCGTCGTCGAGAACCGTAGCGGCGTCATTGCCGTCACGGCGGACGGTACCGTGTTCGGCAACGGCATGTATGACGGGCGCTTCAACACCGATCTGAAACACGACACCAACGGGATCGTGCGGCCTTATGCCTTGAACCTCTTTCACGCCGCGCCGCGTCGAGTACTGATGATCGGTCTGTCTTCGGGCTCATGGGCGCAAGTGATTGCCAACAATCCGGAGGTCGAATCTCTCACCGTAGTCGAGATCAATCCCGGCTATCTCACATTGATCGCCGGCGAGCCGGAAGTAGCCTCGCTCTTGAGCAATCCCAAGGTCACGATCGTCACCGACGATGGCCGCCGCTGGTTGCAGGCGAATCCCGGCGAGCGCTTCGACGCAATTGTCTCGAACACCACGTGGCATTTTCGCGCCAATGTGACAAACTTGGTGTCGGCTGAGTTCCTCCACCTCATCAAGCGGCATCTCGATCCGGGCGGCATCTTCTTTTACAACACCACCGATTCCGCCCGTGTCCAGCGCACCGGCTGTCTGGCCTTCGCGCATGGCGCGCGCTTCCTCAATCACGTGGTGGTATCGGAGTCGCCGATCCGCTGGGATTTCGACCGCTGGCGCCACGCGCTTACAGCCTATCGCATCGATGGCCGGCCGGTATTCGACCTTTCGCGCAGCGAAGATGCCGCCAAGCTCGACCAGCTAATGTCGATGCGCGCGAGCTTGACCGCGAGTGAGGAAGTCCGGCCGATCGAGCCGTGTCCCGATATTCTTGCGCGCACAGCCGGCAAGCAGCCGGTCACCGACAACAATATGGGCAGCGAGTGGCGCTCCTCGCTCGGGCTGGAATAAAAAATACGTTTGGCAATGAAGGTTAGGCCTGGGCGCGGGCGCCGCGGCGGGCGCTTAACTCCACCGCGCGGTCCGGAATGGTGATGCGGAGTGTCGCGCCGATGGTGCCTTCGACCAAGCGAATCTCGCCGCCATGGGCGCGGACAAGCTCGGCGGCGATGGCAAGCCCGAGCCCGGTGCCGCCGGGGCGCGTCGAGCCCTGGAAAGCTTCGAACATATGCGCCTGCGCCTTTTCCGAGAAGCCGGGCCCGGTGTCGGATACCTCGATCACCACCACGGCGCCTTCGCGCCGGCCGGTGATGCGGATCTGGTCGCGGCCGGGATCGC
>CAYVPC010000302.1:0-3638 GCA_964453555.1 uncultured Hyphomicrobiales bacterium | reverse complement strand
GGACCTTCGCCTTGCCTTCATAAATGCGGCGACGGCGGCTCATCGGGGTGTACCGTGGCTTGGTGAAATCCATGGGATGCCGTGGCTCCAGTTCTGGTATCGGTCCGCGGCGGCGGCGGGCGAGCGACTCAAACGCAGGCCCCTCCGCGACGGGAACGCTAGCCGAACGCGACGCGGAGTGCAATCCGACATAGACCCGCGCGAGCCGCGCCGCAACGCCGATGTTTCGCCGCAGAATGGTTGCCTTGACGGGCTACCCTCGATATGCAAGGCGGCAGCGCTTCGGGCCGTTCCACAGCAACTTCGGGCGATTTGCCATGACCACATTCGACAAGCGCGAGGAAGCCTTCGAGCAGCACTTCGCGCATGATGAGGAGCTCAGATTCAAGGCCACCGCCCGGCGCAACAAGCTGCTTGGGCTGTGGGCTGCGGAAAAGCTCGGCCTGAGCGGAGCGGAAGCCAATAGTTATGCCCTGTCCATCGTGATGAGCGAGATCGAGGGCGCCCACGACGTCGCCGCCAAGATTCGCAAGGACCTGGACGCCAAGGGCGTAGCGCAATCCGATCACCAGATCGGGCGCGTCATGAGCGAGCTGATGGAAAAAGCGATCGCCGACGTCAAGGCGGGAAAATAGCGGCTCCGGCCGCGATGCCAAGCGAACGTCGATTGAGCAGCATGGCCATTCCCGCCTTCACCATCGCCCGGGCCCTGCGCGCTGGCGAAACCGTATTCGCCGGCTGGTGCAGCCTGCCCTATCCGATCGTCGCCGAGACGCTTGGGCGCGAAGGCTTTGCCGCGGTGACGCTCGAGGGCCAGCACGGGCTCTGGGACGTCAGCGCGCTTTTGACCGGCGTCGCCGCGGTGCGCCAGGCCGGCGCGGCGCCGGTCGTGCGCGTGCCGGTCGGCGATTTCGCGCTTGTTTCGCGCGTCCTCGACTTCGGCGCCGAAGGCATCATCGCCCCGATGATCAACACCGCCGCCGACGCGCGCGCTTTCGCCGCTTCGGCCAAATACCCGCCGGTGGGCGAGCGCAGCTGGGGCCCGCATCGCGTCACCGCGCTCGCCGGCCTCCCCGACCAGTCGGTCTATTTGCGCGAGGCCAACGAGCACGTGATTACGCTCGCTATGATCGAAACCCGGATCGCGCTGAAAAACCTCGACGCCATCCTCGACACGCCGGGTATCGACGGGCTGTTCCTCGGCCCCTCGGATCTTTCAATCGCGCTCTCCGAGGGCAAGAGCCTCGACCCGGTGTCGAAAGAGGTCGAGCGCGAGCTCGACCGCATGGTGGCCGCCGCGCAGAAGGCCGGCAAGATCGCGGGTGCCTATTGCCACACCGCCGATCGCGCGATGGGCTTAAGCAAACGCGGCGTGCGGTTCCTGGCGGTGACGAGCGATCTCGCCATGTTGCGCGCGGGCATCGGTGCGGCGATGAAGGTGCTGAAGGGCTGACGTCTAGGTCGAGCCGGGCAGCATCCGCACTAGCGTGCGGTCCTTGAAAATCCAGTGGTGGGTCAGCGCGGCAACGGCGTGGAGACCGGCCAGGATCAATAGCGCGTTCGCCAGATATTCGTGCGCTCTGATGATTTTGGCGGCCTGCGCGCGATCGACCGGCCAGGGCGAGTGAAGCTCCCAAAGCCCGAACACCGGCAACACGCCCGAGCGCATTAGCTGGACGGCGATGCCGGCAAGCGGCGTCACGACCAACAGCCCGTAAAGCGTGTAGTGGCTCGCCTTGGCGGCAATTTCCACCAGCCGGCCGATGCGGGTCCGCTCCGTCGGCGGCGGTGGATTGCCAAGCCGCCACGCGAGCCGGGCGATGAGGAGCACGATGACGCATTGCCCGAGCGTCATGTGGGTGAGGAGCGCATAGGAGCGCCCAGCGCCACCGCGGGGAAAGACAAACATGAACTCACCGAGCACCCAGCCTGCCACCACGCATAGCGCCGTGAGCCAATGGAACGCCTGCGGGATCGCTCCATAGCGCGTTTCCGAATTTAGGAATTGCATTCTGCGATCCTTTTTCAGCCGAGCGCCTTTTCAATCCGTTCCAGCGCCGCGGGTATATCCGCTTCGACCTGCGCGGCAGCGAGCGACACGATCTTATAGCCGCGTTCGGCGAGCCAGGCACGTTTGGCGGCGCGCGCAGCGGCCGCCTCCCCCGCTTCTTGCGCCGGCACAAGGTCGATCACCGCGCGCATCGAAAACGACACGAAATCGCAGATATGCTGGCCGATCGGCGTCTGCCGCTTGAAGCCGCGGCCGGCGAAACGGCGATCATTCACCAGCGCCTGCCATAACGCGCGCTCGGCCTCGGTCGGGTTGCGGCGAAGAAGGCGCGCGAGCCCGCGCACCGGACCGCGCTCTTTCGGCACACGGCCGCCGCCATGTTCGGCCAGAAGCGCGCGCAGCATCTCGGCCTGCGCGCCGTCGAGCACGCCGCCGCTCGCCGGACCCTTGCGTCCCTCCGCGATCGACATGATCACGCCGTGCAAAGTCTGGATGTCCTGCTGCGTCGGCGCCATGCGGGCAAAGATGTTGCGCAGGTTGATCTGCATGGTTTCGCGCTTGTCGGGAGGGCGGAAAAACTCGACCTTTTCGAGTTCGCGCTCGAGCGACGTGAAAAAGGCCAGCAACTGCTCTTTGCGCGCCGGAGCCGACTTATCCGGCATCGCGAACGGCAATTTACCGGCGCCCGCCGCCTTGAACCATTCATAGCCGACGACCGCCACCGCCTGCGCCAGGTTGAGCGAGGCAAAGGCCGGATTGACCGGCAGCGTCAGGATACAATCGGCGAGCGCGACCTCGTCGTTTTCCAGTCCGTTGCGTTCGCGGCCGAAGGCAATGGCGACGGTCTCGCCGGCGGCGACAAACGGCGCCATCAGCGCCGCCGCCTCGGCGGCGCCGACGACCGGCTTGGCCTGATCGTGGGCGCGGGCGGTCGTGGCGACAACAAAGGTGCAGTCGCTGATCGCCGCCGGCAAGCTGTCGTAAAGGACGGCACCTTCGAGCACGCGGTCGGCGCCCGCCGCCATCATGCGCGCGCGGTCGTTCGGCCAGGACGGCCGCGGCGCCACCAGCCGCAGCCGCGACAGGCCGAAATTGGCCATGGCGCGCGCGGCGGCGCCGATATTCTCAGCGAGCTGCGGTTCGACCAGGACGACGACCGGAGCCGCTTCCTCGGCCCAGCGCTTGGTCTTGTCGGTGCCGGCGCCCGGCATCACGTTCCCTCCGCGCCGTGTATCCGGAGCCGGCGCCGCATATCCAATGTCGCCTTTCTCAGGCATCGCGCCAATGCTATAGCGACGCCGCTGGCGGCCGCCGTCTCGGATGCCGCCCTGCCCGCTTCCTCATCCAGCCCGGGATGCAAAGGTCCGCGCAAATGGCCAAAATCAAGGTAGCCAATCCGGTGGTCGAGCTCGACGGCGACGAGATGACCCGGATCATCTGGCAGCAAATCAAGGACAAGCTGATCTTTCCCTATCTTGATATCGATCTCAAATATTTCGATCTCGGCATCCAGAAGCGCGACGAGACGCGCGACCAAATCACCATCGAGGCCGCTGAGGCCATCAAGAAGTTCGGCGTCGGCGTCAAATGCGCAACCATCACGCCGGACGAAGCGCGGGTGAAGGAA
>CAYVPC010000301.1:0-3655 GCA_964453555.1 uncultured Hyphomicrobiales bacterium | reverse complement strand
AGCCGGCGGTCGATCTTGTACTTCGCCTCGTGGCGCTTGGTCATTCGCGTCCTCTTTAAAAATAAGGTTGAGGATCGCGCCCTCCTCTGATCCGGATTTCTCCGGAACCGACAGGTTGGCCGCCGTAGCGACGGGACCGACCGCGGGTCGCGAAACACCGCGCGGGCCCTTTAGGCCCGCGCCGCGCGCGGTTTCTAAGGGGAAAGCACCGTAGTGTCAAACCGCAGGTTGATCGCCCATAAAGCCTGCTCGCGGCCGGCATGCACGCGTCCCAGCGAGGCCGTCGAAAAGCTGCGAGGTGTCAGTTCGCGCGGGTCGCGGCCGCTTGATCGGAGTGGATGCCGAAGCGATGGAGCACCGCGGCCGGCGCTTGGCCGGACGTAAAGACCGCACGCGCGCTTCCCGTGCGTTGCCCGGACGTCGGGGGTCCGAGCAGATCGATCACGCGACGCGCGATCGCCGGCGCCGGATCAAGAAAATTCACCGGCCACGGAGCGAGCCGGCGCAGACGCTCGATGATCAACGGATAGTGGGTGCAAGCAAGCACGACGGTGTCGGTGCGCGCGCCGTCGTCGTGGAAGCAGGCCGCGATCTCGGCGGAGACGGCCGCGTCCCCGGCGGGGGCACCCGCCAATTCCGCCTCGGCATAGGTGGCAAGTTTGTTCGATCCGACCAAAGTCACCCGGCAATCACCTGCATAGTCGCGGATCAAGGCGCGGGTATATTCGCGCTTCACGGTTGCCTCGGTGCCGAGCACGGATACACGCCGCGTGACCGATTCTGCGCAAGCCGGCTTGATCGCCGGCACCGTTCCGACAAAACGCAGCGAAAATTGTTTGCGCAGATCGGGAAGCGCGATGGTGGAAGCGGTATTGCAGGCGATGACGACAAGATCAGGCCGATGCGCCGCAATCAATTCGCCCATGAGCGCGACGACTCGGACAACCAGAGCCGGCTCATCGATCGCACCATAAGGGAACGCCGCGTCGTCGCCGACATAGACGAAATTTGCGCTCGGTCGCGCCGCGGCGATCTCGCGATAAACCGTGAGCCCGCCGAGGCCGGAATCAAAAACTAAAATAACTTCCGAAGCCGCCATCGGGCGACACATGGCATGAGAAATTGGGCCGGGCAATGATGGCCCGGTCACCCGAGATCGGCGTTAGCCCGCCAGCGCGTTGACAAGATGCGGCGTTTCCCGCAGCGGCGCCTCCGCCTGCACTTGCTCCGTAACCTTGGGCTTGTCCAATTTCGGCGCGACCAGGCCGCTGACGACCGTAAACGACATCACCAGGATCGTTGCGAGGTTGCCATCATGGTGATTGGCGAAGGCGACTGCGCCCATGAGATAGGCCCAGAACGGCAACGCAATTGTCGAGACGGCCGCGTTGACGATCCAGGCGTCGCCTTCCTGCCGGACGTACCAGCAAAACAGCGGGGTGAGCGCACAGGCGATCAACAGCGCGACGGTTGCGATAACGGGCACCGGAATGCCTGCCATGGCTGCATCGGGTCCGCCCGACTTCATCGCCTGTTCAAGGATCGCGTTGATCACCATCGAGAATGCAATGATCTCGCCCGGCACAAATTTCACCATCCGCTCGAGATAGCCGTCGCCGGGGTAGGGCTGCGTCTGCCGCATTCCGGCTTCGCCGGTTTGCAGGTCGTCCTCAAGCCCGGCGCGGAGATCGAGCGCGGCAGCTTGCGGCTTGCGCACCAGTCGGCCCATGGTCTGTCTCCCAAGAAGAGCGTCGCCCGAAAAAGTCGCGCGACGTTACGTCAGCGGAGTGAGTCGGGCAAACAAATACCGCCGCGGAGCCGCGGCGCGAATCAGCGGGGCGTTGCTAGACGCGGCCAAAAACGCGGCGGAAGATCGTGTCGACCTGGGTGAAATGAAAATCGAGATCGAAATTGGCGTCGAGCTCCTTGTCGCTTAGATACTCGCGTACATCGCGATCGGCTTTCAGGAGCGCCAAAAAATCAGCCTTGCCGCGCCACGCCTTCATGGCATTGCGCTGGACGAGCTTGTAGGCCTCCTCGCGCGACAGGCCTTTTTGCGTCAATGCAAGGAGCACGCGCTGCGAATGCACGAGCCCGCCAAGGCGCTCGAGATTCTTTTTTATGTTGGCGGGATAAACGATGAGCTTTTCGACGATGCCGGTAAGCCGGTCGAGCGCGAAATCGAGCGTCACGGTCGCGTCCGGGCCGATCATGCGCTCAACCGAGGAATGCGAAATGTCGCGTTCGTGCCAGAGCGCGACATTCTCTAGCGCCGGCGTCACATAGGCCCGCACCATGCGTGAAAGCCCGACCAGATTCTCGGACAGCACCGGATTGCGCTTGTGCGGCATTGCCGACGAACCTTTCTGGCCTTCGGAGAAATACTCCTCCGCCTCCAGAACTTCGGTGCGCTGCAAATGGCGGATTTCGGTCGCCAGTCGCTCAATCGAGGCGGCAACGACGCCGAGCGTGGCGAAGTACATCGCGTGGCGATCGCGCGGAATGACCTGGGTCGAGATTGGCTCGACCGAAAGGCCCATCGCCTTCGCCACATGGGCTTCGACGCGCGGATCGAGCTGCGCGAAAGTGCCGACCGCGCCGGAGATTGCGCAGGTGGCGACTTCGGCGCGCGCCGCTTGCAGCCGCGCTTTGGCGCGGTCGAACTCGGCATAGGCGTAAGCGAGCTTGAGCCCGAACGTCGTCGGCTCGGCGTGGATGCCGTGCGAGCGGCCGATGGTCGGGGTGAATTTGTACTGGCGCGCGCGCCGCTTGAGCGCAGCGTTGAGCTTCGCGACGTCGGCGATCAGGAGGTCGGCCGCGCGCACGAGCTGGACGTTGAGGCAGGTGTCGAGCACGTCGGACGACGTCATTCCCTGATGCACGAAGCGCGCTTCCGGCCCGACGATCTCAGCCAGGTGGGTGAGGAAGGCGACGACATCATGCTTGGTTTCGCGCTCGATCGCCGCAATGCGCGCTGAATCGAATTTGGCGTTCTTGCCCTTGGCCCAGATCTTTGCCGCCGCCGCTTTAGGGATTATGCCGAGCTCCGCCATGCCGTCGGCGGCATGCGCTTCGATCTCGAACCAGATGCGAAAGCGCGTTTCCGGCGACCAGATCGCCGTCATTTCCGGCCTGGAGTAACGCGGTATCATCGCGACCTCGCCAACAGGCCCGCGCTGTAGCAGATCGAGGCACACTCAACAATTGCGCCGAGCTGTGCGATGCTTGAATTCCTCCGCGAATCACGGGGATTGCCATGAAGCTCCTGCAGATTGTCCCGCGCGATGGGACGCAGCTTTTCGGCGCAATGATCAGGAAGCAGGCCGAGATCCGCCGCAGCGGACGCGGAACGTTCTCGCGGGCCGCCGGCGGAAAGCGCGCCGCGCGCTGGAAGCATGTGCGTTACAGGGGATCGATCGAGCTTAAGGCGGGCGAGGCACATGCGGTAGACGCCCGGATCAAATCGCCGGATCACGGCGACGAGGCGCGGCTGACATCCTCTTTTCTCGGCTGGCTCGATCGCCACTTCGGCGACAAGCTTTCGTCGGTCCATATCCAATACGGCCGGCGGTGAAGCCGGGCGTTATGCCGCAAAACGCGCGCGATCGTGCGGCTGCCGGTAATCGACCGGCGTACCCTTGGGGATGATGCCGGT
>CAYVPC010000300.1:0-3716 GCA_964453555.1 uncultured Hyphomicrobiales bacterium | reverse complement strand
ACCTGGATGCGGGCGCGATCCTGCTTGAGCGCCTCCTTCAGCCGGCGCTCGACCGACCGGTTGTTGCGCTTCTCGTCCATATCGATGAAATCGATGACGATCAGCCCGGCGAGATCGCGCAGCCGGAGCTGACGCGCGATTTCATCGGATGCTTCCATATTGGTCTTGAGCGCAGTGTCTTCGATGTGGTGCTCGCGGGTTGCGCGGCCGGAGTTCACGTCTATTGCGACCAGCGCCTCCGCCTGGTTGAGCACGATGTAGCCGCCCGAACGCAGTTGCACGGTGGGCGAGAACATGCCGTCGAGCTGGTTCTCGACGCCGTAACGCGACAACAGCGGCTGCGTGTCGGAGTAAGGCTTCACGTTCTTCGCATGGCTCGGCATGAGCATGCGCATGAAGTCTTTCGCCTCGTGATAGGCTTCGCTGCCGGCGACGATCACCTCGTCGATGTCCTTGTTGTAGAGATCGCGGATCGAGCGCTTGACCAGCGAACCTTCTTCGTAAACGAGCTTCGGCGCCGTGGATTTAAGCGTCAGGTCGCGCACGGTTTCCCACAACCGCATCAGATACTCGAAATCGCGCTTGATCTCGGTCTTCGTGCGGCTCGCGCCGGCGGTGCGCACGATCACGCCCATTCCTTCCGGAACTTCGAGCTCCTGGGCGATATCCTTGAGCCGGGAACGGTCCTCGCCGCTGGTGATCTTGCGGCTGATGCCGCCGCCGCGCGCGGTGTTCGGCATCAGGACCGAGTAGCGGCCGGCGAGCGAGAGGTAGGTGGTGAGCGCCGCACCCTTGGTGCCGCGTTCTTCCTTGACCACCTGCACCAGCATGACCTGCCGGCGTTTGATCACTTCCTGAATCTTGTACTGGCGGCGATAGCGCGGCGCCCGATCGGGAACTTCCTCGAGCGCGTCGGCGCCGCCGACGGATTCGACGATCTCCTCAGCGGTTTCGCTGGCTTCCTCGTCTTCGCCGTGATGCGCGTGGCCGTTCTCCGGGCCGGCTTCGCCGGAGCCGTTTTCGGAAGTGACGGCAAAGTCGGTGCCGCTCGTTGCCGCAAGTCCGCCGGCATCTTCGTGCGTCGGCTCGGCAGCTTCCGCCGTTGTCTCCGCCTCCAGCGGTTCCCCGGCGGCGGGTTCGCTTTCGGGCGGCATCGCACCTGGCAAAGGCTCGGCCGGGGCCGATGGCGCCGGTTCAGCCTGCAATTGCGACTCCAGCGGGGTTGGCGCCTCCGCGTGTTCCGCGCCCGTCAGGCTCTCCGGCTCCTCGCCGCCGCCAGACGGTCGGGCGGAGTCGCCGCGCACCGCCTCTTCGTCGCGTCGCGCCGGATAGGGCCGGCCACGGCCGCGATGGCGGCGATGGCGCCGGTCGGCTTCGTCCTCGGCGGCGCGTTGCGCGCGGCCTTCCTCGTCGATCAGCGCTTGGCGGTCGGCAACAGGGATCTGGTAGTAATCGGGATGGATTTCGCTGAAGGCGAGGAAGCCGTGGCGATTGCCGCCGTAGTCGACGAAAGCTGCTTGCAGCGACGGCTCGACGCGCGTCACTTTCGCCAGATAGATGTTACCTCTTAGTTGCTTACGTTGCGCGGACTCGAAATCGAATTCCTCGACGCGGTTGCCGCGCAGAACGACCACCCGGGTTTCCTCCGGATGCGTCGCGTCGATGAGCATTTTGTTGGCCATTGGTATTTCTCATAAAGACGGGCGCGTCGCGCGCTCCGCGCCGCAGCGGCAACGGAGATCGGCGGAACGCCCATTTGTCGGTGAAGGGTGCGGATCGGAAACTCCGAGCGCGGCAAATGGAAGACGATGTGCCGGTGGGCGAGCGCCGCATGAGCGCCGCCGTCCCGATACGATCGAACTTGTCGCGCCTCGAACATGAACTCCAAACCGTGGTGGACGGCAGCTGCTTCTTGAGCTGCCGCAATTCGTCTGAATGCCGGCGGTATCGGCGGCACCGCTGCGGCGGCACTCGATCGCCGCCCGCGCGCGCCGCGCGGCCAGTTCCGGCTGCCCTGCTCCTTTAAGGGTATCGGCTCCGCTTCTCGTCCGCTTCGCTTCCGCGCTATCTTGAGCGCCGGAGCGGATCGAGGGCGGCGACCGCCTCCGCTCCCGCTGCCAGGAGCCGTCGTGGCGGACGTGCCGGATGCCCTGACGGGACACAGTCGGAACTTTTGACCGTCAGCTGTATCTTCTTAAGGCCGCAGGCACGGAATTGGCAAGTCGGCCGTTGCTTTTGGCCGGGAAAGCCACCCCGCGTGGCGCGGCGTCGCTGACCTCGATGTAGGTACTTAAGTTTCGATTAACCACGCCTGCCTAATGGAGTAAGAGGGGCGCGGAGGGTTGAAAACCGATGGCTGTCCGAGCGGCGAGCTGGGCTTTCCTCGGTCTCCTCGTAGCCTCGGCCGCCCCGGCCACGGAACGGCCGGCAGCAGCACCGGCGCCCGCCGCCGATTCGTTTCCAGTCGCGACCGATGCGCGGCTTGGCGGCGATGAATCGCGGACGCGATTCGTCATGGATTTCACTCGCAAGATCGATGTGCGCGCCTTTACGCTCGCCGATCCCTACCGCGTAGTCGTCGATATTCCGCAGGTCACGTTTGCGTTGCCGCCAAAAACCGGGGAAAGCGGTCGCGGCCTGGTCAAGGCATTCCGTTTCGGCCTGGTGATGCAAGGCGGCTCGCGGATCGTCTTCGACCTCACCAAGCCCGTGCGCGTGGAGAAAGCCTTTGTCGTCGACCCGGCGGACGGTGCGCCGGCACGCCTCGTGCTCGATCTGGTCGTCACCGATCGCGAAAGCTTCCTGCGCCGGAGCGCGACCGACAACGCGTTGAGCCGCGCCGATTTGCCGCGCAGCAAGGGACCGGAAAAAAGCGGCGATCCGCGGCCGCTTGTTGTTCTCGACCCCGGCCATGGCGGCATCGATACCGGTACCAAGGGTCCGCATGGCGAGGAAGAAAAGGACATCGTGCTCGATTTCGCCCAGCGCCTGCGCGACCGTATCGAAAAGGCCGCCAAATATCGCGTTGTCATGACGCGCGCTGACGACACTTTCGTGCCGCTCGGCGACCGCGTGCGCATCGCGCGTGACGCGGGCGCGGCGCTGTTCGTCTCCATCCATGCCGATTCGTTGCCGCGCGGAGAGGGCGACGCTCAGGGCGCGAGCGTCTACACACTGTCGGAGACCGCGACCGATACGGAGGCGGCCAAGCTCGCCGACAAGGAGAACCGCGCCGACGTCATTGCTGGCGTCGATCTCAAATCCGAGCCGGACGACGTCGCCGGCATCCTTGTCGATCTGGCCGAGCGGGAGACCAAGGGCTATTCCGTGCAGTTCGCGCATAAACTGGTCGGCGAGATGAGAACGGCTACGCGGCTGCACAAGACGCCGCTAAAATCGGCCGGGTTCCGCGTGCTGCGGGCGCCCGATGTGCCCTCGGTGCTGGTCGAACTCGGCTATGTGTCCAACCGCGAGGATTTGCAGTCGCTCCTGTCCGACGCCTGGCGCAACCGCACGGCCGAGGCGATCGCGGCCGCCATCGACGCCTACTTCACCACGCGCGCGACTGACGTTCGCGCCGGTGCGAATTAACGGCCGGGATACTGACGGGAGGCCCCATTACCGGCCTCAGTTTGAACAAAAAACGGAGCGACGACACGCGATGCCAAGCAGGGCTATCCGGGGTTCGAGGCGCAGAGTGTCGCGGCTTGTATTGA
>CAYVPC010000299.1:0-3728 GCA_964453555.1 uncultured Hyphomicrobiales bacterium | reverse complement strand
AGGCGAAGTACAAGATCGACCGCCGGCTCGGCCAGAACATCTGGGGCCGGCCGAAGTCACCCATAAACAAGCGTGAATACGGCCCGGGCCAGCACGGCCAGCGGCGCAAGGGCAAGCTCTCCGACTTCGGCGTGCAGTTGCGCGCCAAGCAGAAGCTGAAGGGCTATTACGCCAATATGTCGGAGCGGCACTTCCGCGGTATCTACGAGGAAGCGCGGCGGCTGAAAGGCGATACCGGCGCCCACATGATCGGGCTGCTTGAGCGGCGGCTCGACACCGTGATCTACCGGGCGAAATTCGTGCCCACTGTTTTCGCCGCCCGCCAGTTCGTCAACCACGGCCACGTCAAGGTCAATGGGCGGCGCGTGAACATCCCGAGCTTCCGCGTCAAGGTCGGAGATCTCGTCGAGGTCAAGGACAAGTCGAAGCAGCTTGCGCTTGTGCTCGAAGCCAACGCGCTCGCCGAGCGCGACGTGCCCGATTACATCGAGGCCGACCACTCCAAGATGACGGCGAAGCTCGCGCGCGTGCCAACTCTGGGCGACGTGCCCTACCCGGTGCAGATGGAACCTCACCTAGTGGTGGAATTTTACTCACGCTAACGCGCTGCACTCGAATCGAGCAGCGATTTTCTCTAGTCGCAAATTGCTTTTTGCTGCGGCGCTTTCAGAATCGTTGGCGTCGTGTTGCAACGCGGCATGTCGCATCACTGCCACATAATGGCGAGTTATGCACCTATTTGTGGCGCAGAATTGCGCGCAAACTTGATAATCCAAAACCCGCCTAGTACGCTCCGCGCCGTAAATTGGTGCTCTCGCTACCGAATTTAGTTTCGCATGGGCTTAACAAGCGAAGGGGAGAACGTACATGGATGCGCTACAAAGGGTAAAATCCTGGATCGGCTCGTTGACGGAAATCGGGCTCGCGTTGCTGGCGCTTGCGATCGTCGCGGCGCTTCTGGTCGGATCGAAACTGCCGTTCTTCGGCGACGTCACCGGCAACATCACTGGTCTCGTGAAGAGCCTCGGCGACGCCGGCCTTGTTGGCCTAATCACCATCGGCATCATCATCTGGCTGTTCTCGGGCCGAAAAGTGGCCTAAAGCCGCAAACGCGGTTTTCTGACACAGACACGCGTAATCGAGACAACGTTGGGTGGCGAGCCAAACTCCCCACCCAACAGGGCGTGCGATGCTCGACCAGCTGCAAAAGGCCAAGCAGTACCTTTGGGCGTTCGTTGAGATCGGATTCCTGACGGTCCTCACCGTCATCCTAGTTTATCTGATCCTCGGCGCGAATTCCGGCGTGTTTGTTTCCGGAGTGGCGCAAAACGTCATCAAATTCGCCGGTGCAATTCCCGAACAATCGCTGGTCGGACTTGCGATCGTGTTGGCGATCGTCTTCCTGATCGCCAGGCGCATGCGCTAGGCGGCGCAAATTTTCAAAGATTTTGCCAAACGAAATGGCCGGGACGAGCCAGGCCTCGGAGAGTTCCTTTAACG
The DNA here is from genome assembly GCA_964453555.1 of uncultured Hyphomicrobiales bacterium. GTDB lineage: Bacteria > Pseudomonadota > Alphaproteobacteria > Rhizobiales > Xanthobacteraceae > BOG-931. The sequence continues at coordinate 2,228 of CAYVPC010000299.1, read as the reverse complement.
CCGCAAAGACGATCGGCTAAACCTGCGCGGTCTCCTTGACCGGAATGCCTCGCTCCTTGAGCAGCGACTGCAATTCTCCGGCCTGGAACATCTCGCGGATGATGTCGCAGCCGCCGACGAACTCGCCCTTGACGTAGAGCTGCGGAATGGTCGGCCAGTTCGAATAGCTCTTGACGCCGCCGCGCAGCTCATCGTTTTCCAGGACGTTAAGACCCTTATAGGGCACGCCCAGGTAATCGAGGATCTGCACAACCTGTCCAGAGAACCCGCACATCGGAAACTGCGGCGTGCCCTTCATGAAAAGCACGACGTCGTTCTTCTTCACCTCATTGTCGATGAATTGCTCGATAGCCATCGCGGACTTCCTTGTTGGTGTCGCGGGCCGCCCCGCGCCGACTCTTCAGCCTTGAACCTGCATATATGTACCGCAATTCGCCGGCAAAGCCCATGCCGCGATTTCATGCCTGCTGATCAATATTCCGCCAGAAAATGAACTGATCGTAAGCGTTGCCAACCAGAGGAGGATGTTTTCCGGCGAGCGCTTGGGACGGAAAGGTCGCCGCCCTACGGGGTGCCGGTTTGCAGCGCCAGCGCGTGCAATTTGCCGCCCATTTCGCCCTTGAGCGCGTCATAGACGATCTTGTGCTGCTGGACCCGCGATTTACCGCGAAACGACTCGGCGATAACCGTGGCGGCATAGTGGTCGCCATCGCCGGCTAGGTCGCGGATAGTCACTTTGGCATCCGGGATGCTGGCCCGGATCAGGCGCTCGATGTCGCTCGCAGCCATCGGCATGGCTACCCTCGATCCTTACTTCCCCAGCGTTCTGGCGATTACCAGATCGGCACCAAGCGGGGAAGACGCCAAACGGGAAGTACTTGGCTTAATCCTGCTTTCCCACCGCATTCCGGCAAAAGCGTGTGTACGACTGGGGCGTTACGTCGCCGATGCTGCCATGTAGGCCGGCAGCCACGCCTCCGAGCGCGCCAGAAGTTCGGTGACAACAAGCGGCCGTTCGCCGTCGACCGCAAGCATGCGGCCGCCGGTGGCTCCAATGGATACCAGCGGCACCGCTGCCGCTTCGGCTCGTTGCGCTACCGCCCGGGCGTTTTTCGCGGTCACCACGTAGCGGGCTTGATCCTCACCGAACCAAAACCCGTGCGCGGTCACCGCGGACGGCGCTTGCAGCACGGCGCCGATCTTCGAGGCCATCGCCATCTCGGCGAGCGCAACCAGAAGCCCGCCGTCGGATACGTCGTGCACAGCGGTCACGAGCCGCTCCCGAACGAGCGCGCGGACGAATTCGCCATGCCGGCGCTCGGCGGCGAGATCGACCGGCGGCGGTGCGCCTTCCTCCCGCCCACAAAGCTCGCGCAGATAGAGCGACTGGCCGAGCCAGCCCTTGCTCTCGCCGATCAGCAGGATCGACTCGCCTTCGGCCTTGAAGGCGAGCGTCATGGAGGCCGTGAAATCATCGAGCAAGCCGACGCCGCCGATGGTCGGCGTCGGCAAAATCGCTTGGCCGTTGGTCTCGTTGTAAAGCGACACGTTGCCAGAGACGATCGGGAAATCGAGCGAACGCGCGGCTTCGCCGATGCCACGGACGGCACCGACCAATTGGCCCATGATTTCCGGCCGCTCTGGATTGCCGAAATTGAGGTTGTCGGTCAGCGCCAGCGGGCGCGCGCCGACGGCGCTGAGATTGCGCCAGGCTTCCGCCACCGCCTGCTTGCCGCCCTCGAACGGATCGGCCTCGCAATAACGCGGCGTCACGTCGGCGGTAAGCGCGAGAGCTTTCGGGCCCTCGTTGACACGCACAACCGCCGCGTCGCCGCCCGGCCGTTGCACCGTGTTGCCGAGAATGACGTGATCGTATTGCTCGAACACCCAGCGTTTAGAGCAAAGGTCCGGCGAGCCGAGTAGTTTTTCCAGCGAGCCGGCGATGCCGAGCGGCGGCCGGATGGAAGCTGCGTCGATCGCCGGCTTGGCCAAAGTCTCGGTGAATGGCCGGTCGTAGACCGGCGCATCGTCGCCCAGCTCTTTGATCGGCAGATCGGCCATCGCCGCGCCGCCGTGACGGAGCAGAAACCTTTTGGTCGGTGTTGTTTCGCCGACGACGGCAAAATCGAGGCCCCATTTGCGGAAGACCGCCTCCGCTTCTTTCCCTTTTTCTGGCTTGAGCACCATGAGCATGCGCTCCTGGCTTTCCGACAGCATCATCTCGTAGG
>CAYVPC010000298.1:0-3742 GCA_964453555.1 uncultured Hyphomicrobiales bacterium | reverse complement strand
CTTGGGATGGCGGCTGCCTTCGGCGTTGGTGTGCGCCAGTTCGTCGACCAGCGCGATCTGCGGCCGCCGTGCGATGATTGCGTCGAGGTCCATTTCCTCGAGCGATTGTGCCTTGTATTCGATGTGCCGGCGCGGAACGGCTTCCAACCCCTCCACCAGCGCTTCGGTGTCGCGCCGGCCATGAGTCTCGACGATGCCGATGACGACGTCGTAGCCGTCTTTCCTGCGGGCGTGCGCCTGTTGCAGCATCTCGTAGGTCTTGCCGACGCCGGGGGCAGCGCCGACAAATATGCGCAGTTTGCCGACGCGGCTTTCTTCGCGGCGCGCCGCTGCGAGCAGCGCCTCGGGCGAGGGCCGATGTTCGGAGTCACGCCGCTGATCCGTCATCACCGTTCGAAACTCTCGACGTTCGGAGCCTGCGCTCTATCCGGCCGGCAGTTGGTCAAGCGCGAGATTGAGCAGCAACACATTGACGCGGGGCTCGCCCACAAAGCCAAGAAAGCGATCTTCGATATGATCGCTGACAATCTGACGCACGCGATTCTCCGTCAAGTTGCGCGCCTTGGCAACACGGGGAACCTGGAAGTAAGCGGCCTCGGGCGAGATGTCCGGATCGAGCCCGCTGGCCGACATGGTTACGAGATCCGCCGGAATAGGCGCCAACGGGTTCTCCTTGCGGAGCTTGTCGATCTCGCTCTGCACGCGGTCGATCAGCGCCTTATTCGAGGGCGCAAGATTCGATGCGCCTGAATTTTGCGCATTGTACGGCGCGGCCACGGTCTTGCTCGCGTCAGCCGGGTCGGGCGCGGTTGTCGCCGAGGGCCGTCCGTGAAAATACTTGTCGCTTGTAAATGCCTGGCCGATGAGGACGGAACCGGCCACTTTGCCATCACGCTCGATCAGGCTTCCTTGCGCCCGATAGGGAGAAATAATCTGGGCGATGCCAGTGATCGCCAGCGGATAGATCAATCCGGTCATGAGCGTAAGCGCGAGGAGAACGACGATCGCCGGACGGATTTCGCGCAACATGGCATATTCCCCTCAAGCCAAATGCAGGGCCGTGACCACAAGGTCGATGGCCTTGATGCCGATGAACGGAATGATCACGCCGCCGACGCCGTAGATCCACAGGTTGCGCAGCAGCAGCGGGCCGGCGCCGATCGGGCGGTAGCGCACGCCTTTGAGCGAGAGCGGGATCAGCGCAATAATAATGAGCGCGTTGAAGATGATGGCGGACAGAATGGCGCTTTGCGGCGTTGCAAGCCGCATGATGTTCAGCGTTTGCAGCTGCGGATAGAAGGCAACGAACATCGCCGGGATGATGGCGAAGTATTTCGCTACGTCGTTGGCGATCGAGAACGTGGTCAGCGCGCCGCGCGTCATCAACAGCTGCTTGCCGATTTCGACGATCTCGATCAGCTTGGTCGGATTGGAATCGAGGTCCACCATGTTGCCGGCTTCGCGCGCCGCCTGCGTGCCGGTATTCATGGCAACGCCGACGTCGGCCTGGGCGAGCGCCGGCGCGTCGTTGGTGCCGTCGCCGCACATGGCGACGAGCTTGCCCTTGCTTTGCTCGTCGCGGATGAGCTTGAGCTTATCCTCGGGCGTCGCCTGCGCGAGGAAGTCATCGACACCGGCTTCGGCGGCGATCGCCGCCGCGGTCATCGGATTATCGCCGGTGATCATGACCGTGCGGATGCCCATGCGGCGCAATTCGGCGAAGCGCTCACGGATGCCGCCTTTGACGATGTCCTTAAGGTGAACGACGCCGAGGATCCGATTGTCCTTGGCGACGGCAAGCGGCGTGCCGCCGGATTTCGCGATCGCATCGGCGATCACATGCACCTCGCGGGCGGTTTCCGGAGAGACGATCGGCCGCAGCGCCTGCACGGCGCCGCCGGCGCCGACAACGGCGGGCGACGTGCTGAGGTAGTTCAGGATCGCGTCGACTGCGCCTTTTCGTACCCACGACGAGCCAACCTCGACGCCGCTCATCCGAGTCTGGGCGCTGAACGGGATGAAGTTCGCCCGCAACTCGGAAAGCTCGCGGCCGCGAATGCGGTATTTCTCCTTCGCCAGGACGACGATTGAGCGGCCCTCGGGCGTCTCGTCGGCGAGCGAAGCAAGCTGCGCAGCGTCGGCCAGCTCCTGTTCGGTCACCCCGCGCAGCGGCTTGAATTCCGTCGCCTGGCGGTTGCCGAGCGTGATCGTGCCGGTCTTGTCGAGGAGAAGGGTATCGACATCGCCGGCGGCCTCCACGGCGCGGCCGGACATGGCGAGCACGTTGAACCGCACCAGGCGGTCCATCCCGGCAATGCCGATGGCGGAGAGCAGCGCGCCGATGGTGGTCGGGATCAGCGTGACGAACAGCGCGACCAGGATCACCACCGAGATGGTGCTGCCGGCATAGGCGACGTAGCTCGGAATGGTCGCGGTGGCGAACACGAAAATGAAGGTCAGTCCGATCAGGAGAATGTTGAGGGCAATTTCGTTGGGCGTTTTCTGCCGCTCGGCGCCTTCGACCAGCCGGATCATGCGGTCGAGGAAGGTCGAGCCGGGCGCGGCGGTGATGCGCACGCGGATCCAGTCGGAAAGCACCTGCGTTCCGCCAGTGACGGCGGAGCGATCGCCGCCGGATTCGCGGATGACCGGTGCCGATTCGCCGGTGATCGCCGCCTCGTTGACCGAGGCCATGCCTTCGATGACTTCACCGTCGGACGGAATAATGTCGCCGGCCTCGACCAGCACAATGTTGTCGACTTTCAGCTCGGTGGACGGGATAAGCCGGTAGCTTTGCGAGTCATCCGAGTCCGTGATGAGCTTTGCTTGCGTCTCGGTACGCTGGCGGCGCAGAGTTTCCGCTTGCGCCTTGCCGCGGCCTTCGGCCACCGCCTCGGCGAAGTTGGCGAACAGGACGGTGAACCACAGCCACAGGATGATCTGAAATTCAAAACCGATTTGCGTGCTGCCGATCCACAAATCGCGGATCAGGATCACGGTGGTCAGCGCGGTGACGATTTCGAGCACGAACATCACCGGATTTCTCATCAGCGTGCGCGGATTGAGCTTGACGAACGAGGCGCCAATGGCCGGCAGCACAATTTTCGGGTTCAGCAGTGCCGACACCGGCACGTTCTTGCGCAAAGTCGAGGATTCCATCGCGGTGCTCAATTCGCCGAGTAGAGCGTGCCGGCGCTGATCGACAACTGCTCGGCCAGCGGTCCGAGCGCCAGCGCCGGGAAAAACGTCAGGCCGCCGACTATGATGATCACGCCGACCACCAAGCCGACGAACAGCCCGCTGGTGGTCGGGAACGTGCCGGCGGAGGGTGGAATCGACTTTTTGGCGGCGAGCGAACCGGCAATCATCATGGTCGGGATGATCATCCAGAACCGGCCGACGAACATCGCGACCGTGCCGGTAAGGTTGTAGAACAAAGTGTTGGCGCTCAGCCCCGCGAACGCCGATCCGTTGTTGCCGGTTTGTGATGTGTAGGCATAAAGCACCTCGGTGAAACCGTGCGGTCCCGGGTTGCCGGTCGCGGCGACGGCGGACGGCGTCAGCATCGCGACCGCAGTCCAGCCCAGATACATCAGCGGCAGGATGAGGATGGCGAGCATCGCCATCTTCACTTCCTTCGCTTCGATCTTCTTGCCGACATATTCCGGGGTGCGGCCGACCATCAGGCCGGCGACGAAGATCGAAATGATGACGAACAGCAGCATGCCGTACATGCCGGAGC
>CAYVPC010000297.1:0-3872 GCA_964453555.1 uncultured Hyphomicrobiales bacterium | reverse complement strand
TGCAGGACGAGATCGAGGCCAAGGGGCTGTGGGATCTCGATTCCAAGGTCGATCTAGCGATGGACGCGCTCCGCTGCCCGCCCGACGAGGCCGACGTAACGAAGCTGTCCGGCGGCGAACGGCGGCGGGTCGCGCTCTGCCGGCTTCTGCTGGAGCAGCCGGAGCTGCTTCTGCTCGACGAGCCGACCAACCATCTCGACGCCGAGTCGGTGATGTGGCTCGAGGGCCACCTGCGGAATTATCCGGGCGCTATCCTGATCGTCACCCATGACCGTTATTTTCTCGACAACGTCACCGGCTGGATCCTCGAGCTCGACCGTGGCCGCGGCATTCCCTACGAGGGAAATTATTCGGCCTGGCTGACGCAAAAGCAGAAGCGTCTCGCGCAGGAAGGCCGCGAGGAGGAAGCGCGGCAGCGCACGCTCGCGCGCGAACAGGAATGGATCGCTGCTTCACCGCGCGCGCGGCAGGCAAAATCCAAGGCGCGCTACGAGCGCTACGAGGAATTGCTAAAAAAAGCCGGCGAGAAGCAGGCGCAGACCGCGCAGATCGTCATCCCGGTCACCGAGCGGCTGGGTCAGAACGTCATCGACTTCGAAAACCTGCGCAAGGGATTCGGCAACAACCTCTTGATCGACGACTTGACGTTCAAGCTGCCGGCCGGCGGCATCGTCGGCATCATCGGCCCGAACGGCGCCGGCAAGACGACTCTGTTCCGCATGATCACCAAGCAGGACAAGCCGGACAACGGCACGATCAAGATCGGCGAGTCGGTGCATCTCGGCTACGTCGATCAGTCGCGCGACTCGCTCGACGGCAAGAAGAACGTTTGGGAGGAAATCTCCGGCGGCCTGGATCAACTGCAATTGGGCAAGCGCGAGGTCAATTCGCGCGCCTATTGCGCCGCCTTCAATTTCAAGGGCGCCGACCAGCAGAAAAAGGTCGGCTCGCTCTCCGGCGGCGAAAGGAACCGCGTGCATCTCGCCAAGATGCTCAAATCCGGCGCCAACGTGCTGCTGCTCGACGAGCCGACCAACGATCTCGACGTCGACACGCTGCGGGCGCTGGAGGAGGCGCTGGAAGATTTCGCCGGCTGTGCCGTGATCATCAGCCACGACCGCTGGTTTCTCGACCGCATCGCTACCCACATCCTCGCCTTCGAGGGCGACAGTCACGTCGAATGGTTCGAAGGCAATTTCCAGGACTACGAGCAGGACAAGATGCGTCGGCTCGGCACCGACGCGATCATTCCGCAGCGCATCAAATACAAAAAGTTCTCGCGCTGACCGTGGCGGTATCAATGCTTAGCCGCACCCAAGTAAAATACGCAACGAAGCTGTGAATTGACGCGCTGCGCGGAAGTTTCATTTAACTGTCAGGTAACCCTCACGTCGTGCCCGTCGTTTTGCTCCACCGATGCCGTTAGTATTTCTTAGCAGGTTCGGGGGCGTTATGGAGGCTTCGGCAACATCCATGCATACGCTCAAGCTCGGCTACCGGAGATACCGATCGTGAGAAAGCTTCTAGTGCGGTTTTTCAACGACGGTCCGGCGCCACCGCGATCGAATACGGACTGATCGCCGCCGGCATTTCGCTCGCCGTCATTGGTGTCGTGTCGAATCTCGGCTCCAAGCTCAAAAGCACGTTCAGCTCGATCTCGACCCAGTTGCAATAAGGCGCGCGCGGCGCAGCCGCAAAGGTCCAGGTCGGCGTTTGCGCCGCTTACATTTGGCCGGCCCGATGCATATATGGGTCTCAGATGCTCGCGGATGCGCGAGAATTATCCCTTAATTTCGCCGACAATAAGCGCGTGATACCCGTTTCGCGCGGTCGCGTTTTCCAAGGAGTTGCCATTGCCGACCAAAGCCAGTGAAGCCCGCTCAACCGAGGTTCGCGCACGGGCGGAAGCAAGTTTCAGGAAGGAAGAGCGTGCCAGGGAGGGTGCCCAGGCAATGCAAGAATATCAGGCCAACAGCCGCGCCATTCGCGAGAAGACCGAACGGCTGAAGGCGCTCCGGCTCGCCAAGGAGGCGGCCGACAAAAAAGCCGAACCCGTCGCGCCGCCGATGCCGCCTGAAAGAACCGCCTTGAAACGAACACATCCGCGTCGTATGAAGAATCAGCAGCCTGATTAGGCTTGCGGCGAGCCGCGTGTACGGACACCGGCAAATCGGCTTCCTGCTCGCTATATTTCATTCCATTGACAGCCCAGATCGCGCGGGGTGTCCCCTTTACCCGCAACGCAGGCTGGGCGCGCTTCGTGCCCGGCGCGCCAAAGCGCATGCTACACAACGAAAGTCTTCGCATTGACAAATTTCACTAATTTCCACGATTTCAGCCTCAATGACTTAATCACCCGTGCTCTCGCGGAAGAAAAATACCTCACTCCGACTCCGATCCAGACGCAGACAATTCCGCTCGTCATGGCGGGCCGCGATGTGATCGGAATAGCCCAAACCGGCACCGGCAAAACCGCGGCCTTCGCACTGCCGATCTTGCATCGTCTCGCCGCCAATCCACGCCCGCTTGTTCGCAAAAGCTGCCGCGTCTTGGTTCTCAGCCCGACGCGCGAATTGTCCGGCCAGATTCTCGACAGCTTCCGCGCTTACGGCCGGCACTTGCGCATCCGCGCCGCCCTGACGATCGGCGGAGTACCGATGGGAGGGCAGGTGCGCGCTCTCCTCAACGGCCTCGACATCCTTGTCGCCACGCCGGGGCGCCTCCTCGACCTAGTGCAGGGAAATGCACTTCGCCTCGGCGACGTCGAATGCCTCGTCCTCGACGAGGCCGACCGCATGCTCGACATGGGTTTCATCCATGACATCAGGAAGATCGTCGCGAAACTTCCGGCCGGGCGGCAGACCTTGATGTTTTCGGCGACAATGCCGCGCGAGATCGCCGAACTTGCCAGGCAGATGCTGCGCGACCCGGTCAAGGTGGCGGTGACGCCGGAGGCGACGACCGTCGAGCGAATTGAGCAGCGCGTGATCCGCGTCGACCGCGGGGCCAAGCCGGCGGTGCTGATCGACGTGCTGCGCAGTGAGACAATCGACCGGGCGCTCATCTTCACGCGTACCAAGCATGGCGCCGACAAGGTCGTGCGCGGTCTTGTTCGCGCCGGCATTGCGGCGCAGGCGATTCACGGCAACAAATCGCAAAATCAGCGCGAACGCGTGCTGGCGGCCTTCCGCAAGGGCGAAGTCCGCACGCTTGTCGCCACCGACATCGCCGCACGCGGCATCGACGTCGATGGCATTAGCCACGTGGTGAACTTCGATCTGCCGCACGTGCCGGAGACATATGTTCATCGTATCGGCCGCACGGCGCGGGCCGGCGCACAAGGCGTTGCGATCTCGCTGTGCGACGGCGAGGAAGTAAGCTTGGTGCGCGATATCGAGAAACTCATCCGCATGTCGATTCCGGTGAGCAACCGGCGTACGCAAACTCACCATCCCGAGCCGGTGGCCGCAAATGGAGCGCCCGGCCGGCCGGCAGCCAATCCCCATAAACGCGGCAAGCAGCGCCGGAGCGAGCCGGCACGTCACGATCGCCATCACGAGCAGCCGCGCGACGCCGCAGGCGCGCTCGCTTCGGTCGGCTTCCTGCAACGTCCGGCGCCGCCGCGGCCCAATTTCGAACGGCGTGCGTCGCGCTGGGCTGATCATTCGAAGGGATCATGACGTGACTAAGGAAGAACTTCTGGAATTCGAGGGCCTCGTCCTGGAGATATTGCCGGACGCGCGCTACCGCATTCAGCTCGATAACGGCCACGTGCTGGTTGCCTACACCGCCGGAAAAATGAAAAAGAACCGGATCAAGACGCTGGCCGGCGACCGGGTGACGGTCGAGGTGTCGCCCTATGACCTGGAAAA
>CAYVPC010000296.1:0-3901 GCA_964453555.1 uncultured Hyphomicrobiales bacterium | reverse complement strand
TCTTCCACATGGACCAGACCAAGGTGATGGACGGCACGCTGGTGCGCGTGATGTCGTGGTACGACAACGAATGGGGCTTCTCCAACCGCATGGTCGATACCGCGGTGGCGATGAGCAAACTGATCTGAACGCGTCGGACCGGCACTTCTCGAACATGTCCTTCGCAACTCTCGATGACGCCGACGTGAAGGGCAAGCGCGTGCTCGTGCGCGTCGATTTCAACGTCCCGATCAAGGACGGCGAAGTGGCCGACGTTTCGCGCATCGAGCGCAATTCACCGACCATCATCGAAATCGCCGATCGGGGGGGCAAGGTGATCCTGCTGTCGCATTACGGCCGGCCTAAAGGCCGCGACCCGCGCGAATCGTTGAAGCCGGTGGTCGCCGCGGTCGCACGCATTATCGGACGGCCGATCGCGTTCGCGGACGACTGCGTCGGCGCCGCCGCGGAGAAGGCCGTCGCGGCTGTGCGGCCGGGCGACGTGCTCTGCCTGGAAAACACCCGCTTTCACCCCGGCGAAGAAAAGAACGATGCCGCGTTCGCGGCGCAGCTCGCCCGGCTCGGCGACATTTTCGTGGATGACGCATTCTCGGTCGCGCACCGGGCGCATGCCTCGGTCGAAGCCATCGGCCATCTGCTCCCGGCTTACGCCGGACGCGCCATGCAGGAGGAGTTGCAGGCGCTAGAAAAGGCGCTGCACGCGCCGGAGCGTCCGGTTGCGGCGATCGTCGGCGGCGCCAAGGTTTCGACCAAGCTCGATCTCCTCGGCAATTTGATTAGTAAAGTCGATACGCTGATCATCGGCGGCGGCATGGCCAATACGTTCCTGGCGGCTCAGGGCAAGTGGGTCGGGAAATCGCTGTGCGAAACCGACCTCATCCCCGCCGCGCGCGATATCCTCGCCAGCGCCAAATCGCTCAAGCGCGAGATCGTGCTGCCTGTCGACGCGGTCGTGGCGCCGAAACTCGCCGCGCACGCGGCCTCGCGCATCGTGCCGGTGGACGCGGTCGGCGCCACCGACATGATCCTCGACATCGGCCCGCGCACTGTCGAGCAGGTGGTTTCGGTCCTGGCCCGCGTGAAAACGCTGGTCTGGAACGGCCCGTTCGGCGCTTTCGAGCATGAGCCATTCGACAACGGCACGGTCGAAGTCGCCGAGGCCGCGGCGGAACTTACCGCCGCCGGCAAGCTTGTCAGCATCGCCGGCGGCGGCGATACCATGGCGGCACTCAATCTGGCCGGTGTCACCGGCCGCTTCACTTACGTTTCCACCGCCGGTGGCGCTTTCCTGGAATGGATGGAAGGCAAGGCGCTGCCGGGCGTCGAGGTGCTTAAATTATCCCCTACTGCCGCCGCGAGGCGGGGTTGAGTCATAATGGGCCGGTCATATTGTCGGAGCCGGCCGAATCGAGGAGGGCGCGATGAACCTCAGCGAATTGAACAAGGTCGCGGAAGCCATGGTCGCTCCCGGCCGCGGCATCCTCGCCGCCGATGAGTCGAACGCCACGATCAAGAAGCGCTTCGATGCGATCGGGGTGGAATCGACGCCGATTGCCCGGCGCGATTACCGCGAAATACTGTTCCGCAGCACTGACGCCATTTCGAAGCACATTTCCGGCGTCATTCTTTATGACGAGACTATTCGCCAAAACGCCAAAGACGGCACGCCTTTGGTCAAAGTCATCACGCAATCGGGCGCGCTGCCCGGCATCAAGGTCGATAAGGGCACCAAGCCGCTGCCGTTCTGCCACGGGGAAGTCGTCACCGAGGGTCTCGACGGGCTGCGCGAGCGGCTTATCGAATATCGCGGGCTTGGCGCGAAATTCGCCAAGTGGCGGGCGGTGATCGATATCGGCCCGGGCATCCCGAACTATGGCTGCGTGTTCGCCAACGCCCATGCGCTCGCCCGCTATGCCGCGCTCTGTCAGGACGAGGACGTCGTCCCGATCGTCGAGCCCGAAGTGCTGATGGATGGCGACCACACCATCGATCGTTGCGCGATGGTGACCGAGTTGGTGCTCAAGACGGTGTTCGAGCAACTGTTCTATCAGCGCGTGCCGCTCGAAGGCATGGTGCTCAAGCCGAACATGGTGGTGCCCGGCAAGAAATCATCGACGGCGGCGTCGGCGGAGGAAGTCGCGGAAAAGACCTTGCGCGTGCTCAAGGCCTGCGTGCCTGCCGCCGTGCCCGGCATCGCATTTCTGTCCGGCGGCCAGTCCGACGAAGAGGCGACCGCGCACCTCGACGCCATCAACAAGCTGGGTCCGCTGCCTTGGAAGGTGACCTTCTCCTACGGCCGCGCGTTGCAGCACGCGCCGCAAAAGGCCTGGTCCGGCAAGCAGGAGAATGTCGCCAACGCCCAGCGGGCTTTCCTCCATCGCGCCAAGATGAACAGCCTTGCCGCGCAAGGGAAGTGGAAGGTCGATCTGGAGCGGAAAGCGGCGTGAGGCTGCACAGCCGGCCATGAGCGCGCAGCGCCCTCGCCAGCGGCTTTATCTGGTCACACCGCAGTTGAGCGATACCGAGCCGTTCGAGCGCGACCTTGGCGCGGCCTTGCATGCCGGCGATGTTGCGGCGGTTTTGCTTCGGCTCGCCGTCGCCGACGAGCGCACCCTGATCAACCGCGCCAAAGCGGTCGCGACTGTCGTTCAACGCCGGGACATCGCGCTTCTGCTCGACGGCCATCCTCAGATCGCGGCGCGCGCCGGCGCCGACGGCGCGCATCTTGACGGCATCGAGGCGTTCAACGCCGCGATCGGATCGCTCAAGCCCGACCGCATCGCCGGTTGCGGCGGATTGCGCAGCCGTCATGATGCCATGCTCGCCGGCGAAGCCAGCGCCGATTACGTGATGTTCGGCGAGCCCAATCCTTCCGGCGGCCGTCCGCTGTTCGAAGCGGTCGAAGAACGGGTCGCCTGGTGGGCCGGATTGTTTGAAGTGCCCTGCGTCGGCTATGCCGCAGACATCCACGAGGTTGCCGCGCTGGCGCAGGCGCAGGCCGATTTCGTCGCGCTCGGTGACTGGATATGGACCGCAGGGAGAGCACCTGCCGCCGTGATAGCGGAAGCTGCGAAACGGCTCGCCGAGCCGGCCGTGCCCAAATGACCGCTGCCGCCCGCCATGCGGCCGCGCCGATAACGGCGGCTTTGACGTTCGCTCTGATTGTCGTGGCGCTGTGGCCTTTCATTGCGCGCGCGCAGGATCCCGACTTTGCCTACGGCCAATATCAGCTCGGAAATTTTCTGCGGGCGTTTGCTTTGGCGACCCATCAGGTCGAAGAGAAGAGCGACGTGAAGTCGATGACCCTGCTGGGCGAACTCTACGCCCAGGGTTATTGCGTTCCGCGCAACGACCAGAAGGCGGCCGAATGGTACAAGCTCGCATCCGACCGCGGCGACCGCGACGCCATGTTCGCCCTCGCCATCTTCCGGATGCAGGGCCGCGGCGGCCCGCGCGACCGCGACGCCAGCGCCAAATGGCTCGCTGCCGCCGCCAAGCTCGGTCATCCCCTCGCCGCCTACAATCTCGCGCTCCTGTATATGGAGGGCCAGTTGTTTCCGCGGGATTTCAAGCGCGCCGCCGAACTCCTGCGGGTCGCTTCGAATGCCGGTAATCCCGAAGCGCAGTATGCGCTCGGCACGCTTTACAAGCAGGGCCGCGGCGTTCCAACCGATATGAGCGAGGCGGCGCGGCTGTGGGCGCTTGCCGCACTCGCCGACAATACCGATGCACAGGTCGAATACGCGATCGCGCTGTTCAACGGTGACGGCGTCGCCAAGAACGAGCAGGCGTCGGTAGCCTGGTTCCGCCGGGCGGCGCTGCGCGGCAGTCCGATCGCGCAGGACCGGCTGGCGCGGATCCTGGCGGAAGGCCGCGGCGCTCTGGCCGATCCGGTTGCGGC
>CAYVPC010000295.1:0-3902 GCA_964453555.1 uncultured Hyphomicrobiales bacterium | reverse complement strand
ACCCAGCGCACGGCTTCGACCAGATTGGACTTGCCGCAGCCGTTCGGGCCGACCACCCCGGTCAGTCCGGGCTCGATCTCGAAATCTGTCGGTTCGACAAAGGACTTAAAGCCGATCAGTCGCAGCCGCGTGAGCTTCATTCGCGTGTCAGGTCCAGGGTCTGCTGCGACGGCCGAGAATCATTAATGGCTCACGCCCTTAGGGGCTTGAGTCGCAGGGGTGCCGCATCGGCGCGGAGAATGAATCTTCGCGCCTGCAAGCGCAACAGGGCCGGCACGTTATCCAGATTTTCGCGCATGCTGGACCTGCCGGTTGCTCCGGCCGCGGCCGTTATGCGAAATCGGGTGAAGCCGAAAAACCCTTATCCGTCCTTGAGATAGGGGTCTATTTCCTTGCCAAGCGCCTCGATCGACTGGTCGCCGACGAACTTCTTGCCGTTGATGAAAAAGGTCGGCGTCGAATTGACTCCGAACTTGGTGGTGGCGCGGTCGCGCACGTCCTGGATGGCGTCGAGCACCTTCTGATTCGCCAGACACGCATCGAAGGATTGTTCGGTGAATCCGAACTGTTTAGCGATTTCGTGCAGCGGCGGGAGCGGCTTCTGCACCGTCCATTCCGGCTGCTTGGCGAGCAGCGTCTCGATCACCGGAACGAATTTGTCGTTGCCGGCGCAGCGCGCCAGCATGAAAGCGGCGGCGTCCAGCGCATTCAGCGGGAACTCGCGGAAAATATAACGCACCTTGCCGGTGTCGATGTAGCGCTTCTGTAATTCGGGGAAAGTCGTGGTCGAGAAATGCGCGCAATGCGGGCACGTCGTCGAGAAGTATTCGATGATGGTCACTGGCGCTTTGTCTGAGCCAAGGACGACATCGCCGTCGGGCCCGGCCTTGGCCAGTTCCGCTAGGTCAACCTCGGGCGTGTCGGCTTTGGCCGGCCGCAGCGAGGGCGACAAAATAGTTCCTGCGGTGCCGGTGAGCACGAAAGCGACGGTAGCCGGAAACAAGTGACGACGTGTCAGCGTCAAAGGCCTGCTCCTGATCATGGGGGCAAATCCTGGGGCACGAATGTGGCATCTGCCTGACATTCCGCCAAGGCCCCGCATGGTTGCAACCGTCACGGCCGTTTGATTGCGGCTCCAAGCCGCCCCAGCGCTTGGCGTAAATCCTCGTCGGCGATCTCCGGCATATTCGCGGCGATGCGCGCCGCCACCGATGGATCGATGGCCGCCGGCGTGGGCCGAACGGTGCGGCGCAGCGGCGCTTGGCGCAAGGCGAGGCGCTCGATGGCGCGCCAGCCGACGAAGCGGTTGACGCGCTCGCAGATCACGCCGGCAAGATGCTGCACTTCCACCGCCGCCGGCCCTTCGACCCGCAACACGAGCGTGCCGGGCGGACGGGCGCCGGCTTCGATGCCGCGCGGCCATTGAATCTTGATCGGCTCGCTATGCGCGGCGATCTCGGCGCCGACGATCTCCGGCCAGCGCGTCACCAATTCGGCGGACGCAAAGCCCTGCCGCGTGAATGTCTCGCCGACCACCTTGCCGAGAAGGTCGCGCAGCGGTTTGGCGAAGGAGCCGGAGGGCTTGTTCACGTTTAATCGCTCTGTCATCCCTCGGGCGGAGGCGGAAACGGACGTGACCGTAGCAGCGAAGGCCGCGGCGAAACAGCGGGCGCAAGTCGGCGTGGCGGTTTCATGCCCGCAACCCGCCGCTTTGCTCGCCTGGTACGACCGCCATCGCCGCGCGCTGCCGTGGCGCGCCGCGCCCGGCGAGCGGGCCGACCCCTACCGTGTCTGGCTGTCCGAAATCATGCTGCAACAGACGACGGCGCGAGCCGTCGCGCCTTATTACCTCCGCTTCCTGGCGCGCTGGGGCGATGTACGCGCGCTTGCGGCGGCGCCGCTCGGCGAGGTGCTCAAGGTCTGGGCCGGCCTCGGCTATTACGCGCGCGCCCGCAATCTGCATGCCTGCGCCCGCGCGCTGGTCGAGCGCCACGGCGGAAAATTCCCGGCCGACGAAGCGGAATTGCGCGCGCTGCCGGGCATCGGCGATTACACCGCCGCCGCCATCGCCGCGATTGCGTTCGACGCACCGGCGAGTCCGGTCGACGGCAATATCGAGCGCGTGGTCGCGCGCCTGTTCGCCGTCTCCGACCCGCTCCCGGCGGCCAAGCCGGAGCTGCGCCGACTGGCGCGCCAACTCAGCCCGCAACGTCGCGCCGGCGATTTTGCGCAGGCGATGATGGACCTCGGCGCCACGATCTGCACGCCGAAGAATCCGGCTTGCGCGTTATGTCCCTGGATCGCCGCATGCGTGGCGCGGGCCCGCGGTGACGCGGAGACATTTCCGCGCCGGATCCCAAAACGCGAAGGCGAGTTGCGCCGCGGTGCCGCCTTTGTCGCCCGCCGCGCCGACGGCTATGTCCTGGTGCGCACGCGTCCGGCAAAGGGGCTTTTGGGCGGCATGACCGAAGTGCCGACCACTGAATGGTCGAAGGATTTTGCCGAACGCGGCGCGCTCGATGCGGCGCCGCGCTTTTCGGCAGGTAAGAAGCGGATCGCCTGGCGCCGCGCGGCTGGCGTGGTTCGCCATGTCTTCACGCATTTTCCGCTTGAACTGACCGTCTACCGCGCCGATCTGCCGGCGGGGACGAAAGCACCGGCCGGCACCCGCTGGGTCGCGCTCGCCGAATTGCGCGGCGAGGCCTTGCCGAGCCTCATGCGCAAAGTCGTTGCGCACGCGCTCGAACGGTAAAGCTTCAGTCCGCCCCCATTTCAGTGCGCACCCGCGCGCGCAACGCGTCGATGACGGTGAGGCCTTGCGGCGTCTCGACGTGCCAGAAGGTCCAGCCGTTGCAGGCTTCAAGGCCTTGCGCCAGCGCGCCGATGCGATGGATCGAGCCGACATTGTCGCCGAGGGCGATCGCCCCGTCGGCGCGAACGAGCGCACGGTGGCGCTTCTTGGCGTCGACCAGCTTGACGCCCGGCGTGACCAGGCCGCGCTCGAGCAACGCCGAGAACGGCACGCGCGGCGCCTCGCGCGCGGTCATGAACATCGCCAATGCCGGTTCGGCCATCGGTTCGATCGCGGCGACGCGCTTGCCCGCGGCATCGGCATAATCGGCTTGACGCTCGAAGCCGATGAAGCGGCGGCGCAACCGGCGCGCGACCGCGCCGGTCGTGCCGGTACCGCAAAACGGGTCGAGCACGAGATCGTCCGGCCGCGATGCCGCCAGGATGACGCGCGCCAACAGCGCTTCGGGTTTCTGCGTCGGATGCAGCTTCTTGCCGTCGCGGCCTTTCAGCCGCTCCTCGCCGGTGCACAGCGGAATGAACCAGTCGGAGCGCATCTGCACGTCGTCGTTGCCGGCTTTCATCGCTTCATAGTTGAACGTATAGCTCCGCTTGGCGGCATCGCGCGCCGCCCAGATCAAGGTCTCGTGTGCATTGGTGAACCGGCGGCCACGGAAATTCGGCATCGGGTTCGATTTGCGCCAGACGATGTCATTGAGGATCCAGAAGCCGAGATCCTGCATGAGCGCGCCGACGCGGAAGATGTTGTGGTAGGAGCCGATCACCCACAGCGTCGCAGCCGGTTTCATCACGCGGCGGCAGGCGGTGAGCCAGGCGCGGGTGAAATCGTCGTACGCGGAAAAGCTCGCGAATTTGTCCCAATCGTCGTCGACTGCGTCGACGCGCGAGTCGTCCGGACGCTTGAGGTCGCCCTGGAGCTGCAAATTGTACGGCGGATCGGCAAAAACGAGATCGACGGAAGCGGCCGGCAGTTTCGCCATCCCGGCCACGCAATCGCCGACGAGGACGTGCGCGGCGGCTTTCGATTCCGGAGACTCAAAACTCACGCGGGGCGTCCTGACGGACGCCCCGCGACGCGACACAACCATGAC
>CAYVPC010000294.1:0-3923 GCA_964453555.1 uncultured Hyphomicrobiales bacterium | reverse complement strand
TCTCCGACGGCTCGTTCGTTTACGTGCCGCCGGGCGTGCGCTGCCCGATGGAACTGTCGACCTATTTCCGCATCAACGAGAAGAACACCGGCCAGTTCGAGCGCACGCTGATCATCGCCGACAAGGGCTCCTATGTCAGCTATCTCGAAGGTTGCACGGCGCCGATGCGCGACGAGAACCAGCTCCACGCCGCGGTGGTCGAACTCATTGCGCTTGACGACGCCGAGATCAAATATTCGACCATCCAGAACTGGTATCCGGGCGATGCGTCCGGCAAGGGCGGCATCTACAACTTCGTCACCAAGCGCGGCGATTGCCGCGGCAAGAACGCCAAAATTTCCTGGACCCAGGTTGAGACCGGCTCGGCGATCACCTGGAAATATCCGAGCTGCATCCTGCGCGGCGACAATTCGCGCGGCGAGTTCTACTCGATCGCGATTTCCAACGGCTACCAGCAGGTCGATTCCGGCACCAAGATGCTGCATCTCGGCAAGAACACCACCAGCCGCATCATCTCCAAAGGCATCGCCGCCGGGCATTCGAACAACACTTATCGCGGTCTCGTCACCGCGCATCGCCGCGCCACCGGCGCGCGCAACTTCACCAATTGCGATTCGCTCCTGATCGGCGACCAATGCGGCGCGCATACGGTGCCCTATATCGAGGCAAAGAACTCGGCCGCCATGTTCGAGCACGAGGCGACTACCTCGAAGATTTCCGACGACATGCTGTTCTATTGCCGCCAACGCGGGCTCTCCGCCGAGGAAGCGACCGCGCTCGTGGTCAACGGCTTCGTCAAGGACGTGCTCCAGCAATTGCCGATGGAATTCGCGGTCGAGGCGCAGAAGCTGATCTCGGTGTCGCTGGAGGGGTCGGTCGGATAACGCTCGCTCCGCTCATTTTCCCGCGCAAGCGGGAATCCAGTTCTGGGTCCCCGCTTTCGCGGGGACGAGCGGAAAACACAAATCGCACAAAACGAAGGAAGAAAATGCCGTTGCTGGAAGTCAAAAATCTGCACGCCGGGATCGAAGGTAAGGAGATCCTCCGCGGCCTCACGCTCACCGTGAACGCCGGCGAGGTGCACGCGATCATGGGGCCGAACGGTTCCGGCAAATCGACGCTCGCCTATGTGCTGGCCGGCAAGGACGGCTATGCGCCGACGGCGGGTGAAGTGCTGTTCGACGGCAAGAACATTTTCGACCTGGCGCCAGATGAGCGCGCCGCCGCCGGCCTGTTCCTCGCCTTCCAATATCCGCTGGAGATACCCGGCGTCGCTACCATGACGTTTCTTCGCACCGCGCTTAACGCGCAAAGGAAGAAGCGCGGCGAGGCCGAACTCTCCACGCCCGAATTCCTCAAGACCGTGCGCGACGTCGCCAAGAAGCTCGGTATCGACTCGGACATGCTGCGCCGCGCCGTCAATGTCGGCTTTTCCGGCGGCGAGAAGAAGCGCAACGAGATTTTGCAGATGGCGCTGTTGCAGCCGAAGCTTGCCGTGCTCGACGAGACCGATTCCGGCCTCGACATCGACGCGCTCAAGGTCGTCGCCGACGGTGTCAACCGGCTGCGCGGTCCGGCGCGCTCCTTCATCGTGATCACGCACTATCAGCGGCTGCTCAATTACATCGTGCCCGACGTGGTGCACGTCCTCTCCAAGGGCCGCATCGTCAAGACCGGCGGCAAGGAATTGGCGCTCGAACTCGAGGCGCGCGGCTACGCCGAATATCAGGAAGAGGCTGCCGCCTGACGGAAAGCCGATGAACGCAATGGCTGATGTGAAAGTTATCAAGACGGCGGCGGAAACGGCGCTGGCCAAGACCTATGCAGAGGCGCGCGGACGGCTGCCGGGCGACGGCGCGGTCGCGGCGCAGCGGCAAGCGGCGTTCGACCTGTTTGCGCGTGAAGGTCTGCCGCACCGCCGGATCGAGGACTGGAAATATACCGATCTGCGCGCGCTGATGCGCGAGGCGAAGCCGCTGGCGCCGCCGCCAGATGCCGCGGCGATAGCGCGCGCCAAAAATGCCGGCGCGATGGTCGGCGACGTCGAAGCCCGGCGGCTTGTGTTCGTCGACGGCGCTTTCGTGCCGGAACTGTCCGATACCGGCGCGCTGGAGGAGGGGCTGACTGTCGGCTCGCTCGCCGACGCGCTTACCGACGGCGATCCCGCGTTGATCGCGCAGCTCGGCAAGCTCGCGCCGGCCGGCGACGTCGCGGTTGCGCTCAACACCGCTTTGATGGGGGACGGCGCGGTGATCCGGATCGCTCCCGGCACGACCATCGAGCGTCCGCTGCATCTCGTGTTCGCCGCTTCGGGAGCGCCCGCGGCAAGCTTCACCCGCTCGCTGGTGGTGGTCGGCCAAGGGGCGCGGGCGATGCTGATCGAGAGCCACGAAGGTCCGGTCGGCAGTGCCTATCAGGTCAATGCCGCGCTCGAAATGTTCGTCGGCGACGAAGCCCATGTCGATCACGTCAAGATCATCGGCGAGGGCTCCGACGCGCTGCACGTCTCGACGCTGGCGGCGGCGATCGGCGGCAAGGCGCGGTTCAATGCGTTTACCTTCACCTGCGGCGGCGCGGTGGTACGCAACCAGATTTTCCTCAATTTCGACGGCGAAGAGACGGTGGCCGGCATCCGCGGCGCGACGCTGCTCAAGGGCCGCCAGCATGCCGACACCACGCTGGTCGCCAACCATATCGCCCGCGGCTGCCAGAGCCGCGAAGTGTTCAAGTCGGTGCTCGACGACGAAGCGCATGGCGTGTTCCAGGGCCGCATCATCGTCAAGCCGCACGCGCAGCAGACCGACGCCAAGATGATGACGCGGGCGCTCCTTCTCTCCGACCGTGCCGAGGCCGACAACAAGCCGGAGCTGGAAATCTTCGCCGACGACGTGCAATGCGGCCACGGCGCGACCGCCGGCGCGATCGACCGCGAGCTGAAATTCTACCTGATGGCGCGCGGTATTCCGGAAGCGGAAGCCGAAGCGCTGCTGATCCAGGCTTTCCTCGGCGAAGCGGTCGAGGGCGTCGAGCACGCCGGGTTGCGCGAGGCGCTGATGGATCAGGTCGTGGCGTGGCTGAAGGCGCGGGCACGCGCATGATGTTGGAAGCAACCACCAGCGGCGCCTATGACGTCAACCGCATCCGGGCGGATTTTCCGATTCTGGCGACCAAGGTCTACGGCAAGCCGCTGGTCTATCTCGACAACGCGGCTTCCGCGCAGAAGCCGTTAGCCGTGCTCGACCGGCTCAATCAGGCCTACACCACCCAATACGCCAATGTGCATCGCGGGCTGCATTACCTCGCTAACGAGGCGACCGAGGCCTATGAGGGCGCGCGCGAGAAAGTCGCGGCCTTCCTCAATGCCGGGCGCAAGGAAGAGATCGTCTTCACCCGCAACGCCACGGAGGCCATCAATCTTGTCGCCTACACGTTCGGCCGCGAGCGCATCAAAGCGGGCGACGAAATCATCCTCTCGATCATGGAGCATCATTCCAACATCGTGCCCTGGCACTTCCTGCGCGAACGGCAGGGTGCGGTGATCAAATGGGCGCCGGTCGACGACGAAGGCCATTTCCTCATCGACGAATTCGAAAAGCTGTTTTCGCCGCGCACCAAAATGGTGGCGATCACGCACATGTCGAACATGCTCGGCACGCTGGTGCCGGTGAAAGAGGTGGTGCGGATCGCGCATGCGCACGGCGTGCCGGTGCTGATCGACGGCGCGCAGGCTGCCGTGCACGCCGACGTCGATGTGCGCGACATCGATTGCGACTTCTACGCTTTCACCGGCCACAAGCTGTACGGGCCGACCGGCATCGGCGTGCTGTACGGCAAATACGCGCACCTTGCCACCATGCCGCCGTTCAACGGCGGCGGCGAGATGATCCGCGAAGTGTTCGAGGATCGCATCACCTACGGCGATC
>CAYVPC010000293.1:0-3957 GCA_964453555.1 uncultured Hyphomicrobiales bacterium | reverse complement strand
CGGCATCGACGGCCTCGGCGAGCAGCAGCAGAAGGTGGTGAAGTTCAAGGCATGACGCGCAAAGTGCTTCACCCCTCACGCCCCTCCAGCACCGCTTGCGTCGAGATGCGCGACCAGGCCGCGACCTTGGCGCGGAATGCCACATAGGAATTGTGGACCTTGCGCGCGTTGGCGCTCCTTTCCGCGAGTTCGGCCAGTACGTCGGCCGCGGTCGTGCGCGCGGCGGCGACGAGGTCAGCGGGAAAGCTTCGCAGCTGCGTGTGCTCGCGCGTGGTCAGCGTTTGCAGCGCCTCGACGTTGAGGCGTTCCATCTCGGCGAGCGCGAAGGAAGCTTCCGCGGCGCAGGCATGCGTCACCATCGCCTTTAGTTCGGCATCGAGCCCGTTCCACGCCTTGAGCGCGACAATGCACTCGCCGGTGCCGTTCGGCTTGTTGAAGCCGGGGCCGTAATAGAACGGCGCGAAGCGGTAGAGCCCGAGCGCGACGTCGGAACCGGGGCCGACGAATTCGGCGGCGTCGAGCATGCCCGATTGCAGCGCGATCAGGATTTCACCCGGCGACGTGGCCTGCGCGATGGCGCCGAGGCGGCGATAAATCTCGCCGCCCAGCCCGAGCGAGCGGATTTTCAGGCCATGCACATCGTCGCGGCTCCTGAGCTCACGGCGGAACCAGCCGCCCATGCTCACACCGGTATTGCCGCCCATGAACGGCTTTACGCCGAATGGCGCATAGAGGTCGTCCCACAGCTCTTGGCCGCCGCCGGCATCGATCCAGGCGGCATGCTCGCCCGGCAGCAGCCCAAATGGCACGGTGGTGAAGAACGCCGCGGCCGGTTCCTTGCCCTGCCAATAGAACGCGGCGGAATGCCCCATCTCGGCGACGCCGGTTCCGACCGCATCGAGGACTTCGAAAGGAGGCACGATCTCGCCGGCGGCCGACACGGTGATCTCAAGCCGTCCGCCGGAGAGCGCAGCGATGCGGGTGGCAATCCGCTCGGCTGACATGCCGGGGCCGGGGAGCCGCTTCGGCCACGAGGTGACCATGCGCCAGCGCCGCGTCTGCGCGAGCGCCACCGCAGGCGCAGCCGCGCTCAGAAGGCCGGCCGTTCCGCCACGCGCCAGCGCGCGCCGCGTCACCCCGCGCATTGCCCTCTCCCGTCCAGGCCAAAGCTTGTTCTACGTCATTCCGGCCGGCAGCGCGACGGCGATGGAGGACCCGCCGCGGGATAGCGCCTTGCTTGTCCACGGTTTTTCGGACAGAGGTGGCGCCATGAAGCTCGGCTTTTTCACCATGCCGATCCATCCGCTTGACAAGGATTGGCGGCAATCCTTGCGCGAGGACCGCGAGGCGTTCCTCCTTGCCGACAAGCTCGGCTTCGTCGAAGGCTATGTCGGCGAGCACGCCACCGACCGGGCGGAAAACATCACCTCCTGCGCGGTGTTCATCGCCAGTCTCATCGACGCCACCAAGACCATTAAGCTCGGCACCGGCACGATCAACATGCCGAACGCGCACCCGGTGGCGACCGCCTCGCAGATCGCGATGCTTGACCACATGCTCGACGGCCGTTTTATCTTTGGCATCAGCCCGGGCGGATTGCTGTCCGACGCCGAAGCGTTCGGCAATCTCGACAACGACCGCAACGCCATGTTCGTCGAGGCGATCGACGCGGTGCTGGAAATCTGGAAGCGCGAGCCGCCCTATAACATCGAAGGCAAGTTCTGGAACATCAGGATCGAACGGCAGGCGATGCTTGAGGTCGGCCAGGGCTATCTGGCCAAGCCGCTGCAGAAGCCGCATCCGCCGATCGTGGTCACGGTCGTCGCGCCGTTCTCCAAGGGCGTGACCGAGGCCGCGGCGCGCGGCTGGGAGCCGATTTCGGCGAACTTCCTGATGCCCGAATGGGTCAGGAGCCACTGGCTGAAATATGTCGAGGGCTGCGAGCGCGGCGGCCGCAAGGCCGATCCGGCGAACTGGCGCGTAGCCAAAAGCATTTTCGTCGCCGACGACGCGGCGACCGCGAAAGCCTACGTCACCGACGCGAACAGCCCGTACCGGTTCTACTACAGCCAGCTTTTCACCAAGCTGAAGAAAGTTGGCCGCATCGAATTGTTCAAGTCGCGCCGCGACCAGCCGGACAGCGAAGTGACGCTCGACCGGATTTGCGATGAGTTGATCTTCTACGGCACGCCGGACAAGGTGGCCGACGACATTCTGCGATTCCGCGAACGGGTCGGCGATTTCGGCACGCTGCTCTACGCCGGCAAGGACTGGCGCGACCCGGCGCTGGCCAGGCGTTCGATGACGTTGCTGGCCGAGAAGGTGATGCCCAAGGTCAACGCGGCGATCAGAGCATGATCCGGAAAAGTGGACACCGGTTTTCCGAAAAAGATCATGCTCAAACGAAAAATTGAATGAGCCAGCGAGTGGCTAAACCGCGTGTCTTCATTACCCAGCCGGTCGCCGAGAGCGCGATCAAGCGGCTGCGCAAGGTCGCCAGCGTCAAAATCAACCCCGACGCGAGCCGCGTTATCGGAAAGCGGGCACTGATCGCGGCGGTGCGGCGGTGCGATATCCTGTTTTGCCTGCCGCACGACAAGATCGACAGCGACGTGATCGCCGTCAATCCAAAATTACGCATGATCGCGGCGATGTCGGTCTCGCCCTCGCATATCGACGTGGCCGAAGCGACCGCGCCGCGCATCCCGGTGACCGTGATCCCGGTGCTGCAAACCGAAACCACCGCCGATCTCTGTTTCGGCCTGATGATCGCGGCGGCGCGGCGGATACTCGAAGGCGACCGGCTGGTACGCGCCGGCAAGTTCCCCGGCGCGCAATCGTCCTACCTGCTCGGCGCGCTGGTACACGGCAAGACGCTCGGGCTGATCGGCGGCGGCGGCGCTATCGGCAAGGCGGTGGCGCGGCGCGCCCGCGGCTTCGACATGCGCGTGCTGTACTGGACGCCGCACCGAAAGCCCGCGCGCGAGGAGCGCGAAGCCGGGCTGATCTACACGCCGCTCGACCGGCTGCTGCGCCAATCCGATTTCGTCTCGCTGCATTCGCCGCTCAACAAGCAAACGCGCCACCAGATCGGCTCGCGCGAATTCCAGCTGATGAAAAAGACCGGCTATTTCATCAACACCGCGCGCGGCCCGGTGGTCGACGAGGCGGCGCTGACGCGCGCTCTGAAAGCCAAGCAAATCGCCGGCGCTGGTCTCGACGTGTTCGAGTTCGAGCCGAAGGTCAGCAAGGAACTGCGCGCGTTGCCGAACGTGGTACTCACACCGCATCTCGGCAGCGCGGTCGGCGAGCCGCGCGAAGCCATGGCGCATCTCGTCACCGACCGGATCCTTGCTTTCCTCGCCGGCAAGAAGCTTGAAAACTGCGTCAATCCGCAGGTGTTTGCGCTATGATGTGCGGTCGCATCATTTGATCGCTTGCGGATTGAGCGGCGAGCCGGTGCCGCCGGTGATGATCAGCGGCGAACCGCAGAAGAAGAATTCGTAGATGCCGTCGGCGTCGCAATCCTCGGCCAGCTCCTTGACGTAGAACATCTCGCCCATGGTCAGCCCCATGGCGGGAATGACAACCCAGTGCCACGGCTGGTTCACTTCCGTCGTTTCGTTCGGCCGCACCTCGACGCCCCAGGTATCGGAGCAGATCGCGGCGATCTCCTTATCCTGGCACCAATAGCAATTCTCGAACCGCACGCCTGGGGCCGGGCCGCCGGCATATGTGCCCCAGTTCTTCTCCGATAGGCAGCGTTCCATCTGGCCGGTGCGCAGGATGACGAAGTCACCGCGCCTTATTTGGACATTCTGGTCCTTGGCGCATTTGTCGAGTTCCTCATTCGATATCGCTTCGCCGTCGTTGAGCCAGGGCACGCCGCGATAGCGCGCAACGTCGAGCAGCACGCCGCGGCCGACCATCTTGTTCTTGGAATGCTCGATGCCGAGC
>CAYVPC010000292.1:0-3973 GCA_964453555.1 uncultured Hyphomicrobiales bacterium | reverse complement strand
GCACGCGGCCCTCGCGATACCATTCCATGCGCGCGATCTCGGCGCCGCCGAGCCGACCCGAGCAATTGATGCGGATGCCGCCGGCGCCGAGCCGCATGGCGGACTGCACGGCGCGCTTCATCGCGCGACGAAAGGCCACTCTGCGCTCGAGCTGCTGCGCGATCGATTCCGCAACCAACTGGGCGTCGAGCTCGGGCTTGCGGATTTCGACGATGTTGATCACGACGTCGCTGTCGGTCAGTTCGGCAACCTTGCGGCGCAGTTTCTCTATGTCGGCGCCCTTCTTGCCGATGACCACTCCTGGACGCGCGGAATGGATGGTCACGCGGCACTTCTTGTGCGGGCGCTCGATCACGATCTTCGACACCGCGGCCTGCTTTAATTCCTTCATCAGCGCTGCACGGATTTTCATGTCCTCGTGCAGAAGCGAGCCGTAGCTTCCCTTGCCGGCATACCAGCGCGAATCCCAGGTGCGGTTGATCCCGAGACGAAGCCCGATCGGATTGACTTTCTGACCCATCGCCTTCTCCTGACCCCGTCTCTTTAATTCGCCGCCGCGGCGGCGGCTTCGACTTCTCGCACCACAATCGTGAGGTTCGAGAACGGCTTGAAGATCGCCCCGGCGCGGCCGCGCGCGCGCGGCGTGAACCGCTTCAGTACCAGCGCCTTGCCGACATGCGCCTCGACCACGACCAGATCGTCAACGTCGAGGTCGTGATTGTTCTCGGCGTTGGCGATCGCCGATTCCAGACACTTGCGCACGTCGCGCGCGATGCGCTTGCGCGAGAATTCGAGATCGGCTAGCGCGGTCGAAACTTTCTTGCCGCGGATGAGCTGCGCCAGAAGATTGAGCTTCTGTGGACTCACCCGCAACATGCGGGCGACCGCCTTCGCTTCGTTGTCGGAGAGCGAGCGCTCGCGTTTTTTCTTGCTCATCGAAGCTCCTCCCGCCCTACGACGTGCCGCCGGCCGGCGGCGTGGCGCCCGGTGCCGCTGGCGCGGCTCCCGGCGCGGCTGCCGCTCCCGGCGCGGCGCCTTCGCCACGCTTTGCTTTGCGGTCAGATGAATGGCCGTAGAATGAACGTGTCGGCGCGAACTCGCCGAATTTGTGGCCGACCATTTCCTCGCTGACGGTGACCGGGACGTGCTTCTGCCCGTTGTAAACGCCGAAGGTCAGACCCACAAATTGCGGCAAGATGGTCGAGCGGCGCGACCAGATGCGGATCATCTCATGGCGTCCGGACGAACGCGCGGCATCGGCCTTTTTCAGCAGATAGCCGTCGACAAACGGACCCTTCCATACCGAACGTGTCATGCTAGCTCCTGGCGATCCTATGTCTTCTTTTTCCGGGCGTGGCGGCTGACCTGGATGAATTTGGTCGTGCTCTTGTTCTTGCGGGTCTTGGCGCCCTTGGTCGGCTTGCCCCACGGCGTCACCGGGTGACGGCCGCCGCGCGTGCGCCC
The DNA here is from genome assembly GCA_964453555.1 of uncultured Hyphomicrobiales bacterium. Lineage (GTDB taxonomy): Bacteria > Pseudomonadota > Alphaproteobacteria > Rhizobiales > Xanthobacteraceae > BOG-931. Next base: position 2,509 of record CAYVPC010000292.1, on the reverse strand, counting down.
GCCGAGCGGATGATCGACTGGATTCATCGTCTCGCCGCGCACGTGACCGCGCCAGCCCATCCAGCGATTGCGTCCGGCCTTGCCGATCGAAATGTTCATATTGTCCGGGTTCGACACCGCGCCGATGGTCGCGATGCAGCGGCCATGCACGAGCCGCTGCTCGCCGGAATTCAGCCGCAACACCACGTAAGCGCCGTCTCGGCCGACGAGCTGCGCGTAAGTGCCGGCCGAGCGCGCAACCTGGCCGCCCTTGCCGATCTTGAGTTCGATATTGTGCACGATGGTGCCGACCGGAATATTGGCGAGCGGCATGGCGTTGCCCGGCTTGACGTCGACGTGCTCGCCGGAGACTACGGTATCGCCGATCGCAAGGCGCTGCGGCGCCAGGATGTAAGCAAGCTCGCCATCTTCGTATTTGATCAGCGCGATGAAGCCGCTGCGGTTCGGGTCGTATTCGAGCCGCTCGACTTTCGCCGGCGCGTCGAACTTCCTCCGCTTGAAGTCGATCTGGCGATAGGCCTTCTTGTGGCCGCCGCCGCGGTAACGGCTGGTGATCGAGCCGGAATTGTTGCGGCCACCGCTCGATTTCTTGCCTTCGGTGAGCGCCTTGACCGGTGCACCGGTATGCAGGCCGGCACGATCGATCAGCACCAGCTGACGCTGGCCTGGCGTGACGGGATTGAATGTCTTAAGCGCCATCGCCCGCTCCCTACAGTCCCGTCGTCACGTCGATCTTTTGACCCTCTTCGAGGGTCACAACCGCGCGTTTGGTGGTCGATTGCTGGCCTAAACGGCCTTTGAACGCTTTCCACTTGCCGCGCCGGCGTAGCGTATTCACGCTCTTGACCTTGACGTCGAACAGCTTCTCGACCGCTTCCTTGATCTGCGGCTTGGTCGCCGTCAGCGCGACCTTGAAGATGACCTTGCCGTGCTCGGAGGCGGTGGTCGCCTTCTCGGTGATCACCGGCGCGAGGATGATGTCGTAGTGGCGCGGATCGCTGGTCGTCATTTGAAGCGCGCCTCCAACGCATCGACTGCGGCTTTGGTCAAAACGAGCTTGTGCCGCCGCATGACGTCGTAAACGTTGATGCCGACGACCGGAAGCACGTCGATATTTGGGATGTTGCGGGCGGCGGCACGCACATTCTCCGCCACCTCCGCACCGTCCACGATCAATGCATTCGACAGGCCGAGTTTCTCGAAATGGTCGCGCAATGCTTTGGTCTTGGCCTCTTTCAGACCCAGCGCCTCGATGACGACGATGCCATCGTCTTTTGCCTTCGCCGACAGAGCGTGCTTGAGCGCGAGCGCGCGCACTTTCTTGGGCAGACCGATCTCGTGGCTGCGCGGATGCGGACCGAACGAGCGGCCACCGCCGCGGAACAGGTTGACGCGCGCCGAGCCGTGACGGGCCGAGCCGGTGCCCTTCTGCTTGTACATCTTCTTGCCGGTACGGTGGATATCGGCGCGGTTCTTGACCGCATGCGTCCCCGCGCGCCGCCTGGCCAACTGCCAGACGACGCAGCGATGGATGATGTCGGTGCGCGGTTCGAGCCCAAAAATGGCGTCAGACACTGTGACTGAGCCGGATTTCTTCCCGTCGAGCGTCGTGATTTTCAGTTCCATATCAGGCGCTCCCCTTTTCCGCGGAAGCCGCCGACTCCGCATGCGCGGCCGAAGATGCGGTGGCGGCAGCTTCGGAGAGCTTGAACTTGCCCGGCTTCGGCACGCCGGCCGGCAGCTTCTTCTTCACCGCGTCGCGCACGATGATCCAGCCGCCTTTGACGCCGGGCACCGCGCCTTCGACCAGGATGAGCCCGCGCGCGACGTCGGTCTGCACGACTTTGAGATTGAGCGTGGTAGCGCGGTCGACACCGAGATGGCCGGGCATCTTCTTGTTCTTGAACGTCCGGCCCGGGTCCTGGCGGCCACCGGTCGAGCCGATCGAACGGTGCGAGACTGAAACGCCGTGGCTCGCGCGTAATCCGCCGAAATTCCAGCGCTTCATGCCGCCCGCCCAGCCCTTGCCGGTCGAGGTGCCGGTGACGTCGACATATTGGCCGACGACAAAATGATCGGCGGTGATTTCGGCGCCGACCGGAATGAGCGCGTCGTCGTCGACGCGGAATTCGGCGAGCTTGCGCTTGGGCTCGACCTTGGCGACGGCGAAGTTGCCGCGCTCGGCCTTGGTCGTGCGCTGCACTTTGCGCATACCGGCGCCGAGCTGGAGTGCCACGTAGCCGTTCTTTTCCTTGGTGCGATGACCGACAACTTGGCAATTGCCAAGCCGCAGCACCGTCACCGGCACATGCTCGCCGGCCTCGGTGAAGAGGCGGGTCATTCCGACTTTCTGTGCGAGCACCCCGGAACGCATTGCAAATCCCTTTCGCGCCTTAGAGCTTGATCTCGACGTCGACGCCGGCGGCGAGGTCGAGCTTCATCAGCGCGTCCACCGTCTGCGGCGTCGGATCGACGATGTCGAGCAGCCGCTTGTGCGTGCGCATCTCGA
>CAYVPC010000291.1:0-3975 GCA_964453555.1 uncultured Hyphomicrobiales bacterium | reverse complement strand
CCGATCGATACCCGCGTCAATCCGACCAAGGTCAACGAACTGGCCAACAAGCGTTCGATCGGATGGTTCGAGCGGATGCTCACCGCGTCGGTGCCGATCCGCTATCCAGGCGCGTTTCGCCGTGTCTATCCCGGCTTCGTGCAGTTGGCCGCCTTCATGAGCATGAATATCGAGCGCCACGTTAAGGCGCATAAGGAACTGTACGAGAATATCGCCAACGGCGAGGCCGAGAAGGCGGCGTCCACCAAGGCTTTCTATGACGAATATTTCGCGGTGCTCGATCTCACCGCCGAGTTCTATCTCGAAACGGTGCGGCTGATCTTCCAGGAATATGCGCTGCCGCTCGGCAACCTCAAATGGCGCGGCGAGCCGGTCGACCCGACCGCCATCCGCCGCACCATGCTGCTGACGGTGGAAGGAGAGCGCGACGACATCTGCGCCGTCGGCCAGACGGTGGCCGCGCACGACCTTTGCAGCAAGCTCCGCCCGTACCTCAAACGCCACCACATGCAGGCCGGCGTCGGCCATTACGGTGTGTTCTCCGGCAAGCGCTGGGAGAACCAGGTCTTTCCGATCGTCAAGAATGTGATTTTGTCGAGCGACTGAGCGGCTCACCGCATCGCGGCGGCAATGTTACCACCATCGACGGTGGTGACGCCGGCGGTGGTTTTGAGCGCCAGGGCCTGGTGCAGGAACGCTTGCGCGACGTCGTCGGCGGTCACCTCGCGGCCCAGCAAATTGCCGCTCATATAATCCTTCTCCGACACGCCGCGGGCCTTCGCGCGCTCTTTAATGAAATCTTCCGTCAGCAGTCCTGAGCGGATGCGGTCGGCGTTGACAGCGTTGGCGCGGATGCCGTCGGCGCCGTAATCGAGCGCGTATTGCCGCATGAGTGCCAGCAGCGCCGCTTTCGGTACGCCGTAAGGCCCGAAATCCGGGCCCGGATTGACCGCCTGCTTGGAGACGTTGAACAGAAGGCACCCGCCGGTGCCCTGCGCGCGCATGATCTTGACGGCGGCCTGTGCGACGCGCTGATGGCCGTAGAAATTAAGCTCAAAGCTTTGCCGTAAAATTTCTTCGCCGACTTCGCCGATGCGGCCCTGCCAGGCGGCGCCTGCATTCGAAACGACGATATCGACGCCGCCGAAAGCCGCAACGATTGCCTCAAATGCCGCGTTGACGGACGCAAGATCGGTCACGTCGCATTTGACCGGCAGCGCCATTGGGCCGATCGCCTTGGCTGTGGCGCGCGCCGGCGCAAGATTGACGTCGAGCAAGGCTACCTCGGCGCCGGCCGCGGCGAAGGCGTTGGCGGTCGCGGCGCCGATCGCGCCGGCAGCGCCGGTGATAACGGCAATCTGACCGGCAAGCGGCGGTTCCTCGCGCGCCCCGAGTTTGGCCTGCTCCAGCGGCCAGTATTCAACGTCGAACATGTCGGCCTCGGAGATCGACTCGAAAGAGCCGATCCTTTCTGCATCGGCGACGACGCTCATCCACGCTTCCGCAATGTCAGCGGCAATAACGGCGTCGTGCTTGGTCCGGCCGAGGCCGAACAGTCCGAGGCCGGGCGCCAGCACGACACGGGGCAGGGGATCGAGTTCAAGCTTGCCGCCGCCGACGCGTTTGTTGTGGCGTGCGAAGTAGCTTTGGTAATTGGCGGTGAAGGCACCTGCCGCATCTCGGGTAGCGCGCGCGAAATCGTCTATTTTGCCTTTATCGGCGTGCGGCAGAACCAGCGGCCAGTTCTTAGTGCGGATGGCGTGATCCGGTGTAACGACGCCGCCTTGGCTCAACCGGGGCAAGCCGGATTGCAGGAGGTTCACAACAGTCGGGCCGCCGCGAAACTCAAGAATGAGCCGACGCCAGGCTCCTTCGATCCCTTGGTCTTGTAGGCTGCACGCGCCACGCACGATGGGCGCTATTGAGGCGAGAGGTTCGGAATCGCGCGCGCGTTTGGCGGGGACAACGGTCTTCGTGTTTCGCGCAATGTGATCTTCGGCGAGCGTGACCATCTCGATCATGCGCTCGTAGGCCTCGCGGGCGGTTTCGCCGTAAGTGACGATGCCGTGCTTGCCAAGAATGAGTCCGTCGTCCGGACTTGATCGCTCGAACACCTCGACGGCTTTCTTGGCAAGGCCGAAGCCCGGCATCAGGTAAGGCACGAATGCCAAACGGCCTCCGAACACCTCGGCGCACTTCTCCTCGCCATCAGGTTGGTCGATCACGCTCAGCACCGCGGTGGCGTGGGTGTGATCGATGAATTTGTGCGGCAGGAAAGCGTGCAGCATGATCTCGACGGAAGGATTGGGCGCCGCCGGATCAAGGAGGTTGGCGCGCTCGATGGCCACGAGGTCATCATCCGCGAGCGCGTCGAGCGGGCGCAGCGCGCGCAGCGCCGCGAGCCGCACCACCGGCAGGCTCTCCGGTTCGATCCCGGCCATATCCGCGCCGGATGCTTTTACGCGCAGAACCTCGACCACTCCGCCCAGGCGGTTGGCCATTTGCGTCTTCAGCGAAGTGTTGCCGCCGCCATGCAGCGCCAGCCTGGGGTCGCGGCCGAGAAGTCGCGTCGTATAGATGCGCAGCGCCAAATCGCGGTCGACGCCGGATTTGGCGCCGAGTGCAACGATTATCTCGGCGTCGCGGTCGACCCAGCTGCTTTTCATAAAAGCATGATCCGGAAAAGTGGAAGCCGATTTTCCGATGAGATCATGCTGCACCAATTACATCGACCGCCGCCGTGTCAGCCGCCGGCGATGCGGCGCGACCACCACCCGCTCCGCCTCGGCTTGTCGGCTTGCTCACTCTCGCCGACTTCGGTGATCACCGGCTGGTGGGCGGGGCTCGAGGATTGCACCGGCGCCGGCTGTGGCGTTTCGCTGCCGCTTACGACAGGCGCCGGCTCGCGCACCGTCGAACGCCGACGCGGCTCCGGCGGGCCGGCCGGCTCGGCAGCGGCCGGCGCCGGGGATCGCGGTGTCGCGTCAAGGTCGGCAACCGCTTCCCGCAAGCTCGGCTCGGGCGCGGTCGGCGCCGTCAGCTCTTGCGTTGTCGCCTGCGCCTGGTGCGGGTCACGCTCATAGGCCGGAGACGCGCTTTCACGCTCGCGGTCGTTCCTATTGCGCCGGCCGCCGCGGCGGCCACGCCGCCGCCGGCGTCGGCCTTCACCCTCGCGGTGCGGTTCGTTGCGATTGGCGATGACGGTTTCGCCGGTTTCTTCGGCGAGATCGTCTGGCGACATGTCGCCGAAAGTTTCTGCGGGGGCTTCGCCGCCGCCTTCATCCGTCGTCTCGTGATGCGCCGGCTGTCGAAGTGCCTCGCCGTTGCCATTGCCACCACGGCGGCCGCGCCGGCGGCGGCGACGGCGGCGTCCGCCGCCTTCGCCCGGCGTTGCGGTTATCGCCGCAACGGGCGCTTCGTGCTCCTCAGCGACGTCCTCTCCGGCATCCTCGCTATCGATCCCTTCCGGTTCTTCGATTCCTTCCGGCTCTTCGAGGTCGTCCTCCTCTTCGAGCGGTGCGGCGCGCGCCTGGTTCTGTTCGGCGAGCGCCTTGGCTGCCTCGATCGTATGCACCTGCTCGCCGCGATCGATCGCGAACGTCTGCGGCGCGGTCAGCGTCGTGTCGGAACTGATGGTGATGAGGATGGCAAAACGTTCTTCCAGCGAGCGCAAGTGCGCCCGTTTTTGGTTAAGCACGTAGAGCGCCACGTCCGGACGCGTTCGCACGATCAGGTTGTGCGTCGCGCCCTTCATCAATTGCTCCTCGAGCGCGCGCAGCACCTGCAGCGCGAGCGAGGATACCGAGCGGACGTGGCCACTGCCGCCGCAATACGGGCACTTCTCCGTGGAGCTTTCCAGCACGCTGGTGCGGATGCGCTGGCGCGACATCTCAAGGAGGCCGAAATGCGAGATGCGGCCGACCTGGATGCGGGCGCGATCCTGCTTGAGCGCCTCCTTCAGCCGGCGCTCGACCG
>CAYVPC010000290.1:0-3993 GCA_964453555.1 uncultured Hyphomicrobiales bacterium | reverse complement strand
CGACCCATTGAGCGCGCGAGGGCCCCGGCTCGAAGGGATCGCCGAAATACTGGGTCTCACGGGCAACCTTCCGGTCTCTGAACTCCATGATACTTACCGTGTAAGACGGCAAGCCGTCGTATGTAAGGACGAATTCAGTGACCCAAAGGTCGGCAGCACCGAGTACGCGCCGCACCGTAAAGCGCTTCTTGTTCGGCTGCGCAAAACGAGACGCTTGAATATTGCGCCGACCGCGGATCCGCTCCCCGGACTGCGGGTACTCAAGCACTGCATCGTCGTGGTAAATCTCGTGCTCCGCCTCGAAATCATTCGCGTCTGAGGCTGCCCAGTGGCGATCTAAAGCCGCTCGAATGTTCCGGTCTTCATTCATTGCCTTCTCTCACATCGGAGTGCAGGGCAATGCTATTTACACCCAAAACGGACATTCGTGGGCCCTTGCTATTCCGCTCAGGCAACGCGCGCCGAAGCGTCTGTATTGCCGCCCTGGAACCGATCGATCCAGGGCGCGCGTTCGCCCCCGCAGGGTGATAAGCTTAAAAAGTTCCCTGCGGGGCTTGGGCGGCCAGAATGAGCGCGGACGATGATGACGTTGTGTGGGTCGACCGTCGGGAAGACGTCCGCGTCATCGTCAGTATTGCCGGGATATTTTCCCTGGCGGACCGGCGAGACATGCAGGGCGAGCGGCGGGTGTTTTCCTGTCAGGCTGTCAATGTTTCACCACGGGCCGTCGCCCTTGCTTCTGCGGTAAACGGGAAACTCGGCGATCGTATCATTGCCGACATTGAGCACCTTGGAAAACTGGAAGGTCCAATCATACGAGTGCTGGAGCGCGGCTTCGTCATGGGCATCGTCGCAACCGCGCAGGAGCGGGAAAAGCTGGCCGCGAAAATCGAATGGCTGCAAAAATTCAAGGATCACGATCAAAGCGACCAGCGCGCTGAACGGCGTTTCGCGCCGACCAACCCGTATTCCCAAATAATGTTGCCTGATGGCAGCACCCAGACCTGTTTGGTGGTTGATCTATCGGTTTCGGGCGCTGCGCTTTCAGCCGCAGCTGTTCCAGAAGTCGGAACCGTTCTGGCCGTTGGGAAAATCGTCGGGCGCGTTGTCCGCCACTTCGAAGGCGGCTTTGCCGTCCAATTTGTCGAACGTCAAAGCCCCGACGAGATTGAGAAAAAGCTGGTGCCTAAATGACGTTTTCCCATCCCAGCTATGTCAAAAGACACCATGCATGTGCTGCGCGACGCGGTGCCGGATTTTGCCGGCGCGGCGGTCTAAGCGCTACTTTTGCTCGGCGGCGAGCGGCAAACAGGCATTATCCGACAGCGGGCGGAAGACCTGATCGCCCGGAATGGTGGCGACCAGCTTGAGCAAATCCCACTCGCCTTTCGATTCGGCCGGCGACTTGATCTGCACGACATAGACGTCATGCACCATGCGACCATCGGGGCGCAGTCGTCCGTTCGGCGTGAAGGCGTCGTCGATTCGCGTCTCGCGCATCTTGGCGAACACGGTCTTCGGGTCGTCGGAATTGGTCGCCTCGACCGCCTTGAGGTAGCTGCGGACCACCGAATATGTTCCAACCTGGAAGCTCGAGGGCGCCGTGTTGCGGCGTTCGAGGAACTTGGCGAAGAATGCCTTGGCGGCGGCATCGCGGTCGGGCAGCCACGGCGAGACGTACATCATGCCTTGCGCGAGCTGGAGGCTGGTGGCGTGGATCGCCGGCAACGAGTCGAGCCCGAACGGCACCACCTTCTGTTTCTCGGTAATGCCGAATTCGCGTGCACTTTTCACCGAATTGACCGCATCGTCGCCGCCGTTGGCGAGCGCGACGACCTCGGCCTTGGAGGTCTGCGCTTGCAGCATGAACGACGAAAAGTCGGTGGTGCCGAGCGGATGCCGCACGCTGCCGACGACCCTGCCGCCGTTCTTGTCGATGAAGGTGGCGGCGCCATCCTGAAGCGCGCGGCCGTAGACGTAATCGGCGGTGATGAAGAACCAGGTCTTGCCGAGTTCCGGCAAGGCGCGGCCGATGGCGGCGCCAATCTCGTAGGTGTCGTAGACCCAGTGCACCAGATTGTTTGGTGCGCACGCCTTGCCGGTGAAGTCGGCTGATCCGGCGCTGGTCAAGAGCACGGCCTTGTTGTCGGCTTTGGCGATCTCCAGCACCGCAAACGCCACCGCCGAATTGACCAAATCGGTGATGGCATCGACGCCGTCGAGATCGAACCAGCGCCGCGCGATCGCGGCACCAATGTCAGGCTTGTTCTGGTGATCGGCGGCGATGATTTCGACCGGCACACCGTTGACCTTGTTGCCGAACTCCTCGGCGGCCATCTTCGCCGCCTCGACCGCGCCGACGCCCGAATTCTGCTCGTAGGGGCCCGACAGGTCGGTGAGCACGCCGATCTTGACCTTGCCGCCAGACATCTCCGCATGCGCGGCCGGCGCAAATAGCAGTGACGCGGTCAAGCTGACGGTGACAAGGCGCATGGGGTCCTCCCGAATGGCCGCACAAACGGTCTTATATATCTTAGCCAAGGGGCATCATAAGGGAGCACGAGCCCGGACCAAACCTACTCGTTCGGCTTCATCCTTCAGTAGGCAATTACCTCTGGCGTTTCGAAATTCGGGTTTTTGTCTGAGGCCCGGATAAACAGGCAGGCCCCGGTTTCCAGCTCTGGAAACCGGGGTCTTTTTTGGCCGCGTCCATACGCCGTTTTTGCTTCCGCTTTCGGGCCACAGCGGACATGGCCGGGCCGGCTGATGGCGCGGCTCAGTAGCGAATGACCCACCGCGGTCATCAATCCCCAATCGGCAATAATCTATCCTGTCACTGATCGTGCGTGCGCGCATATAATAGATGGTCGATGGCACCGAGCAGGCGTCTCGGTGTGACGATGGGCACTGATTCGTTGGGAGTAGATTGACGGCTAAAGGTATGTCGTAAAGTGGTTCAATTCGCAAAAGGGCTACGGATCAGCCGCGGTCTGGCGGCAAAGATGTTTTCGTCCACATCTCGGCGGTCGCGAGTGCCGGCCTCAGCGGTCTCAATGAAGGGCAAGTCGTCGAATAGAGGGGATCGCGAACAAGGGCAAGACGTCAGCAGAGAACCTCAAGGTTCAGCGCTGATTTTGGCCGGGCACCCGCCAACCAAGCACTGTGGCCTCGATGCATTTGTCAGTATCGAGGCTTTGCCAAGCGCCGTTGCGCCATCTGCATAGGAACGGAATAACATAGGTACCGACGTGGTCCTCACAAAGGAGTTCAAGCGGCTGGTCCGTCGGCGGGGTTCCGCCATGACTAAATGCGTCGATGCGCTCTCGCCGTGTTGCCATATGTTGCCTGTACTTAACTACGGTCGCTTCAGTCTCTACCAGATTACGGCTCGTTAACCGCTGGCCTCCATTCTGGCAGCGGATTGATTCGGCAGCGACGCGTGAGCGCCGAAATACTGAGGCTCAGCGACTATCGCATGAACGATGGCGTTGATAGCGAGATGGACTTGGCTACCGTAGTAGATTTCGCTATCCGGGATTTACGTGAAATTCTAATATGCTGGGGTTGTGAGATAGCACGGCAGCGTGCAGAGAAGTGCGAGTCGACGTTGCGGCGTGCCTATTCCGGATTTGTCAATTACCAGACAGTGTCTCAATAGCACTGTCTCATAGCACTCGGATGCAAAAGGCTTCATCTTTCAGCCCCGTTGACTACAGCCTCGCTATCAAAAATAGGGGGCATCCACCCAAATCGTGGCGCTGGGAAATTTACGCGGCCGGCAAGAGCAAGCCGGTGCGACAATCTGAATTTTTTGAGACGATGTCCGAAGCGACCCGCGCAGGCAAGACGGCATTGGCAGAACTCCGGGCCAGCTCAGCAGCTTGATGGCCGTTCATGGCCCTTAGCGGACATCCCGACCGGCGCTAAGAATGTCCGCTTTTAGGGGGTAAACCGGACGTTGCAATTTGCTCTCGTGATGGCACACCGTGTCAT
>CAYVPC010000289.1:0-4015 GCA_964453555.1 uncultured Hyphomicrobiales bacterium | reverse complement strand
GTTTCGAGCCGCCGGTGCCGTTGCCGTATTGCCCGTCGCCGGTCTGCGCCATGAAGCCGTCGATCACGCGATGGAACGGCACGTTGTCGTAGAAGTGCTCGCGCGCGAGCAGCTTGAGCCGCTCGGCGTGATGCGGGGCCATTTCGGTATTCAGCTTGATAACGACCCGGCCGTAGGTGGTGTCGAGGTAGATGGTGTTTTCCGGGTCGAGACCGGCAGGAAGCGGGTCGGCGGACGCTGAAGCGGCACACATGATAACGAACAGTAATGCAAGGATGCGGGTCATGTCATCTCCCGGAACGAGGCTTGGTTAGCTCTTGGCTCAGTTCTTGGTTCAGTTCTTGGCGAACTTCTTTTTCAGCCGCGCCGCGACAGCGGGCGGAACAAAGGCGGAAACGTCGCCGCCCATGCCGGCGATCTGGCGCACCAAAGTGGCGGTGATCGGGCGGACTTCAGGCGAAGCCGGCAGGAACACCGTCTGCACCTCGCCGGCCATCGCGGCATTCATGCCGGCCATCTGCATCTCGTAGTCGAAATCGGCGGCATCGCGCAGCCCGCGGATGAGGATGCTGGCGCCTGCGCGCCGCGCCGCACTGACGACGAGATCGCTGAATGTCGTACAGGAGATTTCGCAGCCGGCCTTGCGGCCGATCGGCGCGCAGATCTCCTCCAGCATGGCGACCCGTTCTTCGGGCGAGAACAGCGGCGCCTTGCCGGGATGGATGCCGACCGCGATGACGAGCTTGTCGGCGAGCCGCACGGCGCTCGCCACTACGTCAAGATGGCCGTTGGTGATGGGGTCGAATGACCCGGCAAAGAGCGCGGTGCGCGGCATGGCGCGGGTCTAGCCCGCAGGTCCGCGAACCGCAAGGCCGCGCTTACGTTTATCACCGGCCCATGACCGGCTATCCTTATTGCCTGTCCGCGAATGCCGAGCGACACGGTTGAAAATGAATACGCCGCCAATAGCCGATACCAGGATCGTCCGGCGCGCCACAAACACCGCCCCGCGCCGGGTCACGGCGGACATATGCGTGGTCGGCGCGGGCATTGCCGGCACATCCGCCGCGCTGACAGCGGCGCGCGCCGGACGCAAGGTGGTGCTGGTCGATGGCCTGCCGGTGTTGGGCGGCCAGGCGGTCAATTCGATCATCGGCACGTTCTGCGGCCTGTTTGCCAACGGTACCCACGGCCATCAATTCACGCACGGCATCGCCGACGACATCCTGCGTGAGCTTGGCGCCAGGGAGCGGCAGCTTTATTTCCGGCACGGCCCGCTCACGACGGTCGTTTATTACGACGAGGTCGCGCTTGCCCGCTGGATCGAAGAAGCGATCCGCAAGGCCGGCATCACCATCGTGCTCGGCGCCGTGCTTCGCCGCGTGCACGTCGAAGGCCGCCGGGTGCGCCGGATCGAGCTCGCCACCCGTTATGGCGATGTGCATGTCGAAGCAACCGGCTTTGTCGAGGCGAGCGGCGACGCGGCGCTGGTATGGCAAGCGGGCTTTGCCTGCCGCGAGCCCGCCAACGGCCCGGTGTTCGGCACGCAAATGGTCGTGCTGGAAAATATCGACGAAGCCAAGCAGCCGACCCGCGACGAGATCGGCGCGCGTATGAAGGAAAAAGGCGACCAATACGGTCTCGTCCGGCGCGAGGGTCTTGCCTTCATTATCCCGGGACGCGGCATCGCCGCCATGAACATGACGCATGTCGAGACGCCACTCGATCCGCTGGAGGCCTCCGCCAAAACGCTAGAAGGCCGCGATCAGGCGGATCGCGCGATCGCGCTGCTGCGCGATGAATTTCCCGAATGCTTCGGCAAGTGCCGGGTGCGCGCATACGGTTTCCCCGGCATCCGGCAGACGCGCTGGATCTTCGGGCGCACGCAGCTTTCGGTCGACGACGTGATGGCGGGCACGCGCTTTCCCGACGCGATCGGGCGCACCGCCTGGCCGATCGAATTGCACGATCACGGCAGCGGCCACCGCTGGCACGCGTTCCCGGAGGACCACGTGCACTACATTCCGCTGTCGTGTCTGACACCCGCTGATGCAGACAACGTGGTTGCCGCCGGGCGCTGCATCGACGCCGACACCGCGGCGCTGTCGAGCGTGCGAGTGATGGGTCCGTGCATAGCCATGGGCGCCGCCGCGGCGCATGCGCTCGATCTTGCCGGTACCGGCAGCGTGCATCAGATCGACCTCGCCGCACTGGCGGAGCGCGTCCGCGACAACGTCGAAAGAACGGACTAGCTCGCGCCACCGACTGCGGAATCCGGCCAGAAACGGCGAAAATTATTGCATTCAAGCTGGAACTTTCTGAATTCCCATGCGTTTTCAGCGCAGTACGGGAACCGGCCAAATTGTGACGTGCGTCAAAGAATACCGGGCCCGCGAGGACAAACATGGCGGTCAGTGAAATTGCGACCCGCGCACAAGCGCGCCGGCTCCGGGCCGGCAAGAGGGCGCCAAACAGGCAACAGGGATCAGCGATATGCTTAGGACCATCTACGCCATCGCCGCCGCCGCGATCGTGGCCGGCGCGTTTGTCACCGCCATCAGCATAGCCGACCGGGTAGATGCCCGCGGTTCGACCCCGGGCGCCAAGGCCGATCGCGCCGATAGTCGGCCGCTTGCCGGCACCTGCTCGCAGAATGCATGGCCTTATTTCGAGGCCGCCTGCCTGCGCGACACGCGCAATCCGTTCGGTCAGGCGCATGAGGCGCGCATTGTTTCGAGTGATCGCCTGACGGGCGCGCATTAAGCTTGGACGGACCCGATAGCGCCGCCAAGGTCGATTCTCTCCTGGAATTGCGCTAAGAGCCCGGCAGCGGAACCGCCGCCGGGCTTAAAATGATTGTCCTGATCGACAATTACGACAGCTTTGCCTTCAACCTGGTCCACTTCCTCGGTGAACTGGGGGAGCAAGTGCGCGTCCACAGGAACGACCGGATCACCAGCGCCGCCATCCTCGGCGCCGACCCCGACGCGATCGTGCTCTCGCCCGGCCCCTGCACGCCCAAGGAGGCCGGCATCTGCCTCGATCTCATTGCCACCGTCGCCGGCAAAATTCCGATCCTCGGCGTCTGCCTCGGCCACCAGGCGATCGGCGATGCCTTCGGCGGCAAGGTGGTGCGCGCGCCAGCGCCGGTACACGGCAAGCTCTCGACCATCCGCCACGACGGCAGCGGCATTTTTCACGGCATCAACGCTTCCTTCCAGGCGACGCGCTATCATTCGCTCGTGGTCGAACGCGAAAGCCTGCCCGGCGAACTGACCGTAACCGCCGACACCGACGACGGCCTCATCATGGGGCTCGCGCACAAACGGCTGCCGGTGCACGGCGTGCAATTCCATCCCGAAAGTATCGCCTCCGACCACGGCCATTTGCTGCTGAAGAATTTTGTCGACACCGCCGCCGTGTGGAACGCGGCGAACGGACGGCGGCAGGGACCGCAAAGCACGCCGCAACGTGCGCCGCAAAAGCAGCGCTTGCCGGTGAATTGAGAGCCCGGCCGTGACCGATGCATTCAAGGGACTGATCGGCAAGGTCGCGACCGGCGCGAGCCTCACGCGTGACGAAGCGGCCGGCGCGTTCGAGCAGATGATGTCGGGCGAAGCGACGCCGTCGCAGATGGGAGCGCTCCTGATGGCGCTGCGCGTTCGCGGCGAGACGGTCGACGAGATCACCGGCGCGGTCACGACCATGCGCGCCAAGATGCTGCGTGTCATCGCGCCGCCCGGCGCCATCGACGTCGTCGGCACCGGCGGCGACGCCTCCGGCTCGTTCAACATCTCGACCTGCGCGGCGCTGATTGTCGCCGGCGCCGGCGTTCCCGTCGCCAAGCACGGCAACCGTGCGCTGTCGTCGCGTTCGGGCGCTGCCGACGTGCTCACCGCGCTTGGCGTCAACATCGATCTTGCGCCGGAAGCGATCGGCCGCTGCATCGCGGAAGCCGGTATCGGCTTCATGTTCGCGCCCGCGCATCATCCGGCGATGAAGAATGTCGCGGCGA
>CAYVPC010000288.1:0-4025 GCA_964453555.1 uncultured Hyphomicrobiales bacterium | reverse complement strand
CGGCGAGGAGCGTTACGTCGTCAGCATGTTCGTCGACATGCGCGGCTCGACCAAGCTCGCCGAGGAGCGGCTGCCATTCCACATCGTATTCCTGATCAACCGTTTCCTCGGCGCGGCCTCGCAGGCGGTGATCGAAGCCGGCGGCCAGCCCAACCAATTCGTCGGCGACGGCATGCTCGCCTTGTTCGGGCTCGACGCCGCCCCGGCTATCGCCTGTCGGCAAGCAATGCGGGCGGCGGCGAATGTCGCCGCGAATGTCGAATACATGAACCACCAGTTCGCCACCGAGCTGCGCGAGCCGATCCAATTCGGCATCGGCATTCACGGCGGCGAGGTCATCATCGGCGATATCGGCTTTCGCGATCACACCGTGTTCACGGCGATCGGCGACGCGGTGAACGTCGCGGCGCGGCTGCAGGACATGACGAAGGCGCTTAATTGCACGATCGTCGTGTCGGACGAGGTCTGCAAAACCTCGGGCATCGCTGCCGACGCACTCACGCGCATTGAGGTGTCGATCCGCGGCCGTGACGAGCCGATGACGGTGCGCACGGCCGCCGATCCGACCGTGCTGGCGACCCTCCTCGATCCGCAGGACGAACCGCTCGCGACGGACGCGCAAGTCGCATGACCCGCGGCGCAAGGGTATTGGCAGGCGTTGCGGCAGCCGTCGCCGTGGCGTTGGCGCTGTTGCTCTGGGTGCTGACCATTCCCGCGACCGTGCCAGCCTCGGCGCTGCCGCCGCACAATCCCGATCTTGCCAACGGACAAACGATGTTCAACATCGGCGGCTGTGCGTCGTGCCACGCCACGCCGGACAAGGATCCCGCCAAGACCGATCGCACCCGGCTGGGCGGCGGGCTTGCCCTGCCGTCGCCGTTCGGCACTTTTTACGTGCCCAACATTTCGCCCGATGCGGCGGACGGCATCGGTGCCTGGAGCGAAGCGGATTTCGTCACCGCGCTGTGGAAAGGGACGTCGCCGCGCGACGAGCATCTGTTTCCGGCATTCCCCTATACCTCCTATCAGCACATGGAGCTGGCCGATCTGCGCGATCTCTTTGCCTATCTGAAATCCCTGCCGCCGGTTACAGGCCGGGCACGCGGGCACGATCTGGCGTTTCCGTTCAGCGTCCGCCGCCTGGTCGGATTGTGGAAGCTTCTGTTTCTGCATGGCGGGCCATTCGTGCCTGACGCGACGCAGCCGGCACAAATCAACCGCGGCGCCTACCTCGTCAACGGCCCGGGCCACTGTGCCGAATGCCACAGCCCGCGCAACTTTCTCGGCGCGATTATCGAAAGCCAACGCTTTGCCGGCGGGCCAGCGCCGGACGGCAAGAGCTGGGTTCCCAATATTACGCCGGCCGGACTGCAACACGACGACCCGCCATGGTCGGCCGGGGACATTGCGAGCTTCCTTGCCGACGGCATGCTGCCGTCCGCCGATTTTGCCGGCGGCAGCATGGCCGAAGTCGTGCGCAATACGGCTTTGCTGGGCAGCGACGATCGCACGGCGATCGCGGCCTACATTGCTTCGCTGCCGCCGCGGCAAGGCCCGAGGCCGCCAGCGAAGACGGAGAAGAAGACGGAGAAATAGTCCGGCGGAGCGCACCCGCTACCGGTGCGCCTCGCAATGCAACGGCCGCGTTGCTAGGATCAGCGCATGGAATTCGGCATTCTCTTCACCTCGCATCCCAACACCGAGGCCGAGCCCTACCCGCACCGCGACGTGCACGCGCGCGTCACCGCGCAGATCGTGCGCGCCGACGCGCTCGGTTACGATTACGCCTGGGTCGCGGAGCATCATTTCAGCAACGAATACGGAATCATGCCCGACGTGTTCGTCTACGCCGCTTACCTCGCGGCGCTGACGCAACGCATCAAGATCGGCACCGCCGTGGTCACGCTGCCGCTCGCTAATCCGCTACGCGTCGCCGAGAACACCGCGTTCGTCGATATTCTGAGCAACGGCCGCTTTGCGCTCGGACTGGGCTCCGGCTATCGCAAATATGAATTCGACGGCTTCGGCGTCGATTTCCAGGAGCGGCGCGACATTCAGGAAGAAGCGCTGCCGCTACTGCTCGATTTGTTCCACTACAAGCGCGTCAATCACCACGGCGGGCGCTTCCGCTTCAAGGTCGGCGGCCAATACGAAATATTCCCGCAAGCGCTGCAACAGCCGCATCCGCCGATCTTCCTCGCCGGAGCGACCGACCGTTCGATCGGCGTCGCCGCACGCCTGGGGCTCGGGCTTTTTCTTTCAAGCTGGACGCCGTTCGCCGAACTGGCGCGCCAGAGCGCGAATTATCGCGCGCTGCTCACCGAAACGCCGCAAAATTTGCGCGACAACCCGGCGCGCGGTCATGTCGACGTGGCGCGCTGGGTCTATGTCGCCGAGACCGACGCCAAGGCCAAGCGCGAGAGCGAGCCCGGCATCATGCGCAACCTGGCCCATTTCGGCAGCGGCCACACTTCAGGCTATCTCGGCACGGTGTCACAGGATGTCGACGCCAGGCCGCGCGATTACGACACGCTCGCGCGCGACATTATTCTGCACGGCTCGCCGGCGACGGTAATCGCGAAAATCGAGGAATTGCGGGCCAAGGTCCGTAACGCCTCGATCATGCTGCATTTCCCGCCGTGGTACGGCGCCGAGAAAGCGCTCGCCTCGCTTGAATTATTCGCCGCCGAGGTGATGCCGAAATTCCGCGACGCACCGCGCGCCGAGATGCGCGCCAGGAGTGAAATCCAAACAACTTGAAGCGGCCGCTCATCCTCCGGTCACGGGTTTTAACGGCTCAAACGAGACAATCGAATGTCGGCTTTTCGGGGCCAAAGCCGACATCCAGCCCGAAAGCCGGAAATGACGCGAATGACCCTTCTCGGACATTGCGGCATCGATAGACACCGTGCCCGGTGAACCATAGTCTCGTGGCCGTCGGATACCCGTGGAGCGGTCTATATGGCGGCGGAGCGCCTTCAAAGAAGGCTTGCGGCGATCCTGTCGGCCGACGTTGTCGGTTACTCGCGCCTCATGGGCATCGATGAGGCGGGGACCTTGTCGCGTTTAAACGCCTTGAGGCGTGAGTTGATCGACCCGACGATTGCCGCCCATTCGGGTCGAATCGTCAAGCTCATGGGCGACGGCTCGCTGGTGGAATTCGCGAGCGCCGTCGACGCTGTCACCAGCGCCATCGAAATCCAGAAAAAGCTCCGGGACCACAATGCCGGCCGCTCCGAAGTTGATCCGATCCGATTACGGATCGGGATCAACGTTGGCGACATCATCATCGAAGGCGATGACATCTATGGCGACGGCGTCAACATCGCAGCGCGGCTCCAAGGTATTGCTGAAGCCGGTGGAATTTGCATTTCGCGCCAAGCGTTCGACCAGATCGAAGGCAAGCTCCAACTTGCCTATAGGGAAATGGGTCCACAAAATCTCAAGAACATAACCAAGCCAATCGAGGTATTTGCGGTTGAGGTCGATGAAACTAAGGGAACTTATGGCCAATCAAACCCTGGCCAGGAGATCAAATATTGCCGGACACCAGACGGGGTGCGTCTCGCCTACGCGATTTCAGGCAATGGGCCGCCGCTGGTGAAGTCGGCGAACTGGATGAACCATCTCGAATACGATTGGGAAAGCCCGGTGTGGCGACACGTCTTTCGTGGGCTTTCTAATGACCATACGCTGATCCGATATGATGCGCGCGGAAACGGCATGTCCGACTGGGATGCCGATGAGCTTTCCCTCGACGCCTGGGTTGGCGACCTGGAAACGGTGGTCGATGCCGCTCGGGTTGAGCGTTTCCCGCTGATCGGAATCTCGCAAGGCTGTGCCGTTGCCGTCAGTTACGCAGTGCGGCACCCGGAGCGGGTATCCCACCTTGTGCTTTACGGCGGCTTTGCAGTTGGTGGAAAGAGGCGTGCGCCGCAAGAAAAAGAAAAGCGCGATGCAATGATGACTTTGATGCGCCTCGGTTGGGGCGCAGACAACCCGTCATTTCGACAAATGTTTACGGG
>CAYVPC010000287.1:0-4056 GCA_964453555.1 uncultured Hyphomicrobiales bacterium | reverse complement strand
TCGACGCCGGGGCCCTTGCCGTACCACATGGCGAATACGCCGTCGTATTTGCCTTCGCCGCGCAATTCCGCCTGTTGCGAGCCCCATACCGCCGTAGCAGCGAGATCCTCGTTGATGCCGCCCTGAAAGCGGACGTCGTTTTTGGTCAGGATGGACGCGGCCCGCTGGAATTGGCTGTCCAGGCCGCCGAGCGGCGAACCGCGGTAGCCGGTGACATAGCCCGCGGTATTGAGGCCGTTGCGCCGATCGAGTTCCTTCTGCATCAGGCAGAGCCGCACCAGCGCCTGGAACCCGGTGACGAACACATGGCTGTGGCCGAGGTCGTATTTGTCGTCGAGTTTGACGTCGCGTAGCGCCATCGGACTTGAGTCTCCTGCGGGTCAGTTTGCCCTCGTGGATTCCATAACGCCAGAGGGCGGGCGCACCACGGTCACATATAGGGGATGAGAGCAGCGGAACAACGCCGTTGCGGCATCGCTGCGCGCGACTAAGCCGCCAGGCCGAATACCGTTTGCGGCGCGGCAAAGCCGGCCACCGAGTGCTCGCCGAGGCGGCGGAATTCATCGGCGCAATGGCCGGCGAAATCCGCTGACACGACAATCGTCTCGCCGAGCTTGGAAGCGACCTTTTCCAGTCGCGCCGCCAGGTTCACCGCCGGGCCGATGCAGGTGAAGTCGAGGCGGTTACCGCCGCCGATATTGCCGTACATCACGTCGCCGACATGCAGCGCAAGCCCAAAGCGGATGGCATCCTCGCTCCCGCTGTGCGGCAAGCCGACGATGCGCGTCCGCACTTCGCGCGCACAGGCCAGCGTGCGGCGGCAGACCTCATTTGCGTCGTTCTCGCCGCCAATCGTGAAGATCGCCAGCAGACCATCGCCCATGAATTTGAGCACCTCGCCGCCATGATCGAGGATGGCCGGAACCTGAGCACCGAAATAGCGGTTCAGGCGGTCGATCAGAGCCTGCGGCGGCAGTTGCTCGGAAACCGCGGTGAATCCGCGCATGTCCGACAACCAGATCGCTGCGCGGATCGCCTCGACGTAACCGCGCCGGATCTTGCCCGACATTATCCGCTCGCCGGTTTGGTGGCCCACATACGTATCGATCAAATTTCCGGCGGTGCGGCGCAGCGCGCGGATCTCGGCGACGCGGGCAAGCGGGGCAATGACCGATTCCAGATCGGTGAACTGCTTGTCGGTAAAGCCGCCCGGCTGTCGGGTCGACCAGGTTGCCACATGGATCGTGCCGTCGGTGAACAACAGCGGAAACGCCGCATAATCCGTAACGCCTTCGGTACGGAAATTGCGCAGAATCGGAAAGTCGATCGGGCAATCGCCGTCGGCGATACGGCGACGCAGCGGCTTACGCGTCGCGTACACCGTGCTGAACGGACTGGTACGAAAATCGTCTGTGTCGGTTATTTCGTGCAATGCATCAGACGTCGTCACGCCCGAATCGGCCTGCCACAGGAAGCGCCGGCCCATGACGTCCGGATGAAGCGTCGTGACGAACACCGCGACCCGCCACAGCGGAATGTCGGATTCAACCATTCGCTGGCACAATTCCGCTAGCACGTCCTGCGACTGAGCGCCGGAGAGCGCGCCGCCTGCAAGCCAGTCAAGGGTGGACCGGATATCCTTCATGGCCGCCGTCTTACACTCTTAAGCCTTGGCGCTGGGACGCGCCGAAACCTGCGAATACCAGCGGCGCAGATGTGTGTGGCTCTCCGGAACCGGCATTTTGGCGCGGTGAGCGAAATCGACCGACACCAGGGCGGTGATATCGGCGATCGAATAGCGGGCGCCGCCCACGAATTCGCTTTGCGCCAGGCGGGCGTCCATCTGCTCGAAAAAGTGGCCGACGCGCAGCCGGCCGCGTTCGGCAAGCGCGGGGATTTGCTCATAGTCGTGCGGGCCGGGCAGCGCGCCCTTTGAGGCCGGGCGCCGAATTGCGGAAGGCGTCCATCACCGCGTAGAAGCCGTTCCGCTCCGCCGCGCGCTGCCACGCGGCCACCAGAGCTTTTTCCTCGGCACTCTCGCCCATCAACGGCGGCTTCGGATGGACGGCCTCGAAATAGATGCAGATGCCGATTGCATCGTTGATACGCGTGCCGTCGTCGAGTTCTAGCGAAGGCACCGTGGCGTCCGGATTGACGGCGCGAAAACCTGGCGTGAGCTGCTCGTTGTTGCGCAGGTCGACTTGCACGGTCGGAACGCTAATACCCTTTTCGGCAAGGAAAATACGGACCCGTCGCGGGCTCGGAGCGCTGACGTAATCGTAAAACTTCATGATACGGCTTCCTTCGCGCTCTAGAAGAACGGCAGATGCGGATCGCGCGGCAGGCCGAGTTCGACGCGACCGAAATGGGCGAAGTTCTGCTCGGGATTCAGCGCGACATGCGTGGCGGCGAAATGGATATCGCGCCACGCGCGCTGGATCGGATGCGATACCGCAAAGCCGGCGGTGCCGCTCATGCCGATCAGCGTATCAACAACGTCGACGCATAGTTCGACCGCGCGCGAGCAGTCGCGCATCGAGCGCGCGCGAATTTCCAGAGATGGCTGCGTCGGCGCTTGCGCGACCTCGGCAACGCGGCGCAGGAGCAGTTCGGCGGCGTCGAGATCGGCGGCGGCGCGCGCGAGCCGCACCTGCACGCTGGCGATCTCGGCGACGGCGCCACCGCGCATGCCGCGCCGGCCGCCCTTGGTCCAGTCGCGAAACATTTGATAGGCGCCTTGCGCCGCGCCCAGTATGGGGGTGACGAAGGTCAGCGGCGCATAGGAAACGAAAGGGGCGCGGTAGATCGGATGGTCGTGCAACGCGCCGCCCGGCGCCTTGCCTTCGCGCAGATCGGACAGCCGGATGGTGAAGTCGTCCGGTACGAACACGTCCTCGCAAACCGCGGTGTTGCTGCCGGTCGCCCGCATTGCGACGGTGAACCAGGTATCGAGGACTTTGTAATCGCCGGGCCGGATCAGGAAGAACACGGCTTCCGGACGGCCGTTCGTTTCGAGCAGGGCGCCGACGATGAGCCAGCGGCTGTGGTTGATGCCGCTGGCGAACGGAAACTGACCGGACAGGCGGTAGCCGCCGTCGACGGGCATCACACGGCCGACCGGCTGAATGGAGGCGGCGATCGGCGCATCAAGCCCGTCGGCCCAGACCGCCTTTTGCGCGGCCTCGGAGAATTGGCTCACATAGTGCGGGTGATGAATCATCAGGCTGGCGCACCAGGCATGCGAGGCGTCGGCCGTGCCGATCTCGCGCACGACCTCGAACCAGGTATCGAGGCCCAGCCCATAGCCGCCGAACCGCTGCGGAATAAGGATGCGGGTGATGCCGGCCGCGAGCAGCGCGTCGACCACTTCCCGCGGTATCGTCCGCGTATCTTCCGCTGCGGCGGCGTGCTCGCGGATGCCGGCGGTTAGCGAGCGAATGCGGGCCAGCACCGCATCATGCGTGCCCTCCGCAGCGTCGTGCCGTTCGCTTGTCATCCGCGCCCGCAGCGTTCCTTCCCGTCGCACATTTCTAGGCCCGGAATAATCTTCTGACTAGAGCTTGCGCGGCAGCACATTTGCTTCGGCAAAATCGCCGCGGCGTTATTCGATTCTTCCGTGCCGTCATTGGTTGCGGGTTAAGGTTCGGCGACCTATTGTTTTGACGACATAATCGTTTGTTTTGCGTTTGGTACGAGGCAATTCATGGCCAATTTCACACCCATCTCCGCGGCGATCGGCGGCGCGCTGATCGGGATCGCTGCCGTGCTCCTGATGCTGCTCAACGGCCGCATCGCCGGCGTGACCGGCGTGTTCGCCGGGCTGATCGATCCGCTTTCGACCGATCGCGGCTGGCGGGCAACCTTTGTGCTCGGCCTGATCGCCGCGCCCGTGTCCGCAGCGCTTCTCGGCTACACCATTCCCGTTCCACATATGCCGACGAGCTTCATCACCGTTGCTGTCGCCGGACTGCTGGTCGGCTTCGGCACCCGGCTCAGCAATGGCTGCACGTCCGGCCACGGCATCTGCGGTATCGCCCGGCTGTCGCCGCGCTCGAT
>CAYVPC010000286.1:0-4099 GCA_964453555.1 uncultured Hyphomicrobiales bacterium | reverse complement strand
CCGACCTGGGTAGAGATGTTCGGCTTGAACGCGCCGTTGCCGAGGATCAGCGCCAACAGCGCGAGCAAGAAAAGTTGCTCGACCGCCATCAGGAAATGGCCGATCGCCATCAAAATCGCTCCAATGACGACGGTCCGGCGCTGACCCAGCACGCGATCGGCAAGAAGCCCGCCAAAGATCGGCGTGAGATAAACGAGCGCGGTATAGAAACCGTAGATCTGGGACGACAGCGGCTGCACGTCGAGCGGACCGAATATCGTCTGCAATGCAGCCTTCAACGCGGCCAGACCGAAGACGTCACCCGCATTTCCCGGCAGCAGCAGAAATTTTGTCATGTAGAGGACGAGCAGCGACCGCATTCCGTAGTAGGAAAAGCGTTCCCACATCTCGGTGCCGAACAGGAAAGTGAGGCCCTTTGGCTGCCCAAACAGGTCTCCCGCCCCGGCAATTCCCCGGTGGTGGGCGGCTTGTCGGGCGGATTGAACGTTCTCGGCCAAGCGGCAGCCTCTACCATTGCCGGCAATCGTGAGTATAAATCAAAGTCACGCAATGATCGCGTCCGCGCGGGCCCGGAGGGGCGCGCGCTGCTTCATAGTCTCGAGGGAGAAAACGCGTGCCAAAATTCGGTATCGGTCAACCAGTCCCGCGGCTGGAAGATCCCCGTTTCATCACCGGCCGCGGCCGCTATGTCGACGACATCAACCTGCCGCAGCAGTGCTACGGCGTGGCAGTCATGTCGCCGCACGCTCATGCGCGGATAAAAAGCATCGACACGGCAAAGGCCAAGGCGGCCGAGGGCATTCTTGCGGTGCTTACCGGCGCCGACGTCGAGGCCGACAAGCTCGGTAGTTTCTCACCGGTCATGCCCGAGGATATGGGAGGCCCGAAAGGCTACCGCACGCTCCGTTCCATCCTCTCCATCGGCAAAGTCCGCTCGGTCGGCGAACGTGTCGCTTTCGTGGTCGCGGAAACGCTACTGCAAGCCAGGAGCGCCGCCGAACTCGTCGACGTCGCGTATGAAGTGCTGCCGGCGGTGGTTTCGGTCGAAGACGCGGTGAAGCCGGGTGCGCCCGCAGTCTGGGACGAGGCTCCGAATAACGTCTCGGTCGGCCTCATGATGGGCAACAAGGAAGCGACCGACGCTGCCTTCGCCAAGGCCAAGCACGTCGTCACGCTCAAGCTCACGAACAGCCGCGTGAGCGCCAACACGATCGAGCCGCGCGCCGCCATCGGTCAATATCATCCCGACAACGGCGGCTATACACTCTACTCGACCACGCAGAACCCGCACGGCACCCGCGCCCATGTCGCCGGCAACGTGCTAAAAGTCCGAGAAAACAAACTTCGCGTGATCTCGCCCGACGTCGGCGGCGGCTTCGGCATGAAAAACGGCAACTATCCCGAGGACGCGCTGGTGTGCTGGGCGTCGCGGCGCGTGGGCGGCCGCCCCGTCAAATGGGCGGCGACGCGGTCGGAATCCTTCCTCGGCGACGCGCATGGACGCGATCAGGTCGTGACCGGTGAACTGGCGCTCGACGAGAAGGGAAAAATTCTCGGCATGCGCATGAACGCCCTTCACGCCATGGGTTCGCACATATTCGAAGCCGGCATTGTGGTGCCGCTGTTTGCGCTTAAGTTGGCGCCAGGTGTGTACGACGTTCCGGCGGTGCACGCCGTTGCGCAGGCTGTGCTGACCAACACGGCGCCGATGGCGCCTTATCGCGGCGCCGGCCGGCCGGAAGCGACCTTCCTCATCGAACAACTGATGGACCGCGCCGCGCAAATCATCGGCGTCGATCCGATTGAGATCAGGCGGCGCAACTTCATCCCGCCCACAGCGATGCCGCACAAGCTTCATTCCGGCATCGCATACGACAGTGGCGATTTCAGGCGCATTATGGACGAGTGCCTGGAAGTCGCCGATTGGGACGGCTTCCAGAAACGCCTGGCGGAATCGAAGAAGAACGGCAAGCTGCGCGGCCGCGGCATCGGCTATTTCGTCGAGGAGGCCGCGATCTTCAACGAGCGAATGGTGATCCGTTTCGACTCAAGCGGTTCGCTCGCCGTCATCGCCGGCACACATTCGCATGGCCAGGGGCATCAAACCGTTTACGCGCAAATGGTGCATGAATGGCTCGGCGTGCCGATCGAATCGATCAGCTTTGTGCAGGGCGATACCGAGGAGGTGGCGGTCGGCCGCGGCACCTACGGGTCGCGTAGCATGCATGTCGGCGGCAACGCGCTCAAAAAAGCCGCCGACGCCATCATCGAGAAAGCCAAACCCATGGCGGCGATGATGCTCGAAGCCGGCGCTGGCGATATCGAATTCAAGGATGGCAACTTCCACATCGTCGGCACCGACCGCTCGCTGCCGTTGACGGCCGTCGCCCAGTCGCTGCATCGGCCGATGTTCCTGCCGTCGCAGTTTGAAGTTGGGCTCGAAGCCTCGGGCACATTTGCGGCCGAACCGTCGAATTATCCGAATGGCTGCCACGTCTGCGAGGTGGAGATCGATCCCGATACCGGCTTCGTCACGCTGGCGCGCTACGCCTCGGTCGGCGACGTCGGCAAGATCGTCAATTCGCTGTTGTGCGAAGGCCAGATTCACGGCGGCGTCGCCCAGGGCGTCGGCCAGGCGCTGATGGAATCGATTGTGTTCGACACCGACGGCCAGCTCGTCACCGGTAGTTTCCAGGACTACGCCATGCCGCGCGCCGAGGATTTTCCCGAATTGGTTTCAAAGCTGACCGAAGTGCCGGCAACCACCAATCCGCTGGGCATCAAAGGCGCTGGCGAGGCCGGCGCGACCGGCGCGCCGCCGGCGATCATCGGCGCCATCCTCGACGCACTCAAGCCGCTCGGCATCGATCACATCGACATGCCGGCGACGCCGAGCCGCATTTGGCAGGCGATCCACGGCCGCGGCGTGACCAAAGCGGCGGCGGAATAAAAAAATCGCCTCTCCCCGCCGGGGAGAGGCGACAATGTGTCGTCCTGCTAGCAGATCACTCGGCAGGTTCGGCTATCGCTTCATGCGGCGCCGTCCGGTCGAGTGCGCTCGTGGGCATCCAACTCAATCCAAACAGGAACGCCGCCACGATCAGATACGCGATCGCAACGACCGGCGTCACCGCGATGCCGACAGCTTCACCGTGCATGAAGCCGAAGAAGGTCAGCACGGCGCCGGCAAGCGCGAAGGCCGAGGCGTTAACGAACTTCTTGTCGATGACGAAGGCTCCGACCGCCGCCAGGACCAGCCCGGTGAGGATCGAGCCGCCGCCCATCACCTTGATGCCCGCGTATAGAACACCTTGGTTGGCGAGTTTGTCCAAGCCGAGGGTCGCCGCGTCGGTACCGACTGCATGGAGCACGCCGTCCAACTGGACGCCCGCCCAAGCGGCAAGATGCGGCGTAAGCGCGAGCACGATGGCGGGAGCATGTGCCTTTGGCGTGCTTTGGAACGCCTGGGCACCGATCAGCATGCCGATGTAGAGCAGGATCGGATAGATCGCCACGACCGGTATGATGGCCAAGAGCAGCGAGATCACACCGAACCAGGACAGCACAATCACCATGATGCCGGTTGCCGCCGAGTAGCCGATGCGGCCGCCCATCGCCTTCCAGCCGGGATGGCCGATATAGACGGCGTTGATGAACGGGTTGCCCATCAGGCAGCCGATCAGGCTGATGACGCCGTCGGCGGTCAGCACACGCGTCGTCGGAAACGCATCGCCGGCGGCCTCTGCGCTCTCGACGTTGTCCATCGCTTCGACCAGGTCGTAAATGCCGAACGGGATTGCCGTAACGAGGATCACGCCGAGATATTCGAAGCCGGAGAAGATGTGGTTCACGGCAGGCAGCGGTACCGAGAATCCGAAATTCGAGAAGGCGCTGCTGATGCTGCTCACGGTCAAGCCACCGTAACTGAGGCCGAACAAGTTGGAGCCCCAGGCGATGATCATTCCGACCGCGATGGCGACGAGACCGGCAGGAATGCCTTTCGGATAGCGGAATCCGCCGAACCAGTTCACCAGGATAACGGCGAAGCAGGTCAGGCCGATCACCGGCGTCATGTACATTTCCAACGCCGGACGCATCG
>CAYVPC010000285.1:0-4120 GCA_964453555.1 uncultured Hyphomicrobiales bacterium | reverse complement strand
CACGTTGTAGCCGGCGAGCGAGAGGCCGAGAAAGCGCCAGGCCGCCTCGTCGCAGCGCACGACGCGGATCGACTTCAGCTGGTCGAGCAGCGGGCCTTTGGAGCCGAAATCGGTCATCGGGCCCGAGCAATCGGTCGGCCCCGGCCACCAATGCCATTCAACGCCGGCGTGATAGGCGCCAAGCGCGGCGCCGGAGAGTGTAACGATCACGATCACGAGCAAGCCGACGGCGATCAGTGCGCGCGGCGCACGCACAAACGCGGCAATCGCCACCAGCAGCGAGAGCGGGATGACGACATGGTACGGCAGACGCTGTTCGAGGCAGAGCGGGCAGGGAGACAGCTTCATCACATATTCGAAATACCAGGCGCCCAGCAACGTAGCGACGCTGAGCGTGAAAACCGCCAGCGCTGCGGCCGCAGCCGGTTGGGTGCGAAGGTGCTCAATCCAGCTCAGCTTCATATGCGTCCCCGGAAGGTCGTTGGCCGGCGCCAATGTGCCGATCCAGCGGGCGGAAGCAAGGCCGCAGCTTCGTGTTTGCCCCTAGCCGGTGGCGACGATATAGGTACGGCCTGGAGCATGATTGGGAAAAGTGGTAGCCGGTTTTCCGAAAAGATCATGCGCCACCAAAATGCCCGTGTGGCGGAACTGGTAGACGCGCACGACTCAAAATCGTGTTCCGCAAGGAGTGGGGGTTCGATTCCCTCCACGGGCACCAGCCTTCGCTGCTTCGCAGCTACAGCTGGCACGCCAACCGTCGACCCATGAGATTTTCGCATTTTTCCCACGTTTGGGCGAAGCCCGGGATGACCCCGCGCCAGCGCTATGAGCAGCTCTGGCGCGAGCTCGCTTTGTGCGACCAAGTCGGCTTCGACCACGCCTTCTGCGTCGAGCATCATTTTCGCCCGGACGAAAGCTGGATGTCGTCGCCGAGCCTGTACGCGGTCGGCGCCGGCGCCCGCACCAAGCGGCTGCGCATCGGCCCGATGGGCTATATCGTGCCGCTTTATCACCCGCTGCGGCTGGCAGAAGAGATCGCCATCGTCGACCAGATGCTGGACGGCCGCATGGAGCTCGGGCTCGTTCCCGGCATCAATGCCGATTATTTCCGGCCGTTCGGCCTCGACTATGGAGCGCGCAAATCGCCGACGCTCGAATTCGTCGATTACCTGCGCGCCGCATTCGGCGAGACGCAGCCGTTCTCGTTTCACGGCCAGGAATTTCATACCGACAAAGCCGAGATTTCGGTGCAGCCATTGCAGCGGCCGCATCCGCCGCTCTGGATGATGAGCCGCGATCCGCAGACGCTGGAATTCTGCGCGAATAACGCCATAAACCCAGGCTATTTTCTGGTTTACCCGCGCGCCGACGCCGCGCCGCGCTATCGCAAATTTTTAGCGGACTGGCAGGCCGCCGGCTGGCCGCGCCGGCCGAATATCGCCTATAGCACTGTGATCTACGTCGACGAGAGCGACGATCAGGCGATCGAGACCGCCGCATTTCGCGCGAGCCGCGCTTACGAAGGCTTCCTGCCGCAGGCGACAGCGGGCGAGAGTTTCGATCAGCGGGTCGCCATTTTCGCCAAAATGTTCATTGGCCGCGGCGAACCCGGCGCGTCGGAAATCATGCGCAACGTGTTCGACCCGGATTACCTGCTCAAGCACGATCTTGTTTTTATCGGTTCGCCGGAAACGGTCGCCGCAAAAATCCAGGCGGCCGCGCAAGTGGGCCTGTTCAACACGATCATGGGCGAGTTCAACTTCGCCGATCTGGCGGAGCCCGATCTAATGCGCTCGATCCGCCTGTTCGGCGAGCAAGTGATCCCGGCGCTGCGTGGCTACGAGCCGTTTTAGAGCATGATCCCGCAAAATGGGACCCGGTTTTCGGGAAAGATCATGCTCCAAAAAATGCGGTTACTGCGCCTTGGCCAATTCCGGATGCGCGCGCAGCCGCGCATTATTGAGGACGTAGATCGCAAAGCAGACGATCGCGCCGGCGGCGAACGGTAGCGCCGACCAGGCGTACAGGATTTCCAGCGGCAGCCCGACCAAGATCCCGCCGACGACCGGGCCGGCAATCGAGCCAAGGCGGCCGATGCCCAATTCCCAGCCCGAGCCGTTGGCGCGCAGCGATGTCGGGTAGATCAAGGCGCCGACCACGTTGATGCCGGTCTGGATGCCGAGCACCAGGAATCCGGCAAAGAATGTCGAGGTGAGCAGGGCGGCCGCCGAGCCGGTCCCCCAATATCCGATCGAGCCGACCACCGGCACCGCGATCACGAACAGGATGGCGATCGCCAGGAAGCGGCTTCTTTGCAACCACCAGCACAGCGCCAGCGCGCCGACCGTGCCGCCGACCTGCAGCAGTGCACCGGCGAGCGCCGCGGTTGTCTGCGGTACCTTGGCTGCGGCCATTAACGTCGGCGTCCAGCTGATCAGGAAGAAGTAGCCCATCAGATTGAAAACGAACAACAGCCACGCAAGCGGAGTGATCAGCCAAAGCCCGTTGCCGAACAGATAAATCGGGTTGGACGATGGCGACTGCTGCTCATCCTCGATGATGAAACGCGCGTTTGCCGGCAGTTTGAGATCGGGCCGCAATGCCGCGATCAATTTTTCCATCCGCGGCCGCTGGCTCTCATGCAGGGCCATGTACTTGATCGATTCCGGCAGACCAAAAATGGCGGCAAGCGCGAGCACCACCGGCACCACGCCACCGACATGGAACAGGATCGGCCAGCCATATTGGCCGACCCAGGCGGCGCTGACGAAGCCGGCCAGCGCGCCGCCCATTGGCACGCAGCCGGCGGCGATAATCGCGAGCGTCGCGCGCAGATGGCGCGGCGCCGATTCGGCGTTGATCGCCACCACATTGGGGATGACGCCACCGATGCCGAGCCCGGCGATCGTGCGCAGCCAGAACAGCTCTGTGAGATTGGTCGTATAGGCGGCGGCGAAGGTGAAAACGCCGAAAAACAGATTGGCGCCGATCAGCGCAGTCTTGCGGCCGTAACGGTCGCCGATCCAGCCGAAAATCTGCGAGCCGAACAGGACGCCGATATTGCTGGCGGTGAGCACCCATTTGAGGTCGCCGGGCGGCACGTGCCAGTCGGCGACCAAGTGCGGCGCGGCAAACGCGATGGCGCCGATGTCGTAACCGTCGATCAGCGCGATCAGGATCGACCAGATGAGCACCCTGATCTGGAACGAACTCAGTCCGCGCTCGTCCAAGAGACGCGAAACCTGAATATCTCCGCCGCCCATCGTTTCTCCCCAAAGGATCTTCTTGTGTGGCGCGAACGGCGCGCCGGTGTCGCAACGTAGGCGACCCGTCACGCGGTGAAAAGCGACATTCGGGCGCAGCAGCGCAGCCGCAAGGCGGCGGCTTTCATTCGGCTGCGGCCGCCGTCACCTGCCGGTTTCTCATGTTGGCAAAGACGCGGCGCAGGCAGCCTTTGAGCAGCGCGACCTCCTGGGCCGACAGGCCGGCAATGGCCGCGGATTCGTAGGCGAGCGCGATCGGGATGAGACGCTCGACCTGGGCATTACCCTTGGCCGTGAGCTTTACGACGACTTCGCGGGTGCTGCTGGCGGAGCGAGTGCGGGACACCACGCCCATGCGCACCAGCCGTGTCACGATGCGCGACAGCGTAGATACCTCAATACTGGTCAGAGCGGCGAGATCGATCTGGCGCTGGACGCCTGTGCTCGCCAGCGCCGCCATGACCCGCCACATCGCGATGCTAAGCCCATGCGGCGCGAGCGCTTCTCCGCCGTATTGCTCGGCGATGATGGTGCCTACCCGATTCACTAGGTAGGGCAGGTAGTTATCGAGATCGAGCTTGGCGGCTTTCACGCGCGAGACCCCGGCGATGGTTTGCCCAGCGAACTGTTCCATACCTGGTTATTATTGCGTTTACAACAGTTGCATATTCAATTATCTTGCGATCCGTAAGATGAAAGGCCGCATGGGAGGATACGATGGAGTTCGGATATTTCACGCTGAGCGACAATCACTACAAGAACAACACACGCTCTTCGAACCAGTTCGTCGCCGACATCACCGCCGAGGCGCTTTATGCCGACAAGCTCGGCATGCATTCGGCCTGGATCGGCGAGCA
>CAYVPC010000284.1:0-4128 GCA_964453555.1 uncultured Hyphomicrobiales bacterium | reverse complement strand
AGCGGCGTATGCAGCGCCGGCGTCACCGACCAGACGACGTAATAGCCGACGAAGACCGCGAGCACGAAGATCGACAGGCGGAACACGAACGGATCGACGACGTCACTTGCCGGCGTGCCTGCGTGGGCGACCGCGAGCAGATCGAGCTGGCCGAGGATCGAGAGAGTTACCACGTTGGCCTCCGTTCCTTCATCCCTGAGAACTTAGTCACGCCGCGCTTTTCGGCTTGAAGTTCGGATGGACGATCGCGCCGTCGCGGGTCAGCGCGGTCGCCTTGACGATATCGTCATCCCAGTTGACGGCGAGCGCCTTGGTCTTCTTGTCGATCAGCACTTCGAGGAACGCATAAAGGTTCTTGGCGTAGAGGCTCGACGCCGTGGCGGCGAGCCGGCCGGGCACGTTGCTGTAGCCGATGATCTTGACACCGCCGGTCTCGGCGACCGCGTCGGCCTTGACGCCTTCGACGTTGCCGCCGCGCTCGACCGCAAGATCGACGACCACGGAGCCCGGACGCATCGACGCTACCATTTCCTTCGAGATCAGCCGTGGCGCCGGCCGGCCGGGAATCAGCGCCGTGGTGATGACGATGTCCTGCTTCTTGACGTGCTCGGCGACGAGTGCCGCCTGCTTTGCCTGATACTCCTTCGACATTTCCTTGGCGTAGCCGCCGGCGGTTTCCGCCGCCTTGAACTCGTCGTCCTCGACGGCGATGAACTTGGCGCCGAGGCTCTCGACCTGCTCCTTCGCCGCCGGCCGCACGTCGGTCGCGGTCACGACCGCGCCCAGCCGCCGCGCGGTGGCGATCGCCTGCAGGCCGGCGACGCCGGCACCCATGACGAAAACCTTGGTCGCCGGCACGGTGCCGGCCGCCGTCATCATCATCGGCAGCGCGCGGCCATATTCGGCGGCGGCATCGATGACGGCGCGATAGCCGGCGAGATTGGCCTGGCTCGACAGCACGTCCATGACCTGCGCGCGGGTGATGCGCGGCAGGAGTTCCATGGCGAAAGCAATCACGCCGGCATCGGCCATGGCCCGCAAAGCGTCGTCATGGCCGTATGGATCCATGATGGCGATAACGATCATGCCCTTCTTGAAGCGCGGTAACTCGGACGCTTGCGGCCGCCGGACCTTGAGCACGATATCGGCACCGCTCAACGCGTCCTTCATCACGCTGGCGCCGGCTGCGGAATAATTCGCGTCGAGGATGCCGGATTTCACGCCGGCGCCCGGCTCGACGGCGACCTCGGCGCCAATGCCGATCATCTTCTTGACGGTTTCGGGCGTGACGGCGACCCGCGGCTCGCCCGCATCGATCTCCGCTAAAACCGCAATTTTCATGATTTCTCCGGCATCCGCCAACAGGCGCAGTCGGTCCGAGACGACATATTTAACCCGGATGCGAACCGACCCCGCATCCCGCAGGTCGATTTCGCCGCGGCGAAGATTCCGCTAGGCGAAGAAGAATGCCAGCAGGACAAGGATAACGACTACCGCCGCAAGGACACCCTTCACCAGCGTTACGAAATTGCGATAGGTCTGCTCGTGGGCGGGATAATCGTTGCCCGCGGCAGTGGCGTATTCGAGTTCACCGTGGTCCGCCATTCCGCTTTCTCCAGCTTCGTTCCCGATGGCCGCGACTTAGCGTAATTGCGCGTACCGGGCAATGAGATGTCTACATATCCAGAACCAGACGCTCGCTCTTGCTGCCGCAGCAGCAGATCATGACTTTCTCGTTGGCAGCCTGCTCTTCCTCGCTGAGGACGGAATCGTGGTGCTCGGGGATGCCGGAGATGATGCGCGTCACGCATTCGCCGCAGATGCCAAGCTCGCACGAATAGTCTACGTCGACGCCGGCCTCGTACAGCACTTCGAGGATCTTCCTGCCCTCCGGAATGAAATATTCCTCGCCGGAGCGCGCAAGCTCAACCCAGAAGCCGCCCAGTTTGCCTGCCGCCGCCTCTTCCTTGGGGGTGAAGTACTCGACGTGGACTTGAGGACGCGGCCGGCTTGCTGCGGCCGCCTCGAATGCCTTGAGCATCGGATTGGGTCCGCAGCAATAGAAATGCGTGTTGACCGGTGCGGCGGCGATGGCGCCCGCTATATCCAGGAACTTGCCGCCGGCTTCGTCGTCGAAGTGCAGACGAATCCGCTCCGCTCCAAGTTTCTCCAGCGTCGCGAGGAAGGCCATGTCGGCGCGCGAGCGGCAGGAATAGTTGAGCTGCCACGATCGGTTCTGCGCGGCGAGCAGCTGCGCCATGCACCAGATCGGCGTGATACCGATTCCGCCGGCAAAAAGGACGACATGCTCGGCATCCTCGACCAGCGGAAAGTTATTGCGCGGCGCGCTGATCTTTAGCGTCTGGCCGACGCTCAGCTGATCGAAAATGTAACGCGAGCCGCCGCGGCTTGCGGCGTCGAGTTTGATCGCAACGACGTAGCTTTTCGGATCGGCGTCGGGATTGAGCAGGGAAAATTGCCGCACGAGCCCGTTCGGCAGATGGATATCGATATGTGCGCCCGGCTTATAGGGCGGCAGTCTGCCGCCGTCGGGCCGTTGGAACGTATAGACGTTGGTGTCGCGCGCGACGGTCTCGATGTCCGCCAGCCGCACTTCGATCAGGCCGGCGGCGCGGACGGATTCGGGCCCTTGGGCGCCCGCAGGGGATGGTGTGGTTATCGTGTCCATGCGGGCCATAAATAGGCGGCAGAGGTGGGGTTTCGCAACATGTTGTTTAGCCTGCCGTGGCTGCCTGAGCGCTTGCCTCGTCCGGCGATTTCGCCCGATGGGAGCGCTGCCGGAAAGCTCCCGGTGAGGAGCCTAGCGTCGGGCCACCTGGGGGAATTCGGCCGAGAATTCTCCGAAGTCGGCGGCGGTTGGCGCGGCGGCGACGCCCGGTACCAGTTCGACGCCGATCCCCGCCGCGCCGCAAGCGGCGATTTCTTGATCCGCCCGTACTTCGCCGCCCTTGAGCCGAACGACACGGCGTCCGGCTTTGGCGAGCGAGATCATCAGGGCATGGCCGGTTTTGCCGACCAGCATCTTCTTTGCCTCGCGACGCGCAAAATCGAGAATCTCCGCCGACACCCATTCGTCGAACAAAATGACTTCGGCCGATTGCAGCGCGCGCACGGCGCGCAACGTCAACAGGTCCGGATTGCCCGGGCCGGCGCCGACGAGCACGACCGAGCCGCTCTCCGGCGCTTGGGTGGGCTTCAACAACGCCGCGAGGTCGGCCTCGGTCGGTTCGATATCGGATGCGGCAAGCGCGCGATCGGTGAACCTTTCCCAGAAACTACGTCGGCCGCGGAACGGCAAAGCGAGCGCCTGCACACGCGGGCGCCAAGCGCGCGCCGTCTCGGCCCAGCTCGCAAAACCTTTCGGAATAAGAGTCTCGATCCTGGCGCGGATCGCCTGGGCGAATACCGGCGCGGCGCCATCGGTCGAAATGCCGATGACAAGCGGCGAGCGGTTGACGATCGCGCCGAAGGCGAAGTCGCAAAACGCCGGGCGATCGATGACGTTGACCGGCACGCCCGCCGCGCGGGAAGCGGCAGCGAACAAAGCGGCCTCTGCGTCGTCGGCGCATTCGGCGACGGCGAGCGCTGCGCCGATACAATCGGCCGCTTGCCAGGCGCGCACATGCACGGTGATCGCGCCTGCCGGCGGAGCGCCGGCAAGCCCACGCATGTCCTCGCTCGGCGCCGGCGCGAAGACATCGACGCTGGCGCCGGCGGCGGAGAGCAGCTCCGCCTTCCACGTTGCGGCGGTGCCGCCGCCTGCGACCACGCAGCGTTTGCCGTCGAGTGCGAAAAAGGCCGGCAGCCGGGCGATAGGATTCATGCGCATATGACGGAGATAGAAGGATATTCTAATATCCGCAACCTAAAGCGCGCCGCTTGGAATAAAATATGTCGCAGCAATAAGCTTTCAGATTTATTCTTCTTCGAAAGAGCGAGGCCGCAGAAATCCCGCCTCCAAAAACTTGGCGGGCGCCCGACGGGATTCCTGCCGGGCGCCCTAAGGTACAAGCCAGCCAGTCTGTAAGCCGGGTTCTGGAGGGCATGCGGATAACCGATCCGCATGCGTGACGGCCATTCCTCTTGGACGCCGGTTGCCCGGCGCCT
>CAYVPC010000283.1:0-4138 GCA_964453555.1 uncultured Hyphomicrobiales bacterium | reverse complement strand
CTCCGAGAAGGGCTGGAAGTGGGCCCGGGAGAACGACAAGGAAGCGGCGAAGATCGTGCTCGCCGCCGACACGACAGGCGCTCAGAAGCTGGGACATCAAGAAACTATGATGACCGAAATCGCCAAGCTTCTTGATCCGGGTAACGGCAAGCTCGATCCGAAGGACTATGACCGCACGGTTGCGGAATTGCTCTCGGGCGGCTCTGATCCGGTGATCACCAAGAAGCCGGAAGGCGCTTGGACGCACGCCATCTACGACGCGATGAAGTAAATCGCGTCGCCATCTCGAACGTGCACATGGCCGGCCAAAAGCCGGCCATGTTTTTTCCCGCTGCGTGAGTTGAGCTTCCGGGCAAAGCGGCGGGGCCATGCGAAAATCCGGCTTCTCAGAGTGACGATTTTGCGGTTCTCTCAACGGCAAAAAATCCGCGGGAGGACTTTGTGACCAAGGCGCTGGAGAAAGGCTACGACGGCATCATCATCGGTGCCGGCCATCACGGCCTGATCCTCGGCAGCTACCTCGCCAAGGCCGGCTTGCGCGTGCTGCTGGTCGACCGGCGCCTGCAATACGGCGGCGGGTTGTCGACCAGGGAAGTCACCGCGCCGGGCTTCTACCACAACCTGCATTCGATCAATCATTTCCATATTTCCGAGACGCCGTGGTTCAAGGACCTCGGTCTCGACGAGCGCGTGACCTATATCACCCCGCGCTACGAGTTCGGCCAGGCGCATCGCGACGGCACCGCGCTCGTCTTCGGGCGCGACCGTGAAGAGACCATCGCCAATGTCGCGCGCTTCTCCAGGCGCGACGCCGACACGTTTCGCGAGTGGAACCGGCGCGCCGAGGAGATCACCGCGCGCATTCTCGTCCCCGAGCGCTACGCCGAGCCGCTGCCGCAGGCCGAGCGCGAAGCGCTGTTGGCGAAAACCGCCATCGGCCGCGATTTCCTCGCCGTCAGCCGCCGCCAGCCGCTCGACGTGGTCGACGAACTGTTCGAGAACGATCACGTCAAGCTCTTGTTCCTGTTCAAGGTCTCGCTGTTCGGGACCTGGCTGACCGATACCCTGTCGAAGACGAGCCCGATGGGCTCGGTGATCCGCGCTTTCGATCTGGAAACCGGCTACCAGCTCTGCCAGGGCGGCTCGTTCAATCTGGCGCGCGGCTTGATGGAGACTTTCATCGCCGCCGGCGGCACGTTCGCGCCGCAGGTGGCGATCGACCGCATCCTGATCGAGGGCGGCCGCGCCCGTGGCATCGTGCTCGCCGACGGTCGGACGGTCCGCGCCGGCCAATTCGTCGCCAGCACGCTCGACGTGCATCAGACGTTCGAAAACCTGATCGGCCGCGCGCAGTTGCCGGCGGCTTTCGCGCAGAAGCTCGACCGCTTCCAGTACACCGGCTGGACGCTGTTCGGGTTGCACCTCGCGCTGCATGAGAGCCCGCAATTTACGGCGGCGAAATTCGATCCGAACATTAACCGCACGCTCAAATGGAGCATCGGCGCCGACACCATGGAGGAGCTGGCATCCGCGCATGAGGACGTGAAGGCCAATCGTGTGCCGCGCGTCGTGCAATTTGGCTCCGGGCCCTTGAGCGTGATCGATCCGACGCAGGCGCCGCCCGGCAAGCACACGACGTATTGCTGGCACGTCATGCCGCTTGCGCCCGATCTCGGCGGCCAGAGCTTCGAGGACTTCAAGCGCGATTTCGCCGAGAAGATCATCGAGACGTTCGCGCGCTATTGCCCGAACCTAACCCGCCGCAACATTATCGGCCAGTATGTCTACACGGCGAAGGAATACACCGCCGAGCTGATCAACATGCGCCAGGGCGACATTTTCATGGGCGCGTTCAATGCCGAACAGGTGATGTACAACCACTTCGGCTACCGCACGCCGATTGGCAATCTCTACATGGCAGGCTCGGCCGGGCAT
The DNA here is from genome assembly GCA_964453555.1 of uncultured Hyphomicrobiales bacterium. Lineage (GTDB taxonomy): Bacteria > Pseudomonadota > Alphaproteobacteria > Rhizobiales > Xanthobacteraceae > BOG-931. The sequence goes on along the minus strand of CAYVPC010000283.1, from coordinate 2,203 downwards.
CCCGGCGGCGCCATTTCCGGCGGCTCGGGCTACATCACTGCCGGCATCATTGCCCGCGATCTCGGCGTGAAGTTATGGTGGCAGCCGGCCGACGCCGGCGCTGCACTCGGCGCGCTGGCGCAGGCGGCATGAGGCGGTCGTGTCCGACACATTTTCCGTAGCCGACAAGGTCGTAGTCATCACCGGCGCCGGCCAAGGCATCGGGCGAAGCTTCGCCAAAGCGTTCGCCTCCGGCGGCGCCAAAGTCGTGATCGCCGAGCGCAACCTCGACAAAGCGCGCGCGGTCGAGCAGGAGATCGCCGCCGGCAACGGTCACGCCAGGGTTTTCGAGACCGACGTGGCGGACGAAGATTCCGTCAAGCGGCTCGGCGCTGCCGTCGAGCAGGCTTACGGCCGCGCCGACGTGCTGATCAACAACGCCGCGATCTTCTCCACGCTGGAGATGCGGCCGTTCGACCAGATTCCGCTCGACGAATGGGAACGGGTGTTGCGCGTCAACATCACCGGACCGTTTCTATGCGCACGCGCAATGGTGCCGCTGATGCGGAAGAACAAATGGGGCCGCATCATCAACATGGCATCCGGCGCGGTCACGCTCGGCCGGCCGAATTATCTGCATTACATCGCCTCGAAATCGGCGCTCGCCGGCATGTCGCATTCCATGGCGCGCGAACTGGGCGCCGACGGCATTACCGTCAACGCCGTGCTGCCGGGGGCGACCTACACCGAAATCCCGCGCAAGACGGTCACGCCGGAGCAGAAGGAGCGTATCATCGCCATGCAATCCATTCCGCGCCCGCAGGTGCCGGAGGATCTGCTCGGCGTCGTCTTGTTCCTTGCTACCGACGCATCGGCCTTCATGACCGGCCAGGAACTCACCGTCGACGGCGGCGCGACCCATCCGTAACGGCACGCGCCAGGAGTAACGGCAATCGATTTCGCGCTGTCAGACCTTCAGCAATCGCTGCGCGACGCAATCGAAAAAATCTGCGCGCGTTTTGGCGACGATTATTGGCTCAAGCGCGACAACGACGGCCAGTTTCCCGAGGAGTTCTATCGCGCCCTGGCTGCCGACGGCTGGCTCGGCGTCTGCATCCCGCAGGATTTCGGCGGTGCGGGCCTCGGCATCAGCGACGCCGCTATCATGATGGAGACCATTGCGGCGTCCGGCGCCGGCTTCTCCGGCGCCTCGGCCGTGCACATGAATATCTTCGGCCTCAATCCGGTCGCAGTTTACGGCAGCGAAGCGCAGAAAAAGCGGATGCTCCCGCCGATCGCGGTCGGCAAAGAGAAAGCCTGCTTCGCGGTGACCGAGCCGAATGCGGGTTTGGAAACCGGCAAGCTGCAAACCCGCGCCGAGCGCCGCGGCGACATTTACGTCGTCAACGGCGCGAAAATCTGGATTTCCACGGCGCAGGTCGCCGACAGAATGCTTATCCTCGTGCGCACCACGCCGGCGGACAAGGTGCACAAGCCGACCGACGGCTTAAGCCTGTTCTACACCGCGCTCGACCGCCGCCACGTCGAGGTGCGGGTGATCGACAAGATGGGCCGCCACGCAGTCGACTCCAACCAGGTCTTCATCGACGGACTGGAAGTGCCGGCCGAGGACCGCATCGGCGAGGAAGGCCGCGGCTTTGAATACATCCTGCACGGCATGAACCCCGAGCGCATCCTGATCGCCGCCGAGGCGATCGGGCTTGGCCGCGCCGCGCTGCGTCGCGCCGCCGCCTACGCCAAGGAGCGCGTCGTGTTCGGGCGGCCGATCGGAAAAAATCAGGCGATCCAGCACCCGCTGGCGGAATGCTGGATGGAGCTGGAAGCCGCCGAGCTGATGGTGCGCAAAGCAGCCTGGCAATACGACCGGGGAATTCCCTGCGGGCCCGCGGCGAACGCCGCCAAATATCTCGGCGCCGAGGCCGGCTTCAAAGCCTGCCAGACCGCGGTGATGACCCACGGCGGCTACGGCTACGCCAGGGAATATCACGTCGAGCGCTACCTGCGAGAAAGCATGATCCCGCGCATCGCGCCAGTTTCGCCGCAGCTCATTCTCTGCTTCATCGCCGAGAAGGTGCTCGGCCTGCCGAAATCGTATTGACGGCGCCGATGAACGGGCCAGCGCCGCTGCACGGACTGCGCGTCCTCGATCTCACCTCGATGGTGCTTGGCCCTTACGCCACGCAGATTCTCGCCGATTACGGCG
>CAYVPC010000282.1:0-4147 GCA_964453555.1 uncultured Hyphomicrobiales bacterium | reverse complement strand
ATCATCGCCACGGCATGACGGAACACCTCGCGGCCTTCCATGCGCAGATGGCCGACCGTGCCGGTCGACGACGGTCCGCCGTCGACATAGAGCTTGGACTTGTGACGGCCGTCGGACCGCAGCCGCACCGTCAGCACGCCACGATCCTCGCGCCCGCCCGGCAGTTCCTGCGCCTCAAGCACGACGGCGCCGGCGCCGTCGCCGAACAGCACGCAGGTGGTGCGATCGGTCCAATCGAGCAGCCGCGAAAAGGTTTCCGAGCCGATCACCAGCGCGCGCGAGAAGGCGCCCGAGCGCAACAGTCCGTCGGCGGTCGCGAGCGCGTAGACGAAGCCGGAGCAGACCGCCTGCACGTCGAAAGCGGCACCGCGGGTAATGCCGAGATCGGCTTGCACCGAGACGGCGGTGGCTGGAAAGGTGTTATCCGGCGTCGAGGTTGCAAGCACGATGAGATCGATCGCTTGCGCATCCACGCGGGCGTGGACGAGCGCGGCCCGCGCCGCCGGCGTCGCCATGCTGCCGGTTGTTTCGTTGCGCGCGGCGATGCGGCGCTCATGGATGCCGGTACGCTGCACAATCCATTCGTCGGACGTGTCAACCTTGCGCGCAAGCTCGGCGTTGGTAAGAATCTGGTTCGGCAGATAGCTGCCGCAGCCCAGCATGACAGAGCGGCGATCGGTCACGAGGCGGCTCCGCCGAGTACAGGTTGCGGCTCCCTGCCCGGCCGCCCAAGCGCGGCGGTGATCTTGGCCAGCAACTCGTCGCGCACCACGCCATAGCCGAGTTCGATGGCGGCGGCGAATCCTTCGGCGTCGGTGCCGCCGTGGCTTTTGATGACGATGCCGTTGAGCCCGAGAAATACGCCGCCGTTGACGCGGCGCGGGTCCATGCGCTCGCGCAATTGCCGGAACGCCGAATGCGCGAACAAGTAGCCGATGCGGGCGCCGAGCGAGCGGGTCATGGCGCCGCGTAGATATTCCGCGATCTGCCGGGCGGTGCCTTCGGCGGTCTTGAGCGCGATGTTGCCGGCAAAGCCTTCGGTCACGATGACATCGGCCCTGCCGAGCCCGATGTCGTCGCCCTCGACAAAGCCCAGATACTCGAGGTTAGGCCAGTCCTTCTCGCGCAGGATGCGGCCGGCTTCGCGCACCGGTTCGAGGCCCTTGACCTCTTCGACGCCGATATTGAGAAGCCCAACGGTCGGCCGTTCGATGCCGAGCAGGATGCGCGCGGTGGCGGCGCCCATCACGGCGAGATCGACGAGGTGCTCGGCGTCCGCGCCGATCGAGGCACCGACGTCGAGCACGATCGATTCACCGCGCAGCGTCGGCCAGATCGCCGCAATTGCGGGCCGCTCAATCCCGGCCAAGGTCTTGAGCTCGAATTTCGACATCGCCATCAGCGCGCCGGTGTTGCCGGCCGACACGACAATATCGGCTTCCTTCTTCTTGACCGCTTCGATGGCGAGCCACATCGAGGATTTGCGGCGGCCGTAACGCAGCGCCCGGCTCGGCTTGTCCTCCATCCTGACGACAATATCGGCGTGAACGAGCTTCGAAGCCGATTGCAGCGCCGGGCGCTTGGCAACCAGCGGTGCCACTTCGGACGCATTGCCGAAGAAAAGAAACTCACTATGCGGATGACGCGCCAACGCCAGCTCCGCGCCGGCGACGACCACGGCCGGACCGTGATCCCCTCCCATCGCGTCCAGCGCAATGCGGACAATTGGCGACATCGAATGCCCGCGGTCCTAGTCCATGATCCGGTTTTCGCCGAACGGATCACCATGCGGATTTTTTTGTTGGCGCATCAGGCTGTCGAAACCGCAGCGACAATAGCGGTTCGGCGACCGGAAACAACTGCGATCAATGCCCATCGTGGCCTTTCTTCAACGCCGCCAGCGCGGCAAAAGGCCCGGCATCGGCCGCGTCCTGGGCCGGCGGGTGGAACACCGCTCCGGGCTTGCGCGGATAGGGGTCGAGCCCGAGGATCAGAAACTCGGTGGCGAGCGCGCCGAGATCGATCAATCCGCCGATCAGTGGCTCCGCCTCCTTGTCATTTGCATCGGGCGGCGCGGCCGGTTGCGGAACAAACAGCAGATCGACCTGTTCGGCGACCTCATTGACGAGCGGCTCGAGCGTCACCACGCAGACCTGCTCAATGGTCCCGGATACGTCGCCGACAACGCGCAAGCCGCCGGCGCCGTAGCGTCTCACATCGAAATTGGCTTGCAGGCGCGGCAGACCGCGCAGTCCCGCGACCCGCGCCACCGCCGCGCGCGTCTCGGCGTCCGCGACCAACTGGAAATGTGCCCCGGTTTCGGAGACATCCTCGATTGCGACCGGAACGCGCCACGGGATGGACATCTGCTGCCGGGTTTGATGCTTAGTCATGTGCAAAGCCCTCCGGGCGCGGAAATGCGGCCTTGCCTTCCGTCAGGACGTCTTCCGCGGTTCGCAACTGCCCTGCGGCGGCGCGTGCGTAACGCGCCAGCCGCGTCGCTTTGTCGTCGACGCCGTCGACTTCAAAGATATTGCGCGCCAGCGTCTTCTCAAGCTCCCGCGGATCGGTTGTGGCGAGCGCTGCGCGATAGGCCGCCTGCCGGCCGTAAAATGCCTCGCCGAAGCGCCGCATCTCGCGCGGCACCGCGAGGTCGCCGGTGCCCATTTCGCGCAAATTATGGTCGAGGTCGCGGCAAAACACATCGAAGAGTTCTTGTCCCGCCGTCCGTTCCGGCCGCCGCGGGGATCCGCCCTGGTTTGTTTGCTCGAGGCGGTCGAGAACAAGCACGAGATGGAGCACAATTAGCTCAAACCGGCCTTCGACGGTGTCGGGCACCCCGTAAGCGGTATAAAAGACCGGCGAACGCGCCTGTGCCACGATAACGCCATACAAAGTGTGGACGCTGCGGTCGTGATTATTGCGCCGAAAAACCGGTAAGATCATAGAGATAGCCTGGTTACTTAACGTCTCTTTGGATGTGCCGCGGCACGCTGGCGAATTGCCATCGTAACGTTTCGGGGGTACGGCAGGCGGCTGTCGGAGACAAGGGTGGGTGGGTGAAATGCGGGGCGGGCTTGTGCAGAACCGGGCAAGGCGAGCGGTGGCTTGCGCGCTGATTTGCGCGCTGGCACTGCCGCTCGGCGGCTGCCTCGGCGAAACCTTCCAGCGCGGCTACGTGCTCCCCGAGGGCGCGCTCGAGCAAATCCGGCTCGGCGCATCGCAGGAGCAGGTGCTGATCGTGCTAGGCACGCCTTCGACGGTCGCCACCGTGTCCGGCGAGGCCTTCTACTACATTTCGCAAAAGGCCGAGCGCGCAGCCTCGTTCCTACCGACAAAGGTCACCGACCAGCGCGTGATCGTGATTTATTTCGACAGAGACAGGCGGGTGGAGCGCGTCGCCGCCTACGGCATCAAGGACGGCAAAGTGTTCGATTTCATCACCCGCACGACACCGACCGCCGGGTCGGATCTCAATTTGATCAAGAGCCTGCTGAGCTCGCTGGAGAACGCTCACATCGGCCTGCCGTTCTGACGCGGTCTCACGCGCGAAGCACAATCTTTACGGATCGTGCTTCGCCGGCCGAAGTGCTTCGCAAAAGCGCAGAAAACCGGTCTCCACCTCGGCGGATCGGGCGCTAGTGCGCGAGCACCGCCAGCAGCAACAGCGCCACGATGTTGGTGATCTTGATCATCGGGTTGACCGCCGGGCCGGCCGTATCCTTGTAGGGATCGCCGACGGTGTCGCCAGTCACCGCCGCCTTGTGCGCGTCGGATCCCTTGCCGCCATAATGGCCGTCTTCGATGTATTTCTTGGCGTTGTCCCAGGCGCCACCGCCCGACGTCATCGAGATGGCGACGAACAGGCCGGTGACGATCACGCCGAGCAACATCGCGCCGAGCGCGGAGAACGCCGCCGATTTGCCTTGCGCGCCGCCGCCGGCGACGAAGTAGATGATGAAATAGCCGACGATCGGCGAGAGCACCGGCAACAGTGACGGCACGATCATTTCCTTGATCGCAGCGCGCGTGAGCATGTCGACGGCGCGGCCGTAATCGGGCTTGTCCCTGCCCTGCATGATGCCCGGCCGTTCGCGGAATTGCCGGCGCACCTCCTCGACGATCGAGGAGGCGGCGCGGCCGACCG
>CAYVPC010000281.1:0-4164 GCA_964453555.1 uncultured Hyphomicrobiales bacterium | reverse complement strand
TCTTGCCATGGGCGGAATTGATCGCGGTCTTGCCGCCGACCGAGGAATCGACCTGCGCCAAGAGCGTAGTCGGCACCTGCACGTAATCGAGCCCGCGCCGCACCGCCGAGGCGGCAAAGCCTGTGAGATCGCCGATCACGCCGCCGCCGAGCGCGACCACGAGATCGCCGCGCTCGATGCGGGCGGTGACGATCGCCTCGCTGACTTGTTCGAACACGCGAAAGCTTTTCGAGCCTTCTCCGGGCGGAACGACGATGCGGCCGGTAGCCAGGCCGGCATCGGCAAGCCCCGCCTCGGCGGCGGCGAGATGATGACGCGCGACGTTTTCGTCGGTGATGATGGCAGCCTTGGCGCCCGGCCGTAAAGCCGCGATGCGCGCGCCGAGCGAGGCGATCAGGCCGCGCCCGATGACGATGTCGTAGCTGCGGGGGCCGAGCGCGACCTTGACAGTCGCGGGATCAGCGCGAAGCGGTACCGTCATGCGCCCGCCTTCCCCGGTTGCGCCTTCAGGAAGGCGGCGAGCGCGGTCATGATGTCGGCGACGATGGCGTCATGCGAGACGTCGCTCGAATGCACGGTGAGATCCGCTTCTGCGTAGGTCGGCGCGCGCTCGGCGAGTAAGGCGCGCAACGTCTCGGCCGGATCGCCGCTCTGCAATAGCGGCCGCTCGTTCCGGCGCTTGCTGATCCGCCGGAGCAGCACGTCGAGCTCGGCCTTGAGCCAGATCGAAACACCCTTCGCCCGCACGGCGTTGCGTGTGTTGGGATTCATGAACGCCCCGCCGCCGGTCGCCAGCACCTGCGGGCCGCTTTCGAGCAGGCGCGCGATCACGCGCGCTTCGCCGCCGCGGAAATCCGCTTCGCCGTGACGGGCGAAAATATCCGGGATGCTCATGCCGGCGGCCTTCTCGATCTCGCTGTCGGCATCGACAAACGGGATGCCAAGGCGTGCGGCAAGCCGGCGGCCGACCGACGACTTGCCTACCCCCATCATGCCGACGAGCACGATCGAGCGGCGGCCGAGAAGGACCCGCACGGCGGCGATCGAAGCCTGGGCGTCGGCGTCATTTTGTGTTGCAATATCAGTCATGTAACCTAAATCCGCCATCGCCGGTAAGTGCTGGTCGTGAACCCTGGCGGCCGGCCCGGGGCGACTTGCCAGGGCAAGCCGAACGTGATCGTACTCGCTCCCATTCTTCCGCACCAATGGGACGACCGCGAACGCTTAACAAATGCCGAGCCTGCTTCGCTTTCTCGCTATCGTCGCCATCCTCTGCGCGGCCGTTTATGCCGGTCTATATTCGCTCGCCCATTTCGTGCAACCGACGCCGCGCGAGATCTCCATTTCGATCCCGCCCGAAAAATTCTTCAAGAACCGCTGAGGCGGCCATGGTTCGGGCTCACGTTCAGCGAACGGCGCGCGCGGCAAAGTCCGCCGACGGGCGGGTTACCGCGCTTTTCCTCGACATGCTGACGGCCGAACGCGGCGCCGGGAAAAACACGCTCGCCGCTTATGGTCGCGACCTTGCCGATTTTACCGCTTATCTCGCCGGCGCGGGGCGCGCCGTTGCCGCCGCTACAACCGCCGATCTGCGCGGCTATCTCGGCGAGCTCGCGCGGCGCGGAATGCAGCCGGCGACGGTGGCGCGCCGTCTCTCGGCGATCCGCCAGCTTTATCGTTTTCTGTATGCGGAAGGCCGGCGCAAGGACGATCCGGCCGCGGTGCTGCAGGGCCCCAAGCGCGCCCGCGCGCTGCCGAAAACGCTGACGCTCGCCGAAGTCGACCGGCTCCTGAAAGTAGCCGGGCAATCCGATCCGAAGGCGCCGCCGGCGCTGCGTCTGCGCGCCGCCCGGCTCGCCTGCCTGGTCGAACTTCTCTACGCCACCGGCCTGCGCGTGTCCGAACTCGTGGCGCTGCCGGCTTCGGCAGCGCGCCGCGACGCGCGGGTCATTATCGTGCGCGGCAAAGGCAACAAGGAGCGGCTCGTGCCGCTCAACAACGCCGCCAAGCGGGCGATGTCGCAATACCTCGCGCTGCTTGCGCAGGCGCGCGGGCCCGACGGCGGCGCCGGCGGCGGATCGAAATGGCTGTTCCCTTCTTTCGGCGAGGCCGGCCACCTCACCCGCCAGCATTTCGGCCGCGAGCTCAAGGCGCTTGCCGGCGCCGCGGGCCTGCGCCCCGCCCAGCTGAGCCCGCACGTGCTGCGGCATGCTTTCGCCAGTCATCTTCTGCATAACGGCGCCGACCTGCGCGTGGTGCAGACGCTGCTCGGTCACGCCGATATCTCGACGACGCAGATCTATACCCACGTGCTCGAAGAGCGGCTGAAAAGCCTCGTGCGCGATTTGCATCCCCTGGGCGACGTCAATAATTGATTGATGAAGATTGGTATTATTGCCGGATGCGCTCCTATCTCGACTTTGAAAAGCCGGTGGCCGAGCTCGAGGCCAAGATCGAGGAAATGCGCGCGCTGCAGACAAGCGGCGACGCCATCGCCATCGGCGAAGAAATCAATCGCATCGAAGTGAAGGCCGATCAGGCGCTCAAGGAGCTCTATGCCGGGCTGACGCCCTGGCAGAAGACACAAGTGGCGCGGCATCCGCAGCGACCGCATTGCCTCGATTACATCGCACAACTCATCGCCGATTTCGTTCCGCTCGCCGGCGACCGCAGCTACGGCGAGGACGCCGCCATCGTCGGCGGCTTCGGCCGCTTCCGCGGCGAGAGCGTCTGCGTGATCGGCCAGGAAAAAGGGTCCAACACCGACAGCCGGCTCAAACACAATTTCGGCATGGCGCGGCCGGAAGGCTACCGCAAGGCGGTGCGACTGATGGACATGGCCGACCATTTCGAAATTCCGGTGATTGCGCTGATCGACACCGCCGGCGCCTATCCCGGCATCGGCGCCGAGGAGCGCGGACAAGCCGAGGCGATCGCGCGCTCGACCGAAGCGTGCCTGCGCATCGGCGTGCCCAACGTCGCCGCGATCATCGGCGAGGGCGGCTCCGGCGGCGCCATCGCGGTTGCAACCGCCAACCGCGTGATCATGCTTGAGCACTCGATCTACAGCGTGATCTCGCCGGAAGGCGCGGCCTCGATCCTCTGGCGCGATACCACCAAGGCGCAGGAAGCAGCCTCGAGCATGAAAATCACCGCGCAGGATCTGGTCCGGTTCGGCGTCGTCGACACCGTCGTGCCGGAGCCGACCGGCGGCGCGCATCGCGACCCGACGGCGGCAATTACCGCGACCGGCGAGGCGATCGGCGAGGCGTTGGCCGAATTGCATGGCCTCGATCCGGCGACCATCGTGCGGCTTCGGCGCGAGAAATTCATGGCGATCGGTCGGACGCTCGGCTGACCGGCCGCATAAGTTCCATCCGCGAATTCGGCCGCCACAATCGTGCCCGGATTGATCCCCGGGACGATGCTTTTCGTCAGGCCGGCGCACGCGCCCGGTCGCGGCCGGCCATTCGCGATTAAAGTGTTGGTTTTGCCGGATAAATTAACGGAAATTTACCATACCTGCAGCACCGTCACGCTCGCCGTTTTCGCCGTGGCTCCTGTCGGCTTGCGAAAGCCACTTCGTAGGGATAACGATTGAGAAGCGATGGCACGGGGACCGTCCATCAGTCGGGGAGTATCGATTTGAACCGCGCCAGCCTGGGTCGCGCGCTGACGGTATCGGCGGTCATCGCCGTTTCGGTCATGCTTGCCGGCTGCTTTAGCGAAGAGTCCTACGAGCTGCCGACGCGCGCGATGAAGGAACTGTCGCCGCAGATGGTGGCGATGCTCGACCAAAAGCAAATGCCGAAGGACTCGCCGATCCTCGTGCGGATTTTCAAAGAGGAATCGGAGCTCGAAGTCTGGAAGCAGGACACCACCGGACATTTCCAGATCCTCAAAGTCTATCCGATCTGCCGCTGGTCGGGCGACCTCGGACCGAAGGTGCATGAAGGCGACCGCCAGGCACCCGAGGGCTTCTACACAATCACGCCCGATCTGATGCAGCCCAACTCCAACTACTATCTCGCGATCAACACCGGCTTTCCGAACGCTTACGACAAGGCCAACGACCGCCACGGCGCCTTCCTGATGATCCACGGCGACTGCTCGTCGCGCGGCTGCTACGCGATGACCGACGAACAGATCGGCGAAATCTACTCG
>CAYVPC010000280.1:0-4191 GCA_964453555.1 uncultured Hyphomicrobiales bacterium | reverse complement strand
AGCTTCTGGCTGCGTAGCGACTTCACATGCACCGGACGGTAAAGCCCGACCCGCAATATCGGAGTCAGATGGCCGCGAGCGGGTTCGCCGCCTTGCGAATAGACTGCGGGGCTTGACCGTACGCGCGTAAGAAAGTACGCCGCATCCTTTCCCTGTCGCCGAAGCCGGTGTCGAAAGCGATCGTCTCGATCGGCAAGCGACCCTGCTCGAGCAAAAATCGCGCGGCTTCAAGACGGAGATTCTCGACCGCCTTCGCTGGCGAGACACCGGTCTCGAGCCGAAACAAGCGGCTGAACTGACGTGGGCTGAGACAGGCGACGGCGGCCAGGCGCTCAACCGACAGATTGCCCGATAGATTCCGCCGTGCATATTGGAGGACCACTTGCACGCGGTCAGATCGCACCTCTACATCCAGATCCAACAGCGCCGAATGCTGCGATTGCCCGCCTGCGCGTCGGTGATGGAGGACCATCATGCGTGCGATCTCGCGCGCTTTTTCTGGACCGAGATCGCGCTCCACGAGACCGAGTGCCAAGTCGATGCCGGCCGTCATGCCCGCCGACGTCCAGATTTGCCCGTCGGCGATATAGATCCGATCCACGTCCACCTGCGCTTTCGGATAGCGGCGCTGCAGCTCCTTGCCGTAGAGCCAATGCGTGGTAGCGCGGCGACTATCGAGAAGCCCAGCCTCGCCCAAGATAAAGGCAGCAATGCAAATTGAAGCGATGCGCCTCGTGATCGGTGAGGCACGTTGCAAATAATCGACCAGTTTGGGAGGGGGCTTGGCGATATCGAGCGGCGCACCGACGAGAAGCGTATCCAGCGCGACGTCATCAGCGCGCTCTGTCTCGACACGCATGCCAAGCGAATTTACGATTTGCCCGCCGGATGCGGACACGACGTGCATGTCGTAGAACTTTTCACCAAGGACCATATTCGCCGCCTCGAACGCGGCGAGGGGCGCAAAACTCAGATTGGCAAACTTTGGCGGCAGCAGAAGACCGACAGATACCATGTTGATCCCCCATGGGGGTTTATTACGCCCCAACTAAAACTATTTCAGGCTCAATGTTACTTCAAGCGCGCCGGGCGACGCTATGGAGAACGTCCGTTGACGCGGCTTGCCTCGAATAAGAACCAGACGCGGTGCTCGGCCTCATCTATCCAATTCTCCAGCAGACTGACTGTCGCCGAATCGTCAAGCTGATCACAGAGCCTATGGGCCTCGCGCATGAAGCTTATGAGCCGTGAATTGTCATCGCGTAACTCGGCGAGCATGTTGAGCGGCGCGACGAACTCGGCATCATTGTCAGATAGGCGTTGCAGGCGGGCAATGTGTCGTATCGAGCGAATCGTCGTGCCGCCGAGCTTGCGTGCGCGTTCGGCGATCAGGTCCGCCGCTTCATAGATTTGGCTCGCCTGCTCATCAAGCAACAAATGATAATCGCGAAAATGCGGCCCAGAGACATGCCAATGGAAATTCCTTGTCTTGATAAAGAGTGCGAAGAAGTCGGCAAGCAGCTTCGTCAAGGCGGCGGCAATCTGATCGCCTGCCACCCTCCCCAGATCCGTCGGCGTCCGCGTGGCGTGACGGGCCTTTACCGCCGTGGCGCTCATCCGATCAGCCCGCTGCCTCGCTGGCATCTCGGATTTCTTTGCCATCGAAATCTCGCGCTTCTGCGGCGAACTGGGTCGCCGTTGAAGCAGCATTCTGAACGTGAAAGTGATGAGAACGAAATGTCGTAAATGCCACCTTTCCGGACACAAACCAAACAGCGCTACTGCCTGCGTTTCCTGACGGTTGGAACGTTGTGCGCGAGGAATGGCTGAATTAGTGGCATTTATGACCTTGTGAGAATTGGCGAAGTTTTCCTAGTTTTCTGCCGCCCGGGAGCAACAAAACATTCGAACCGCTAACAGGAGAGATGCCAATGAACAAACTTCACGTTGTTGCCATGCTCGCCGCTGCGCTGGCGGGTGGGACTCTGGAATCTGCCTCGGCGGCGCCCATCAAGAACGTAGTTTTGGTGCATGGCGCCTTCGCCGATGGCTCCGGCTGGGAAGCCGTCGCCAAGATCCTCGAGAAGGATGGCTACACGGTGTCGGTGGCGCAGCCCCCCGAGACCTCCTACGCCGATGACCAAAAGTACACGAAGGCGGCCATCGACGCCATGGACGGGCCGGTGGTTCTGGTGGGCCACAGTTATGGCGGGTCCATCATCACCGAGGCCGGCAATGATCCAAAGGTCGCGGCGCTTGTTTACATCGCCGCCTTTGCGCTCGATGACGGTGAGAGCTGTGCATCGATCGAGCAGGCCCTACCGCAAGCTTCCAAGGCGTTCAAGCCGGACAGCAACGGCAACTGGTGGATAGAACAGGCGCATTTCGCGGCCGACTTCGCGGCGGACGTTCCGCCGGCCGTATCCCACTTCATGGCCATATCGCAGGTGCCCATTTCCACCGACTCGTTCACCCATAAGGTCACGAACCCTGCCTGGAAGACCAAGCCCACCTGGTACATGGTGGCCACCGCGGACCGGTCGATCAATCCGGAGCAGGAGCGCATGATGTCAAAGCGCGCCCGTGCCAAGACGGTCGAAGTGAACGCCAGCCACGTGGCCTACATGTCTCATCCGAAGGAAACAGCCAAGCTGATCGAGGAGGCTGCCACCCACGCGTTGGCCAGTCAGTGAAGCTACGACGCGGCGCGAAGGAAGGCCGATCTTTTCCTTCGCGCCGCCGGAGCCGACGGCCGATGAAACGATCGCCTGCGCTCCAACTGGACCGGTGCATCAGCTGCAACTCGCGGCCGTTTATCGGCCAAAACAGCAAAGTCTCGTTTCAAGGCAATTCACATCAGGAGAGCGCTATGGAGAATCAAATCGTCGTCGAGTCTCCGGATGGAGCGTTCCGCGCCTATATCTCGCGGCCTACCAAGTCACCCGCGCCGGCAGTTGTGGTTCTCCAGGAATTGTTCGGCGTCAACGCAGACATCCGAGCGACCTGCGATGAGTTGGCAGTCCAGGGGTTCATCGCGATCGCGCCGGACCTATTCTGGCGGCAAGAACCTGGCGTTGATCTCAACGTAAGGTCCGAAGCCGACTGGCAACACGGTCTCCAGCTATACACAGCGTTTGATCGCGATGCGGGCGCGAAAGATATCGTGGAAACAATCCGCACCGCCGTTGAGTTGCCAGAGTCGACCGGAACGGTTGCCTTGCAGGGATACTGCCTCGGCGCATTGATGGCCTTTATCACGGCCGCCCGCTATGAGGTTGACGCCGCCGTTGCCTGTCATGGAGGCGACACGGAAAAATACCTCGGCGAGATTGGCGCGTTGGACGCCCCCTTGCTGATGCACCTCGCTGAGGAGGACGAATTCATCTCAAAGACGGCGCAAGCTCAGATCAAAGCGGCGCTCGCAAAAAAGCCGAACGCGACCGTTTACAGCTATCCGGGTCAGCGTCACACCTTCTCCCGGCACAATGGGACGCACTACAATGCCGCGGCCGCGGCGCTTGCCAATGCGCGAACCAAAGAATTTCTACATCAACAACTGCGATAAGCTTCGGTCGCTCCAGCTGTTTCGGACGACTGGAGCGCCTTCGCTTTCGGCCACGACGGCATTATGTGTCATTATGTGTACTGGGTATCGCACGAAGGCGGCCGCCGGCGAAACGATGATAGGCAACCAAAGGGAAATTCGCCGACCGAAGCCCGCAGGGCTGCTCATGCTCGTGGGCTTGACGATTCTGCTGACTGGAATGGAGAGAACCATGGCTGATTCCGCCGTCACACAGCGCGTGTTGCAGGTCGAACACATAACGATGAAAACGAAGAAAAAACTCGCCGAGGTCGAGGCGGCCCTAGAACGTAATGTTCCGCAACTGGACCCGGCCATTGCGGCGGCGCTCGCCAATGGCGATGAACAACGGGCGACCGAGCTGGAACGGGGTGCGCCGCTTTTCATCTTCCTGAAGCGGGATCATGGTGCACTCCTGCAAGTTACCGGTCGAGCCCTCAAGGCGCTGCAGTACGAGATCGGCAATCCGCACACCGCATCAAAAATGACCCGCCATCGTTTGCCCGCCGGCCTATATGCGCCGCTGCGCGTCATCCTCTACGAAGACGAAACTGGTGGTTCGATTTTCGAATACGACAGACCGTCATCTCTCTTCGGCCAGTATGGCG
>CAYVPC010000279.1:0-4220 GCA_964453555.1 uncultured Hyphomicrobiales bacterium | reverse complement strand
GCCTCTATACCTTCTGGGACTATCAGGCCGGCGCCTGGCAGAAGAACAACGGCATCCGCATCGACCACATTTTGTTGTCGCCGGAAGCCGCCGACCGGCTTAGCGACGTCGGCATCGACCGCCATGTGCGCGCCTGGGAGAAGCCCTCCGATCACGTGCCGGTATGGCTTGACTTGGCGATCGACGCGCCAAAGCGGGCCTGATCCCGATTCCGCGCCGAAAATCAACGCTCTAGCCCAAAACGATACCGCCGCCTTAACCGAATATTCACCACGTGCGCCAAGACTGCGTCCGTTCGCCGAACGATCGGTCTTGAATGCAATTGCCGAAATCAAAACAGACGGAGCACGTCGGCGAGACGGCGCACGGCGGCCCCGGAGCCGTGCCGGTCCGAGCTGCGTCCGATCAGTGGATTCCGGCGAACAGCATCCGCGAAACCATTAATCTCCTGGAGTCCGACCTTGGCGTCATGATTGGCGCGGTCCATCAGGCGTGCGAAGTGGTGTGCCGTGAAGCCGAGGATTCCGCAGCCGCAGCCGATCAAATCACCCGAAAGACCGCCGGCCTGGCCAGCCAGGCAGGGACCGCCAGCCGCGACCTGACTCAGCTTGCCGCCGCGATCGAGCAACTCGCGCGCTCCTCGGACGACATCGGCTGTCAAGTGCGCAAGGCCGACAGCCTGACGGGACAGGCAAACGACTCGGCTGCACTTGCCAGCCGCGGCGTCGAAGGTTTGAAGCAATCGTCGACGCAGATCGGCAATGTATTGAATTTGATTTCGACGGTCGCCCGGCAAACCAATTTGCTCGCGCTCAACGCTACGATCGAGGCCGCGCGCGCCGGCGAAGCCGGCCGCGGTTTCGCGGTTGTCGCCTCCGAAGTGAAAAAGCTGTCGCAAGAAACCCAAAAAGCGACCGAAGATATCTCCCAGAAAATCGACGCCTTGCAAAGCGATGCGGCCGATTGCTTCGAGGCAGTGGCGCGGATCACCGAAGTCATCAAAATTCTGCAGCCGCTGTTTGGAAGCGTGGCAACGGCCGTCCAGCAGCAAAACAGCGCGACTACGGCAGTGGCGCGCAATGCGAACGACACGCTGCGATTCGCCGACGCCGTCGCGCAAGGCTCGTTGGAGATTCGGGACGCGGCCACCGGCGCGAATGCGCATGGAAAATCGGTGGAGCAACACGGCAGGGACGTCATTGCGCTTGCCGAGAAGCTCAAGATGCGGATGACGATATTCCTGCGTCAGAGCGAAGCGGGCGACCGCAGACGGCACGATCGCCTGCCGTGCGAAATAGGCGTTGAGCTGAAGACCGATGCCGGCGTCGTTCACGGTCAAACGGCCGATCTCTCGGAAGGCGGCGCTCTGGTGCGTACCGCCGACACGGCGCCGACCGTCTCCGGCAGCTTTTTTCATGCCGATTTCGACGGAATCGGCACGACCCGGGTGCGGGTAGCCAATTGCTCTTCGCTCGGATTGCATCTCGAATTTTTGCAAATGGATGCCGCCGTCCGCACGCAACTGGAACGCAAACTGTCATCCATCCGTGAGGAAAATCGTGAAATCATCTCGCGGGCGGTCGACACAGCCAATCAGGTCTCGCGCGCGCTCGAAGGGCTCGTCGAGCAGGGGCGGCTGACGCAGGAAGACCTATTCGACAACGATTACGTTGCGATCGAAGGCACCAACCCCGTGCAACATCGCACGCGGTTCCTTTCCGCGCTGGAGGATGTGCTGCCGGCAATTCAAGAACCACTGCTGGCGAGCGACCCGCGGATGATCTTCTGCGCGGCAGTCGACCGAAACGGCTACTTGCCGGTTCACAATCGCAAATATTCCTTGCCGCAGCGGCCGGGCGAAACGGTCTGGAACACGGCGAATTCACGCAACCGGCGAATCTTCGACGATCGCGCCGGCTTGGCCGCCGGACGCAACGTGCGTCCTTACATTATTCAGGTCTATCCGCGCGATATGGGAAACGGTGTGACCATCATCATGCGCGAGATCGATGCGCCGATCCGCGTCTTCGGCAAACACTGGGGAGGATTCCGCTCGGCTTACAAGCTTTGAGCGGTCAATCCCGGCGGCCCTTCATCCAGTTTTCCAAGTAGACCAGCGCCATGACGCGCTCGTCATCGCTCGCGCGGTGGAAAGCGTTGTCGTAGAGCGGTTTGACCCACGCATCCTCGCCGCTTGCACAGTCTTTGCTCAGCGTCAGCCACATCAAACCGCGCGCCGCTTGCCGCGGCACTTTCTGGCCCTGGAACAGAAGGTCGCCGAGCACGGCCTCGGCGCGGCAATCGCCCTTGGCCGCGGAAAGTTGCAACCAGCGCGCCGCCTGATGCGCATCGCTGGGGTTGCCGTCGAGATAAAGCCGGCCGAGCTGGTATTGCGCGTCGGCGTCGCCGAAATAGGACGCGGCATAGGCGAACATTTCCCGCGCCCGGGAGGCGTCAGGAACGATCGACGAATTGGGAATGCCCTTGAGATAGTAATGGCCCAGCGCCACGAACGCGTTGGCTACCATGTGTGCCTGCGCCGTGCCCGGAGGCTCATCGGGATGTGAATTCGCGATCTGACTGAAATAATCGAAGGCACGCTGGTCGTCCTGCGGGACGCCGTCGCCGATCGCATACATGCGGCCAACCTTCCATTGCGCCGCGAGATGCCCCTGATCGGCGGCATATTGAAGGGCGGTGAACGCCTTGGCCTTGTCTGCGCCTTCCGGCCCTCCCGGTGTGGTGCGCAGACCGTCGCCGGGTGCGAGTAATGCCGTGTTCGGCGTGCTCGTGCCGTCGAAAGCGAAAGTCGGGCCGGCCGCAAAACCAAGCGCGAGGCCGAAAACGGCCGCAACCAGCATGCCGCGACCAGTGGCAGGGATCACGCGTTTAGATGTCCGCATAACACGCCTTCTCGACCGAACCACCCGGGTGGGTCACGGCGCCCTCGCGCGCCGGCCCGACTTGCTGGGCGTATTTCCACAAATAGCCGGAGGTATATTCGCCGCTCCGCGGCTTCCATTGGCCCGCGCGCTTTTCGAGTTCGCTCGCGCTCAGCTTGACGCTGAGCGACCCCTTCTCGGCATCGAGCTCGATGATGTCGCCATCGCGCAGAAGCGCGATCGGCCCGCCAACGGCCGCTTCCGGGCCGATATGGGCAACGCAGAAGCCGCGGGTCGCACCGGAGAAACGGCCGTCGGTGATCAGCGCGACCTTGCCGCCCATGCCCTGGCCGTACAGCGCGGCCGTGGTCGAGAGCATCTCACGCATGCCAGGCCCGCCCTTGGGGCCTTCGTAGCGGATCACCAACACATCGCCTTCCTTGTACTTCTTGTTTTTCACCGCCTCGAAGCAGGCTTCCTCGCCATCGAAGCAGCGCGCCGGCCCGGAAAATTTCACGCCCTCCATGCCGGCGACCTTCACGATCGCCCCGTCGGGCGCGAGGTTGCCCTTGAGGCCAATGACGCCGCCCGTCGGCGAGAGCGGCTTATCGGCCGGACGAACCACATCCTGGTCTTGGTTCCACTTCACCGATTTGAGGTTTTCAGCCAGGGTCCGGCCGGTAACGGTCAGGCACTCGCCGTGCAGGTAACCGTGGTCGAGGAGTGTCTTCAGCAAAAGCGGAACACCGCCAGCTTCGAACATGTCTTTGGCGACATAGCGGCCGGACGGTTTCAAATCCGCGATATAAGGCGTCCTTTTGAAGACTTCGGCGACGTCGAAGAGATCGAACTTAATGCCGCATTCGTTGGCGATCGCAGGCAGATGAAGGGCCGCGTTGGTCGAACCGCCGGTAGCGGAGACCACGGCGGCGGCATTCTCCAGCGCCTTGCGGGTGACGATGTCGCGCGGACGGATATTCTTGACGATCAAGTCCACGATCATCTCGCCCGCCAACATGCAGAATTTGTCGCGGATCTCGTACGGCGCCGGCGCTCCCGCCGAATAAGGCAACGCCAGCCCGATCGCTTCCGAGACGGTCGCCATCGTGTTGGCGGTGAATTGCGCGCCGCAGGCGCCGGCCGAGGGACATGCGTTCTGTTCGAGCACGTCCAGATCGGCGTCCGACATGGCGCCGACCGAATGCCAGCCGACCGCCTCATAGACGTCCTGAATGGTGACCGGCTTGCCCTTAAACGTCCCGGGCAGGATCGACCCGCCATAGATGAAGATTGACGGCACATTGAGCCGGCACATCGCCATCATCATGCCGGGCTGCG
>CAYVPC010000278.1:0-4246 GCA_964453555.1 uncultured Hyphomicrobiales bacterium | reverse complement strand
CCGCCGCCGGCAAGCATGTCTATTGCGAGAAGCCGTTCACGCTGACCAAGCGCGAGGCGGAAGACGCCGTCGCCGCCGCGCAAAAGGCCGGCATCGTGCTGGCGGTCGGCTACAACCGCCGCTTCCATCCGGAAATGATCAAGCTGCGCGAGATGATCCGCGGCGGCGAGTTCGGCACCGTTCTGCATGTCGAAGCGACCATGACGTTTCCCAACGCGCTGACCATCAACCCGAAGCACTGGCGCGCCGACAAGGCGGAAACGCCGCTCGGCGGGCTGATGCCGATGGGCGTGCATGCCATCGACGGCATGATCGATCTGTGCGGGCCGATCGACCACGCCTTTGCGCAAAGCTTCCACCGCGCCGCGCCGATCGACGCCGACGACACCACCTCGATCCTGGTGCGCATGAAGGAAGGCATGTCCGGCTATCTCGGCACCATGACCACCACCGGCCCGGGCTTTTCCTTCCAGGTGTTCGGCTCGAAGGGCTGGCTGCGGCTGGAGGGCCTCACCCATGTTGCCGGCGCTTCGTCAGAAGAGCGGCGCATGCGGCTGTTCGGCACCTGCAAATTCCAGCCGGTGAAGGGCGAAGGAAAAGTCTGGCAGGCGGCTTCGCTTGACGTCACCCGCGCCGCGCTCGAAGCCTTTGCCCGCGCCGCCGCCGGCGGACCGGCCTATCCGATCCCGTACGATCAGATGATCGCCGGCGTCGCCGCCACCGAGGCGATCATCCGCTCGGCCGCCTCGGGCAAGGTGGAAAAAGTCGCGTAACGATAAAAGCCAAACAGGAAAACGAAAAATGGATCTCGGCAACGGTCTCGGCCATCTGACCTATTCGACGCTGGTGCATCCGGCCGACGACTGGGAGCAATTGTGGAATTCGCTCAACACCTATCTGCCGAAGGTCAAAGCGCGCTTCGCCGGCAATAAATCGTTCGGCGTGTGCATCCGGCTCGCCGCCAAGACCGCGGCGACGCTCGCGGGCGGCGCCGCCGAGCGCGCCAAGCTGAAGAAGTTTCTCGAAGACAGCGACATGTACATCTACACCGCCAACGCCTTCGTCTACGGCCACTTCAAGGGCGACAAGGTGAAGGAGGAAGTGTACGAGCCGGACTGGCGCACCGAAGAGCGCACCCAATACACCATCAACGTCGCCAATGTGCTCGCCGACGTCTGCCCGGCCGGCATCGCTCCGTCGATCCAGAGTTCGCCGCTCGGTTTCAAGCCGCGCGTCACCGGCAACGACGTGATCGCGGCCTACACCAACAACGTGCTGCGCGTGGTGGCGCATCTGATCGCACTGGAGGAAAAAACTGGCCGCACCGTGCAGCTCGCGCTCGAACCGGAGCCGTACTGCTTCCTTGAAACCACCGACGAGACCATCGCCTATTTCCGCGATCACCTTTATTCCGGCGCATCGGTCGAGAAGCTCGCCAAGCTCGCGCATGTGCCGATCGCCGACGCCAACGAGGCGCTGCGCCGGCATCTCGGCATCGTCTACGACATCTGCCATCAGGCGGTGGAATACGAGGACATCGGGGCGTCGCTGCAGAAGCTGGTCGATGCCGGCGTGCCGGTGTTCAAGTTGCAGGAAGCCGCCGCTTTGCACATGCCGGAGGTCACCCAAGGCGTGGTCGATACGCTCAAGCGTTATGCCAAGACCATTTATCTCACCCAGACGCTGGAAAAGCGTAACGGCAAGATCGTCAAGTATCTCAACGTCGACGACGCCATCGCCGCGTTCGAGAAGAAGCCCAACGGCCCGCGCGAATGGCGCACCCATATCCACGTGCCGGTATTCCTCGACGATCTCGGGCAATTCCGCACCACGCGGTTTGCCATCGCCGACGCGCTGCGCTTCCACAAGCAAAAGCCACTGTCGCGGCATCTCGAAGTCGAGACCTATACCTGGGACATGCTGCCCGACAGTCTGAAGTCGAGCGACATCGTCGATTACATCTGCCGCGAGCTGGAGTGGGTGCGCGGCCAGCTGGTCAGCTGACGGAGCAAAAGCATGAAAGTCGGATTTATCGGGCTTGGCCGCATGGGCCAGGTCATGACGCGGCGTCTGATCGAGGCCGGGCACGAGGTCGGCGTCTATAACCGCTCGCCGGAGAAGATAAAGCCGCTGACCGAAGCGGGGGCCAAAGCGATGGCCTCGATCAAGTCCGCGGCGAATTTCGGCGCGGCGGTTTTCACCATGCTCACCGACGACGCCGCGGTCACCGACGTGGTCGGGCAGCCGGGCGGCTTGAAGGAATCGCAGCCCAAAGGCGGAATTCATATCTGCGCGGGCACGCACAGCGTTGCCGCAATCGAGAAACTCACGGCGCTGCACGCCGGGGCTGGGCAGGTTCTCATTGCTTCCCCGATCCTCGGCCGGCCGGAAGTCGTCACCGCCGGCGGCGCCACGCTTCTGGTCGGCGGGCCGCCGGAAATGCTCGAGCGCTTGCGGCCGCTGTTCACCGCCATCGCCGGGCGCGTCATCGAATCCGGCGCCGAACCGGTCAGCGCCACTGTGATCAAGATCGCCAACAATTTCGTGCTCGGCTGCGCCATCGAAGCGATGGGCGAAGGCTTTGCGCTCACCCGCAAATACGGCGTGGTGCCCGACGTGTTTTACAAAGTCCTGGCCGAAGGTTTGTTCAATTGCTGGGTCTACAAGACCTACGGCAAGTTCATCGCCGAGGAAAAATATCTGCCGGCCGGGCAGCGCGCCCTGACCGGACTGAAGGACGCCAACCTCGCGCTCGCTGCCGGCGAAGCCAAGGGCGTGCCGCTGCCTTCGGGTAACGTCTGGCGCGACCGGCTCGTGGGCGCCGTCGCGCACGGCGAAGGCGAGCACGACTGGGCGGTGATGGCCAAGGACCAGGCGCGCGCCAGCGGGCTCGCCAAATAGCTTGTCATTGCCGGGCTTGACCCGGCAATCCATCTTTTCCGCGCGAGCAAAGTTGGATCACCAGGTTCCTCGCTTCGCTCGGCCCCGGAATGACAACTAAGCAAACAGCGCCTTGAAATCCGTCACGAATTGTTTGGTCGTGATCGGCGGGCGCTTGACGATGTCCTCGATTGCCTTGGTATTCTCGGTGGAGAATCCGCCGGCATTGCCGATGCGCGCGATGCCGACCAGATGGGCGACAAGCCAGTCCGGCATGTTGCGCGATTTCATCACAGCCTCGTTCTGCTCCACCGTCACCGGCACGTAACTGATCTTGCGGCCGAGCACCTGCGAGAACATGTCGGCGAATTCGCCGTTGGTGGTCAGCTTGCCGGTGAACTCGTAGGTCTTGCCGGCATGCGGCGCGGGGTCGGCGAGGATGCGCGCGGCCACCGCGCCGGTGTCGCGGACGTCGATCAAGGCGAGCGGGAAATCGGCCGGGTAGGGCATGACGAATTTGCTGTCGGCCTTGATCGTCGCAGCCTGGCCGAGCACGTTCTGCATGAACAGGCCCGGACGCAGAATCACCCAGCCGAGCTTGCCGGCGCGCATCCGCTCGTCGATCGCGAAGTGAGCGCGCCCGACGGCGGTCGGCGAATCCGCCCTCGCCACCATCGGCCCGGCCGAGAGCCGCACGAGATATTTGACGCCGGTCTTGAGCGCCGCGTCGATGACGTTGTTCTGCTGCTCGGCGAGCTGCGGACCGTGGCCGACCACCATGAACACGGTTTCCGCGCCGGATAGCGCCTTCTCCAGCGCCGCGCGGTCGTTCAAATCGGCGACCGCGACTTTCGCCTCGGCGCCCAAGACCTCGCGCGCCTTGTCGGCGTTGCGCACCACGGCCACCGGGTTCTGCCCGAGGCCTTTAAGTTCCTTCACCACCGCCCGGCCGGTGTTGCCGGTCGCGCCCACAACAGCAATCGTCATTGTCGTTTCCTGCCCACTCGTTCTGTTCGACTTTCGCGTCTTATTGGCTCGAAAAAGCCCGTTTGCGCAAGACGCGCCATGCGCTAATTGTCTTAATACACGAGCCCGCCGGGAATTTCGCCACGCCGCGGTCGCCGCAAAAAAACTGAGGAAACGACAATGAAATACAACCGCAAGCAAGCGACCGCCTCCTGGGGCATGATGGCCAAGGACTGGGAGCAGGGCATCGACTACGCCCGCCTGCACAAGGAGCGGGTCAAGCGCGCTCAGGCGGCGATCCGTCACGCCGGCCTCGGCGCCGTGCTGGCGTTCAACTTCGACAACATCCGCTACATCACCGGCACCCATATCGGCGAATGGGCGCGCGACAAGTTCATGC
>CAYVPC010000277.1:0-4296 GCA_964453555.1 uncultured Hyphomicrobiales bacterium | reverse complement strand
CAAAACTCACGCGGGGCGTCCTGACGGACGCCCCGCGACGCGACACAACCATGACCCAGAACTCTGAACTCAGGCGACGCGATCGGCGACGCGGGACCTACAACCGACGAAGGCGATGATGCCGCCGCAAGGTAAAAAACGAGTTACTTGCCCGGGCCTTCCGCTAGGCAATAAATGCCGGGATACTTGGTTAATTGCACGTGACTGGTGATACATTCGGATGTGATGGAAAACGATCAAACTGACGCGCGCGGGGGCATGCGAAGGGAGTACGGCGGATGCGCACGGATGATTTTCGTCCAAGCGACAATGTCGAAGACGATCGCGCAGGAAGCGGTTCGCGCGGCGGTCTGCCGGGCGGAACCGGCGGCCTTGGCATCGGCACGATCATTATCATCGGGCTGATCAGCTGGTATTTCGGTATCGATCCGAGCGTGCTTCTCAACGGCGCGCAGATTCTCACCGGCGGCGGAACGACGACGCGGCCGACCGGCCCGACGCCGCCGGTTACCGCCGGAACGCCGACCGATCCGACCGGCAAGTTTGTCGCGCTCGTGCTGGGCGATACCGAGGACCGCTGGAAGGATGTGTTCGCCGCTCGAGGACGCACCTATCATCCCGCCCGGCTGCGCCTGTTTCGTAACGTCGAGAATACGCGTTGCGGGACCGCCCAGTCGGCGATGGGACCGTTCTATTGTCCGTCCGACCAGCACGTCTATCTCGATCTCTCGTTTTTCGACGACTTGGAATATAAGTTCCACGGCTGCGCCGACAGCAATGCCTGCAAGTTCTCCGAAGCTTATGTGATAGCGCACGAAGTCGGCCATCACGTGCAGGACGAACTCGGCTTGCTGCACCGCGCGATGGATCAGCAGCAGGCTTCGGCGAGCAAGCCCGAGCAAAACCGGCTGCAGGTGCGCATCGAGCTGCAGGCCGACTGTTACGCCGGGTTATGGGCAAATCTGGCGCAGCAAAAACACAAATTCCTCGATCCCGGCGACGTCGATGCGGCATTGCAGACCGCGTCCGCCATCGGCGACGACCGCCTGCAAAAGCAGGCGCAGGGCTACGTCGTGCCCGATGCCTTCACCCATGGCACGTCCGAGCAGCGCAAGCGCTGGTTCATGAACGGCTTCAATTCCGGCAAGCTGGAAGCCTGCGACACCATGTCGGCCAATCCGCTTTAGTATAATATCCGTTCGGTCCCGCGTAAGCGGTTGCGTAAAGGTGTAGCCATGCCCGGCGTCGACGAAAGCAAGGAGTTCGTGCCGCTCAAGATCGCGGTGCTGACGGTCTCCGACACGCGCCATCTCAAGGATGACAAATCCGGCGCGCTCCTGGTGCAGCGGATCGTCACCGCCGGCCATCTGGTCGCCGAGCGCGGTATTGTGCCCGACGACATCGACGCGATCCGCGCCCGCGTCAAAGCCTGGATTGCCGATCCGGTCATCGACGTGGTCATCACCACCGGCGGCACCGGTTTCACCGGCCGCGACGTCACGCCGGAAGCGATCGAACCGCTGTTCGAGAAAAAGATGGATGCCTTTTCGGCGCTGTTCCTGGTTGTGAGCTTTCCGAAGATCGGCACGTCGGCCATTCAGTCGCGGGCGACCGCGGGCGTCGCCGGCGGGACTTACATCTTTTGCTTGCCGGGCTCGCCCGGCGCCTGCCGGGACGCCTGGGATGAAATCCTTGTACACCAGCTCGATTATCGTTACGGGCCGTGCAACTTCGTCGAAATCATGCCGCGCCTCGACGAGCATCTGCGCCGGCCGAAGGCGAAAGGCGCAGCAGTTTAATGACGAGCTACAATTCCAGATCCCAGTGCTCGCTGACCACCGGCTTGCCCCAGCTGCGGTGCCGCTCGCTGCGCATGAGCTTGAATCCGGCCTTCTGGTAAATGTGGCGCGCGGCGGTCAGCACGCGGTGGGTCCAGAGCGTGATCTTCCGGTAGCCGGCGCGGCGCGCGAAGCGGATACACTCGTCGGTGAGCCGCGCGCCCAGCCCGAGACCGCGTGCCTTGGGATCGACCAGCAGCAACCGGATACGGGCGACCTCGTTGGAATCCTTGGCCAGCATAATCGAGCCGACATTCTCGCCATCCATTTCCGCCATCCAGCAGCGCTCATGCCTGGCGTCGAATTTGTTGAGAAAATCGGCGACGATTTGCGCGCATACGCCCTCGAACGGCGCAACCCATCCGTATTCCTCGGCGTATAGCTCGGCGTGACGCTTGACGATCCAGCCGAAGTCGCCCGGCCTGGGCGCGCGCAAGATGTAGTGGCCGTGCGGTGCGGACGCCTGACGCGAAGGCGCCTCGATCAGGCCTTCGATCGTGCTCATGGCCCCGACCAAGCGGGCCTGTTGCGCGGCCGAAAGCCTGCCCAAGAGGTTGCCGGCTTCGTGCTGCGAACGCCGCTGCAACGGTGCAAACACGCGGCGGCCACGTCCGCTCAAAACGAGCCGGCTTTGCCGGGCATCGCCCGGCGAGGGTTTGCGCGCGATCAATCCGCGCCGCTCGAAATTGCGCAAAGTCCGGCTGAGATAACCGGCGTCAAGATCCAGCGCGCGGCCGATCTCGCTGGCGGTCGGCGCGGTGCCGCTTGCGATCTCGTACAACACGCGCGCTTCGCCGAGCGAGTAGGGGCTGTCGAGGAAGTTCTTGCGCAGCACGCCGAGCTGCCGCGTATAGAAGCGGTTGAAGCGGCGCACAGCGGCGACGCGGCGTTCGCGATCGGTCATGCGAAGCAGCCTCGGGCAGATACTTGACTAAGTCAAGTATCTGGCGATTGGATGCGCTAAGGCGCGGCGAAAGCGCCGGTCGAGAGCGCGACGATCCGCAGCCGCCCGATCCGGCGGATGAGATCGCCCTCCGGATCGGCGGCGCTCTCGGAGTGGCCGCCGAGCCGGCCATAAAATTCATTACCGACGATCAGCCCCTGTTCGGGGCGGGGTGGGGCGCCGAGCGCGGCGGCGGCGAGCGCCAGCGCGTCGCGCAGTCCCGATTGCGCGGGTGTTGTGCGCCGGAAAAACGCCGCGCGGCCGGACGGCGGCGATTGCTCGACGAAGCTGCGCACTTCGGCGATCCACGGCGCATCGAGCACGGTGCCCGGACGCAGGAACAGGAGCCAGGGGGCGCGCGCCGCGGCCGCCGCGGTTTTCAGCCGCCGCCCGAGCGGTCCCTCAACCCGCAGGAAGTTGCAGCCGGCGACGTCCGCTACCGCCGCGGTCTCGTCGCGCGAACCGCCGTCGGCCAGCAGCACCTCGGTGACGAGCCCGCTGGTCGCGCCAGGGACCAGCGCGGCCAGCGTCGGCACGAGCGCCCTTTCCGAATCGAGGGTCGCGATGATGACGCTCAGCATTCGTGGCGGATGGCAACTGCCCAGCTTGGTGTCCCGGGCACACTTACGGTCAGCCGGCCTTGTTTTCCAAGTCCTTTCGTGGCGGTGTCTCAGTTTGATATTAACCACAACCTAGGGGTTGTGTTGGACCCGAATGAGGCTGCCGAAAATGTTACTTGACTCGACCCAGAATCAACCCTTCGCGGGCGGTTACCCGCAGCGACGCGTGAATACGTATCCAGTTGTACCAAACGAAATAGATCGCCAGCGCGTGACAGTGGTTAAAAAGTCGATTTGGCCGAAAGGTCAAACTGAGACAGTGCCCCTTTCGTTGCTCACGTAGAAATGTTCTTGTTTTGTTCACATCAAGACGTTAGCTTACGAACAGGAGCCTCACGCACCATGACCCGTTCGTCCGCGTTGAAACGCCCGCCGGCGCCGCTGCCCTCCGCGCCGGCGGGCGAGTTGGGGATCGCCGTCGACCGCGAACGCCGCCGCGGCCGCGGCGCTCAGTCGAACGCGTCAGGGCGCTATGAAGGTCTCGCCCGCATCGCCTTCGACGACGGCTGGCAGAACCTCAACGACCTGCCGCCGTTCAAGACGACCGTGACAGTCGATACGACGCGCAAGATCATCACCCGCAACGACTCGCCCGATATTTCGTTCGATCGCTCGATCAATCCCTATCGCGGCTGCGAGCATGGTTGCGTCTATTGCTTCGCCCGGCCGACGCACGCCTATCTCGGTCTCTCGCCCGGACTCGACTTCGAATCGAAATTGTTCATGAAGCCGAACGCGCCGGAATTGCTGGAGCGCGAATTGTCGGCGCCGGGTTATGTACCGAAGATCATCGCCATCGGCACCAACACCGATCCTTACCAGCCGATCGAGCGGCACCATCAGATCATGCGCCGCATCCTCGAAGTGCTGGAGCGCGCCGGCCATCCGGTCGGCA
>CAYVPC010000276.1:0-4296 GCA_964453555.1 uncultured Hyphomicrobiales bacterium | reverse complement strand
TGGCGTGTCATTCGGTACATCGACCGAATGGTCATGCCCATTGATGTTCAGGGTGGTCATATTCCTCCGACTTAGCGGTGTGCTCTCGTCACGAACTGCCGCTATCAGCTCCGTGACGTTGCCGGCTTCGGCGGCCGCCGCAGCTAACCGCCATGTGCGGTCACTTCGGTCAGCCATTGTTTGATTGAGTTTGATCGGCGCGTTTGTTGCACTGCAAAACAACGACGCGGCGCCTGCGTCAGAATGTCATGCTACCGAGCACGCAATTCTTGGCAAGACCAATTCTAATTTCGGGCAGCGGCGGACTGCGTCGCCCCACCTCTCGGCCGCGAAAAATCTTCCGCACCGTCAAAAAACGAATGATTTGCGCGCAATCGCTCCGTGCCTCGGTCGCAAATGCCCCGAAACCGATCGATTTTGGCCAAAATCACCGTCGAAAAAATTTTTGTTTAAGGTCCCGCTGGCTCGCCGAAAGCGCCGATCAATTCCGCGACCGATCCACCGGCGCGCCCTCTTTGATCCCAACAGCGCCCCGCGAGCCCGTCTTGATGCAAAAGGCCGCGGATCAATTCCGCGACCGATCCACCAGCGCGCGCTCTTTAATCCACGGCATCATTGCCCGCAGCTTGGCGCCGACCTGCTCAATTGGATGCGCCGCGGATTTGGCGCGCATCGCCTTGAACGAGGTCTGGTTGACCCGGTTCTCCAGCATCCAGTCCTTGACGAATTTGCCGGACTGAATGTCGTCGAGGATACGCTTCATCTCTTCGCGCGTCCTCGCATCGACCACGCGCGGGCCGGAGACGTATTCGCCGTACTCGGCGGTGTTGGAGACCGAGTAATTCATGGTGGCGATGCCGCCCTCGTAAATGAGGTCGACGATCAGCTTGACCTCATGCACGCACTCGAAATACGCCATCTCCGGCGCGTAGCCGGCGTCGACGAGGGTCTCGTAGCCGGCCTTCATCAATTCGACCAGGCCGCCGCACAGCACCGACTGCTCGCCGAACAGATCGGTCTCGCACTCTTCGCGGAAGGTGGTCTCGATGATGCCGGCGCGGCCACCGCCGATAGCGGCGCCATAGGACAGGCAGAGATCGTGGGCGTTGCCCGACGCGTCCTTGTGGATGGCGAGGAGGCACGGCACGCCGGCGCCGCGCTGATATTCCGATCGCACCGTATGGCCCGGGCCCTTCGGCGCGATCATCATCACGTCAAGATCGGCCCGCGGCTCGATCAGGTTGAAATGGATGTTCAGCCCGTGCGCGAACATCAGCGCCGCGCCGTCTTTCATATGGCCGCGCAGGTGATCGTTGTAGATGTCGGCTTGCAGCTCGTCGGGCGTGAGCAGCATCATCACATCGGCCCATTTGGCGGCCTCCGCCACTTCCAGCACCTTGAGCTTCTCGCCTTCGGCCTTTTTCACGCCCTGCGATCCCTTGCGCAAGGCGACCGCGACGTCCCTCACCCCGGAATCGCGCAGATTGAGCGCGTGGGCATGGCCCTGGCTGCCATAGCCGATGACGGCGACCTTTTTGCCTTTGATCAGATTCAGGTCGGCGTCTCGGTCGTAATAAACACGCATGCTCTCACCCCTACTCGGGCCTATCCCGGCCGTTTGCGTCGCTGCTTCTAGTTTCTGGGAGCGGATTGGACAAGCCTGGTCCGCGCCGTGCGCCGGCGGATCGGCGGCTTGCCGGCCGCCACGCAATTGCCGTCGAATTCTTGGCGCGCGCGGGCGATTTTCGCCTGGTTGCGGATCGCCCAGGCGCCGAGCGCCGAGACCGGGACGAGCAAATCGCGGCCGAGCGCGGTCAGAGCATAATCGACCCGCGGCGGAATGATCGGAAATACCGTGCGGGTGATCAGGCCGTCGCGTTCAAGGCCGCGCAAAGTCAGCGTCAGCATCCGCTGTGAAATTCCGCCGATCGATCGCCGCAGCTCGTTGAACCGCACCGGCCCGTTGCCGAGCCGGGATACTACCAGCACGGACCATTTGTCGCCTACGCGGGCGAGCACGTCGCCGATAGCGCGGCAATCTCCGGGCAAATGGATGTTGCTTGGTTTCATGGATGTGCCTTCTTGCGCCCCGCCTTTATAGGCACCTATTTAGCGTCGGTTATCTATTTTAACCAGAGGCCCAATCATGGCAAAACCCAATATCGCCGTCATCGTCGGCAGCAACCGCCGCGACTCGATCAATCGCAAGCTCGCTCAGGCGCTGGCCAGGCTCGGCAGCAATGCCTTCGAGCCGCATTTCGTCCGCATCGACGATTTGCCGATGTTCAACCAGGATCTCGAGGGCAATCTGCCGGCCGAGGTCGTGCGCTACAAAAGCGAACTCGCACGCGCCGACGGCGTCTTGATCGTGACGCCCGAACACGACCGGTCGATTCCGGCGGTGTTGAAGAACGCGGTCGATTGGGGCGCGCGGCCGTACGGCAAGAACTCCTAGGCCGACAAGCCCGCTTTCATCACCGGCACGTCGCCCGGTGCGATCGGCAGCGCGCTGGCACAGCAGCATTTGCGCTCGGTGATGACCGGACTCGGCGCAACCCTCCTCGGCGGGGAGGCCTACGTGACCTTCAAGCCGAACCTGATCGACGCCGAAGGCAACATCGGCGACGAGAGCACGCGCAACTTCCTGGAAGGCTTCCTCGACCGCTTCGCCACGCTGGTCGGGCGGCTTTCGTCGCAGCCGGCGCGTTCGGCGGCCTAAAGCGTAAGGGGGGCGACATGAACGCCACAACGACCTCGGTCAGCGCGGCGGGACCGACCAGCCGCTGGGGCCGCATCGGGTTGTGGGTGCTGCAGATTTTGGCGGCAGCAGCGTTTCTCGCGGCGGGCAGTTTCAAGCTCGCCGGCAACGAGATGATGGTCCAGGTCTTCGACCAGATCGGTATCGGTCAATGGTTCCGCTACGTGACCGGGATCGTCGAAATCGTCGGTGCCGTGGCGCTGCTGGTACCGTTCACCGCCGCGTTCGGCGGCGTCTGGCTGGCGATCACCATGCTGTGTGCCGTCAGCACACATCTGTTCATTATCGGCGGCAATCCCGTGCCGGCGATCGTCTTGCTGCTGATCACCGCAAGCATCGCCTGGTTCCGCCGCGCGAGCTTTCGCGCGCTGCTTGGCTGATCAAGCCACGGGGCGCGTCACATCCCGTCCGGTCCGCGCGAAATCGCGACCACGCCGGTACGGGAGACTTCGACCAGACCGAGCGGCAGCATTAAATTGATGAAGCTGTCGATCTTGTCGGACGCGCCGGTGATCTCGAACACGAAGCTCTCAGGGCTGGCGTCAATGACGCGGGCGCGGAAGGCGTCGGCGAGCCGCAGCGCCTCGACGCGATGCTCGCCTTTGCCGCGGACTTTCACCATCGCCAGTTCACGCTGCAACGCCGGACCGCCGCTGGTCAGATCGACGACGCGGTGCACCGGCACCAGCCGGTCGAGCTGATTCTTGATCTGCTCGATCACCATCGGCGTACCGCGAGTGACGACGGTGATGCGCGAGAGGTGCTTCTCGTGCTCAGTCTCCGACACGGTAAGCGAGTCGATGTTGTAGCCCCGGCCGGCGAACAGGCCGATGACACGGGCGAGCACGCCGGGCTCGTTGTCGACTAGTACGCACAGCGTGCGGGTCTCCACCTGTTCCGCCGTCGTCATGGCAGGATAATGAGTGGTGGCTGCGGTATTCATGGCTACACCATCACCTTGCCTGCTTCCGTGACCGCATCCTCGACGCGCGTCGCGGCGTCGCCAAGCAGCATCTCGTTATGCGCGCGGCCGGACGGGATCATCGGGAAACAGTTTTCCGCTGGATCGACCACGCAATCAAACAGCACCGGCTTCTTTACGTCGATCATCTCGCGGATTTTCTCGTCGAGCTCGCCGGGATGCGTGCAGCGGATACCGTGTGCATGATAGGCCTCGGCGAGCTTGACGAAATCGGGCAGCGCTTCGGTGTAGGAATGGGAGTAGCGCTTGCCGTGCAGTAATTCCTGCCACTGCCGCACCATGCCCATATACTGATTGTTGAGGATGAAAATCTTGACCGGCAGGTCGTACTGCACCGCCGTTGAGATCTCCTGCATGGTCATCAGCACCGAGGCTTCGCCGGCGATGTCGACCACCAGCGAATTCGGATGCGCGAGCTGCACGCCGATCGAGGCCGGCAGGCCGTAGCCCATTGTGCCGAGACCGCCCGACGTCATCCAGCGGTTCGGCTCCTGGAACTGGTAGAACTGCGCCGCCCACATCTGGTGCTGGCCGACTTCGGTGGTGATGTAGGTAT
>CAYVPC010000275.1:0-4339 GCA_964453555.1 uncultured Hyphomicrobiales bacterium | reverse complement strand
CACCCGGCCGGTGTTCGACTACGAATTGCTGCGCCAGTTCGCGCAGAACCGGCTGTCGGGATCGCTGGTGACGCTGCTTCTCGTCGTCACCATCGGCGCGCTCTCAAGCCTTTGGACCGGCGCGCTCACCTCCGGCACGTGGACCGGCGGCGCGCTGATCATCCATCTCGTGATCACCCAGATGTGCCGGCGCTTCCTCGACGAGCCGGCGTCGACCGCGAACCTGCGTTCGTGGCGGCTGCGCTTCATCATGCTCGATCTGTTCTTCGGCGTGGCGTGGACTTTCATTCTCATTCATCCGCTTGGCGCTGACGAGCAGTCGGGCACGTTCATGCTTTTCGTCATGCTGCTGGTGGTGGCGATCTCCAGCATGCTCGCTTCGAGCCTGCCGATCGCGGTGCTTGCATCGACGCTGCCGGTGACCATCGCGATTGCGCTGAACTTTATTCTCAAAGGCACGCTGCACAATTACATCCTGGCGGTGATGGTGCTGACGGCGGAAGGCTATTTCTCCCTTCTCGCCTATCGCCTCTACTCGACGACGCTAGCCACCCTCGAAGCACGCGCCGAAAAGGATGCGCTGATCGGCGAGCTCGAACAGTCGAAATCGATCTCGGATGAAGCGCGCCGCCGCGCGGAGGCCGCCAACATCGCCAAATCGCGTTTCCTCGCGCAGATGAGCCACGAGCTGCGCACGCCGCTCAACGCGATCCTCGGCTTCTCCGAGGTGATGAAGGGCGAAATTTTCGGCGCTCATGCGGTGCCGATGTACAAGGACTATGCCGCCGACATTCATAATTCTGGCGTGCACCTCCTCAACCTCATCAACGAAATCCTCGATCTGTCGCGCATCGAGGCCGGCCGCTACGAACTCAACGAGGAGGCGGTGTCACTCAATCGCGTGGTGGAAGATTGTCATCACCTGCTCAAGCTGCGCGCCGGCAATCGCGGCATTACCATCCACGAACTGTTCGAGCCGGACATGCCGCGATTGTGGGCCGACGAACGCGCGGTGCGGCAGATTTGCCTCAACCTTCTGTCCAATGCGATCAAGTTCACGCCGCAGGGCGGCGAGATCTGGCTGAAAGTCGGCTGGACCGCCTCCGGCGGCCAATACATGAGCGTCAAGGACACCGGCCCCGGCATCCCGGAAGAGGAGATCCCGGTGGTGCTCGCCTCGTTCGGGCAGGGCTCAAATTCGATCAAATCGGCCGAACAAGGCGCCGGTCTCGGCCTGCCGATCGCCAAAAATCTGATCGACCTGCATGGCGGCACGTTTACCCTCAAATCGAAGCTCCGAATCGGCACCGAGGTGATCGTCACCTTCCCGCCGGAACGGGTCATGTCGGCCCTGGCGCCGATCGCCGACGGCGATGCCCCGCCCGCCCAGCCGCAGATCGACGTTGCCCTGCCGATGTCATCATCGTCGTCCGACGACTCGACCAATCGCGCACGGCGTGCCCTGTTCGGCACCTAGCGCGCCTGCGCCGACTTCCTATAGTGCGGACGGATCGCTGCAGTAAGGAATGACATCCGTGCGCCAACGCCTGCTGTGGCTGCTGCTGGCCGGGCTGCTCGTCGCCCTTCTCGTGCTCATCGCCCGCCACGGTGAAGGCACGGTCGGACCGTGGTCGAGCGCGCAGTTCGGCTCGCTCGCCTACAAAATCGCGCTTTTGGTCTCTGTCGGCGCCACGGTACTCGTCATGTTTCGCGAGCGTTTCGCGCAGGCGCTCACTGCCGCCGTCTTGTGGGTCGTGCTCGCGCTGATTTTGGTCATCGGCTATTCCTATCGCTTCGAATTGCATGACGTTTACGATCGGGTGATCGCGGAGCTCATTCCCGGCCATGTGGTCTCGCATGGCCGCAGCGTCGAAGTCGCACGCACCTTCAACGGCGATTTCGACGTGACGGCGGAGGTTAACGGGGCGCGCATCAGCTTGGTGCTCGATACCGGCGCGAGCTCGGTGGTACTTACCCGCGACGACGCCAAAGCTGCCGGGCTGCCGCTTGAAGTGCTGGTCTATTCCGCCAGCATCGACACCGCCAATGGCCGAACGCGCGCCGCGCCCGTGACGCTCGATCGCATCGCCGTTGGCGGGCTGGTTGAGCGTTCGGTGGCCGCGCTGGTGGCGCAGCCCGGCCAGCTCAAAACCAGCCTGCTCGGCATGAGCTTCCTCAACCGGCTGCAAAGCTGGGAAGTGCGCGGCGACCGGCTGGTGCTGCGCGGGTATCCGTGAGCGCCGACTAGAACAAACTGACCAGAAACCGCAGCGCGACGAGCTCAAGAAAGCAGCCGAATGCGATTTCGAGGGTCCGGCGGGGCAGTCGATGCGAAAGTCGTGCGCCGTAAGGCGCCACGAAGCTGGCGACCGGCGCGACCACCGCTAGTCCGATCAGCGAGACGAAGCCGAGCGAGAGCGGTGGCAGCAGCGCCTCGTGCGGCAGACCGGCAAGCATGAAGCCGACAGCGCCGGCGATGCAGACCGGCACTGCGATTCCCGAGGACGTCGCGACCGCATTGTGGATCGGCTTGCCGTAAAGCGTCAGTACAATGGTCGAAATCGCGCCGCCGCTCACGCCCATCAGCGAGCCCGCGAGCCCTATGCCGAAGCCGTAAAGCGTCATCGGCACGGCTCCGGGCAGTTCGGTGCCTACATTCCAACGATCGCCCGCAAATAGAAGCTTTATTGCAATCAGTGTTGCGATGATGACAAACGCAAGGGTCAACAAGGTGGCGGGCGCGAAGGCGGCGATCACTGCGCTGCAAGCCACTCCGACAACCGACGGCAACGCCCACAGGCGGAACACGCCGGGAATCACCAGACCTCTCGCGCGATGCGTGAGATAGGACCGGATCGTGGTCGGAATGACGATCGCGATCGAGGTACCGAGGCAAAGTTGCATGCGCACTTCCTCGGGTACGCCGAACACGCGAAACACTTCGAACAGCACCGGCACGATCACCGAGCCGCCGCCGACGCCGAACAGGCCGGCGAGCAAACCGCTGATCACGCCGCCGGCCAGAATCGCAAGCGCCAGCCAAAGGATTTCGTGCCAACCGACGCCGAGGAGCATTGTGTGATGCACTACGGACTGTTCAAGCTGCGATCAGGTGCCGGTCCGGGTCACGCACCAAAGCGAGCGCGTTTGCAAGGACCTCGGCGCCCGCGTCCGGCTCGATCGCGGCCTCGGCCAGATGGCGCCGGAACGCCCGCGCGCCAGGCACGGCGCGGAACAGGCCATGCATGTGGCGCGTTACGGCGTGCAACCGCGTGCCCTGCGCCAATTCGCGCTCGATATACGGGACCAGCGCTGCAGCGGCATCTCTCGGCGAGGCAAAGGGCGCATCTTCGCCGAAGAGGAGCGGATCGGCCGCGATGAGCCGCCACGGCTCCTGATAAGCGGCGCGGCCCATCATAACGCCGTCGACATAAGCGAGATGTTCAAGCGCCGCTTCCATGCTGCCGATGCCGCCATTGAGCACGACGGTCAGACCCGGATGCGCGCGCTTGAGCCGATAGACGCGCGTGTAGTCGAGCGGCGGAACGTCGCGGTTCTCTTTCGGTGACAAGCCCTTCAGCCAAGCCTTGCGAGCATGCACGATAAGCGCATCCGCGTCCGCCTGCCGGACCGCGCGCGCGAATGTTTCGAGCGCCAATTCAGGGTCCTGCTCGTCGATGCCGATTCGGCATTTGACTGTGACGGGTACCTTCACGGCAGCTTTCATTGCCGCCAGGCATTCGCCGACCAGCTCCGGCTCGGCCATCAGGCAAGCGCCGAAGCGGCCTTCCTGCACGCGATCGGACGGGCACCCGACATTGAGATTGATCTCGTCGTAGCCGAGATCGGCGCCGATACGTGCGCACGCGGCCAACGCGCGCGGGTCGCTCCCGCCAAGCTGAAGCGCCAACGGCTGTTCGGCCGGATCAAACCGCAAGAGCCGTGCCCGGTCGCCACGCAGTACTGCCGCGGTGGTGAGCATTTCGGTGTAGAGGAGCGCATGGCGCGTCAGCAGGCGATGGAAAAACCGGCAATGCCGGTCGGTCCATTCCATCATAGGAGCGACTGAAAATCGGCGGGACCGACTCAGAGGTGATTTTTCAGTTTTATCAGGCACTTCGTTAATTTCCATTAGGGCTGATGTCGTACCGTTTTCGCCTGATTTTGACCCATTTTGCCGCCCGTGGTACTACAAAATTCGTACTGACCGCGCAATGTCGTACCAAGAACCACCGATTGAACCGACTCACTACGGCGACTCTCCTGGGAACAACAAAGTCCCTGGGAACAACAAAGTCGTACCGATGGGGACAATAATTGTACGAACTCGCAAAGACGA
>CAYVPC010000274.1:0-4440 GCA_964453555.1 uncultured Hyphomicrobiales bacterium | reverse complement strand
AGCTGATCAAGCACGGCCCTTTTGTGCGCTTTTAGATTGGCACGGGGGTTATCCAGTAAGTCGCAAAGAACCGCAATTTCGAGGTCTGAGAAATCGTCCGTCATACCATTGGTCCTCCGAACCCACGCGATTGCGAAACGCATAGGGCGGATCAGGCGCAGCGTAATCCGCCGCGGCGGTTGCATGCAACAAGTGGCGGGTGACGCCTTCGGTTAAGGCGTGCACTCATAAACCGGTTTGTTCGAAGGCCGCTGCCAATGTCCGCTATTCCGTGCTTTGCGGCTTCCACTCGGACCTCGCCTGAGGTCCGAAAAAGGGCAATTGCAGACATCCCATAGGCGTCCAGCCTCCACTTTTGCAGCGCTTCCGTCGGCCACCGCCACCAACGACGGAAGCACCGGGTTCGATCAGAGTTGAGCTATTTTATACAGCCGCATCGCTGCAGTTCTGCCTAAATGCCACTTGGCGTTGGAGCATAAATGGTCGAGCGGGGCAGGTTGTCGAAAACAGTCAAACACACGCGGCAATTTGATCCGGCTGTGTTCTTGGCAACCGCAGCCAGGGGCCGCGCCATTTCCACGCATCGGGATAAACAAATCATCTTCACGCAAGGCGATGCCGCCGACGCCGTCTTTTATATTAAAAAGGGCAAGGTCAAAGTCACCGTCGTTTCAAAGTTGGGCAAGGAAGCGGTGATCGCAATCCTGGGTACCGGCGAATTCGTCGGTGAAGGATGCTTGAGCGGACAACCGAAGCGTCTGGCCACCGCAAGTGCAATAGCCGAATGCGTGACCATGCGAGTGGAGAAAACAGAAATTCAGCGGGTCCTTCGAGACGAGCCCGCCTTTTCCCAAATGTTCATGTCGCATATTTTGGCGAGAAATATCCGGGTTGAAGAAGACTTGCTCGATCAGCTCTTCAACTCAACCGAGAAACGGCTTGCGCGGCTGCTGCTGCTGTTGGCCAATTTTGGCAAGGAAGGCCGACCGGAGCCAATTATCGCGAAGATCAGTCAGGAGACGCTCGCTGAGATGATCGGTACCACCCGCTCACGCGTAAGCCATTTCATGAACAAGTTTCGTCAATCGGGGTTTATCGACTACAACGGCCATCTCGAAATCCATAGCTCGTTACTGAGCGTCGTATTGGCCGAGCAGCCGCGCACCGTGAAGTCGTAGCCGTCACATTTTCGCGCCTTGCGGAGAGCGGTGTTGTAATTCCGACGAGTGGCTCCGCTGCCGCTGGGCGTTCACGCGCCCTCTGCATCGTCACTCCGCAGGCTGCTCCGCAGCGAAGAACATGTCGGCCAGCTTGAACCATTCTGCCGCCATTTGGCGCTGAATGACGCGGGATTTCCGGCTGGTCGCGATCCTCACCAGGTTTAAGCAATGCTCCGCGTAGCGCAGATATTCTTCTCGTTGGGTAGGTTTCAGGACTGCCATGATTTCCCCGAGTTGATTCGCCCGCGACGGAAATCTGCAAATTCATCCGGTTGAGTCTGTTCAAAATTGATCACTGTCAAAACCGGCCGCTCTAAATTCAAAAAGGGCCACCGGCCTGGCGTGGCCGCACTTAATAGGAAAATAATAGTCAAAGGGGGAATGCCGGCCGCGCAGCCGGACCCGTTCGCTTAAGCCCGCTATGCAAAAAAATTACGCCGCGCTGGTGCGCGCGGCACCCTT
The DNA here is from genome assembly GCA_964453555.1 of uncultured Hyphomicrobiales bacterium. Taxonomy (GTDB): domain Bacteria; phylum Pseudomonadota; class Alphaproteobacteria; order Rhizobiales; family Xanthobacteraceae; genus BOG-931. Next base: position 2,758 of record CAYVPC010000274.1, on the reverse strand, counting down.
GGTGCCAAGCCTTTTGTCGAGATATTGCCCGATCGAGGTCATCAGCGCTTCCACCTTGCCGTCGAAGAAGTGGTTGGCGCCGGTCACGACCTTCTGCTCGATGACGATGCCCTTTTGCGTCTTGAGCTTCTCCACCAAATTCGTGACGTCGCGCGGCGGCACCACGGCGTCGCGGTCGCCGTGGATGATCAGGCCCGACGACGGGCAGGGGGCAAGGAAGGAAAAGTCGTAGAGGTTGGCCGGCGGCGCGATCGTGATGAAACCTTCGATCTCCGGGCGGCGCATCAGAAGCTGCATGCCGATCCAGGCGCCGAACGAGAAACCGGCGATCCAGCAGCTGCGCGCCTCGGGATTGTAAGACTGCGCCCAGTCGAGCGCGGACGCGGCATCGGAGAGTTCGCCGATGCCGTGGTCGAAGCCGCCCTGGCTCCGCCCGACGCCGCGGAAGTTGAAACGCAGCGCCGAAAAGCCGCGATGCACGAAGGCGTAATAGAGCTGGTAGACGATCTGATGGTTCATCGTGCCGCCGAATTGCGGATGCGGATGCAGCACGATGCCGATCGGCGCGTTTTTTTGCTTCGCCGGATGGTAGCGGCCTTCGATGCGGCCTGCCGGCCCGGTGAAGATGACTTCAGGCATTGTGGAACCTCGGTTTACCGTGCCGCGGGCGCTGACTCGCACTCGCTTGACGGCCCCGGCGGCCGCACGTAAGTGTCTAAAACCATTTCAGATTTTTGAACTGACGACGTGCATGGGCCGGCGGAAATGAAGCGCCGCGACTTCTACCACGGGGCACAGGGCGAAAAGCAAGCATAACCAGCATGGCCGAGCGCAGCTATTTCGACTGGAACGCCACGGCGCCGCTGCGGCCGGAAGCCGCCGAAGCGCTTACTGCGGCGCTGGCGCTGACCGGCAATCCGTCCTCGGTGCATGCCGAAGGCCGCGCGGCGCGGCACCTGGTCGAAGCGGCGCGCGAGGACGTGGCGCGGCTCGCCGGCGCGCAGCCCGGCCTTGTCACATTCACGTCGAGCGGGACCGAGGCGAATGCGCTCGCACTGACGCCGGCGATCGAGACCGCGGACGAGAAGAAGCCGCGCGGCAAGCTTTTGATTTCCGCCATCGAGCATCCGTCGGTGCGAACCGGCGGACGTTTCCCGCGCGAAGCCATCGCCGACATTCCGGCGGACGCCGACGGGCGCGTCGATCTTGCAGCTTTAAGCGAGGCGCTTTCGCAGACGGTGCGGCCGCTCGTCTCCATCATGCTTGCCAATAACGAGACCGGCGTGATCCAGCCGATCGCGCAAGCCGCGGCGATGGTGCATGCGGCCGGCGGTCTTCTGCATGTTGATGCCGTGCAGGCGGCGGGCCGCATGGCGATCGATATCGGCGCGCTTGGCGCCGATCTGATCACGCTGTCGGCGCACAAGATCGGCGGCGTAAAGGGCGTAGGCGCGCTTGTTCGCGCGCGCGAGGACATTCATTTTCCCGAGCCGCTTATTCGCGGCGGCGGGCAGGAGCGGGGGCTTCGCGCCGGCACGGAAAATGTCGCCGGCATTGCCGCTTTCGGCGCCGCCGCCAAAGCGGCGCTGCGGGTACGCGCCGAAGAGGCCGCGCACATGCTCACGCTGCGCGAGGCACTGGAGGAAGGGATTCGGACCGTCACCCCGCAGGCTGTGATTTTCGGCGCGGGCGCGGAACGGCTGCCGAACACGATCCTGTTCGCGGTGCCCGGCATGAAGGCGGAAACCGCGATTATCGCGTTCGACCTCGAAGGGGTGGCGGTCTCGACCGGCGCCGCCTGCTCCTCCGGCAAGGTGCAACCCTCCCATGTCCTTGCGGCCATGGGGGTTTCGCCGCCGCTCACACGCGGCGCCATCCGCGTCAGTCTGGGTCATGCGACCACGGAAACCGACCTGGAACGGTTCCTAAATGCTTGGAGAAAGCTTGCCGGTGCATTATCTAAGGGTGCCAAGGAGCAGCCCGGCATCGCCGCCTAACTCGCTGCTCCGATGACGAATTTTACGGCTGTTGGAATGGTTCAACGGCTTTCGGTGGGGATGACCAGGGACAGGCGCCTGACCATACCGACTTAATCCAACCCGCGGTCCTTGAAACCGTGAGCGGAGGGACGAGTGCCGGCAGTGCAAGAGACCGTCGATCAGGTCCGGCGGATCGACGTCGATCAATACAAATACGGGTTCGAGACGGTGATCGAATCCGACAAGTCCCCGAAGGGCCTTTCGGAAGACACCGTCCGTTTCATCTCGGCCAAGAAGAACGAGCCGGAATGGATGCTGGCCTGGCGGCTTGACGCCTATAAGCGCTGGCTGACCATGCACGAGCCGAAATGGGCCAAGGTTGAATACGGCCCGATCAACTATCAGGACATTTATTATTACTCCGCGCCGAAGAAGGGGCCGGCCTCACTCGACGAGATCGATCCTGAAATTCTCGCCACCTACGACAAGCTCGGCATTCCGTTGCGCGAGCGCGAAGCGCTGCTCGGCATCAAAAAGCCGGTGAACGCGGACGGCGAGGAGGTCGAGGGCGGCAGCTACGGCAGGGTCGCGGTCGATGCGGTGTTCGATTCCGTCTCGGTCGCCACCACGTTCAAGGCCGAGCTCGCCAAGGCCGGCGTACTGTTCATGCCGATCTCGGAAGCGATCCACGAGCATCCCGAGCTGGTGAAGAAGTATCTCGGCTCGGTGGTGCCGGTGTCCGACAATTTCTTCGCCACGCTCAATTCGGCGGTTTTCTC
>CAYVPC010000273.1:0-4453 GCA_964453555.1 uncultured Hyphomicrobiales bacterium | reverse complement strand
AGCCGATCAAGGAATCGACCCGCCGCATCTATCTGGAAAAGTTCGGCATGCGCATTCTTGAAGGCTACGGCGTGACCGAAACCTCGCCGGTGCTGGCGCTCAACACGCCGATGTTCAACAAGTTCGGCACCGTCGGCCGCCTCATGCCCGGCATGCAGGCGCGGCTGGAGAAGGTCGAAGGCGTCGAGGAAGGCGGGCGGCTGTTCGTCAGGGGACCGAACGTGATGCTCGGGTATTTGCGCGCCGAAAAGCCGGGCGTGCTCGAGCCGCCGCCGGAAGGCTGGTACGACACCGGCGACATCGTCACCATCGACGAGCAGGGTTACATCGCCATCAAAGGCCGCGCCAAGCGCTTCGCCAAGGTCGGCGGCGAAATGATCTCGCTCGCCGCCGTGGAGACGCTGGCGGGCGAGCTGTGGCCTAACAATCTGTCCGCGGTGGCGGCGGTGCCCGATGCCCGCAAGGGCGAGCGGCTCATTCTGGTCACCGACAAGCACGGCGCGACGCGCGCCGATTTCCAGGCCTATGCGCGGGCAAAGCACGCTGCCGAGCTGATGTTCCCGTCCGAGATCATCGTCGTCGACAAGCTGCCGCTGCTCGGCTCGGGCAAGCCCGATCTGCAGGCGCTGCAGAAATTCGTGCTGGAACAGACCGCGGCGAAGGCGACCGCGGCGGAGTAGTCCGCTAGCGGCTTCGCATTTCCAGCACGCGGTCGACCATGGCGCCGGCCTCACCGAGATAATTCGCGGGATCGCAGAGCTTCGCCAGCGCCGCGCGGTCGAGATGCTTGTTGACGCCTTCGTTCTCGGCGAGCAGATCGAGCAGCGGACGGCCGGTGGCTACGACCTTGCGGCAGACGTCGTAAACGAGGTCGTGGGCGTATTGGCGGCCGAGATGGGGGCCGAGCCCCATCATCACCGCCTCGGATGCGATCAGCCCCTTGGTCAAATCGAGGTTCGCCCGCATCTTCTTTTCGTCGACCTGCAAGCCGGTGAGCACAGACAGGGTCTGCGCCAGCGCGCCTGCAGTCAGGCAGAAAATCTCCGGCAGCACGATCCACTCGATCTCCCATGGCCCGGTCGCGCGCTCGTGGTCCTCGACCATGGCGTCCAGAAGCGCGGCGACCTGCTGGCGCACGACGGAATTGAGTGCGGTGATATAGACCGACGAAATCGGATTTCGCTTCTGCGGCATGGTCGACGACGAGCCGCGGCCTTCGTGGAACGGCTCGTACAGCTCTGCGACCTCGGTTTGCATCATCAGCTTCACGTCGAAGGCGAACTTGCCGCAGGTGCCGGCAACAAGGCCGAGGAAGCAGCCGATCTCGGCGATCGTATCGCGGATGGTGTGCCAGGCGATCGCCGGCTGGCCGAGCTTCAGCTCTCGCATCAGTTCGGCTTGCGTCTCCAGCCCGCGGCCGCCGAGCGAGGCGAGCGTGCCGGCCGCGCCGCCGAATTCGCCGACCAACACCCGCGCGCGCAGCTCTTGCAGCCGGTGCCGGTGACGGTCGAACGCCGCCAGCAACGTCGCCATCTTGTAGCCGAAGGTGATCGGCACCGCCTGCTGGAGATTGCTGCGGCCGGCCATCGGGGTATCGCGATATTTGCGCGCCAGGGCGGCGAGCGCCGCGGCGGTCGCCTCGACGTCCGCTTCGACCAGCGCCAGCGCCTCGCGGATTTGCATCACCGTGGCGGTATCGGTGACGTCCTGCGTGGTGGCGCCCCAATGGCACCATTCGCCAAGCCCGCCGCGGCAAAGCGCCACCAGCTGCTGCACCACCGGCAGCACCGGATAGCCGATGCGCGCCGTTTGCGCCTCCAGCCCGGTAAAGTCGATCTCGCTCGCGCTGCAATGACGTTCGATCTGGCCTCCGGCGGGATGATGCCGAGCCGACCTTGTACCCGCGCCAGCGCCGCCTCGACGTCGAGATATTTCTGCACGCGGTTCTCGTCGGAGAAAATCCGCCGCATCGCCTCGGTGGAAAAGATGTTGCGGAAGACGGTGGAGTCGATGGCAGTCGCGGGCATTGTCTTTTCCTCGGCAAAATCGAGGATTGAGGGTAGCCGCTCACGTCGGGCAAAGCGATGCGAACCTTGCACGGCGCACTTTACGTGGCGATATGAACGTGACAATGAAATCCCGCCGGACGGGAAGGGGTCATGTTCGAATCGTTCAAGAACTTCGTCGCCGAATTCGTGGACGGCGACAAGCATCCGAGCCAATTCGCGGACAACGATTACCGCCTGGCGGCGGTGGCGCTCTTGGTGCATGCCGCCGCGGTTGACGGCGATATCTCGCAAAGTGAGCGCGACAAGCTCCATTCCGTGGTGAAGCGGCGCTTCGCGCTCGACGATGCCGCGACCGATGTACTCATCGGCAAGGCGACGGTGGCCGAGAATGAAGCCGTCGATCTTTATCATTTCACCAGCCTCATCAACCGCACGCTCGACGAAGGGGGCCGCGCCAAGGTCATCGAAATGATGTGGGAGATCGTCTACGCCGACGGCCGGCGTGACGAACTGGAAGACAATCTGCTGTGGCGCGCCGCCGATCTCCTGGGCGTGTCGCCGCGCGAGCGGATCGGGCTCCGGCAACGCATCGAGAAAGCAGCCGGCAAGCCCGGCGGTGCATAGCGGCTGCGTGTGTCCGCGCCTTGAATTTGCGGGCGAACACGATACGAGTTTGTTGTTGCGCGCCGTTGGATTTCGATCATGCCGCAGCCGATCTTGATCGTCCTGCACCAGGAGCACTCAACCCCCGGACGGGTTGGGCATGCGCTGCAACAGCTCGGTTACACAGTCGACGTGCGCCGTCCGCGCTTCGACGATCCGCTGCCTTCGACGTTGGGCGACCACTCCGCCGCCATCATTTTCGGCGGCCCGATGAGCGCCAACGACGCCGACGATTTCATCCGCCGCGAGATCGACTGGATCGGCGTGCCTCTGAAGGAAAACAAGCCCTTTCTCGGCATCTGCCTGGGCGCGCAGATGTGTGCGCGGACGCTGGGCGGGCGGGTCTATCCGCATCCGCACGGACACGCCGAGATCGGCTATTACCCGATCCGGCCGACCCCAGCCGGCCTCGCCGTCGTCGATAGCTGGCCAGAACAGGTTTATCAGTGGCACCGCGAAGGTTTCGATCTGCCCGATGGCGCCGAGCTGTTGGCCGAAGGCGACATGTTCGAGGTGCAGGCGTTTCGCTACGGCCGGAGTTACGCGCTGCAATTTCATCCAGACGTGACGTATCGGACGATGCACAAATGGACGACGGTCGGCCACAGCCGCCTGGAGATGCCGGGCGCCAAGCCGCGCGCCGCGCATTTCGCCGATCGCGCCGTGTACGACCACAGCGCGCGCGCCTGGCTCAGCGTCTTCCTCGAACGCTGGATCGCCGGTTAGATTTGTCCGCTAACCACCGCCAGCGAGTTGCTGCGCGAAATAGGCGACGGTCTTGGTATAGACCTGCGACGCATTCCACTGCAGCAGCACCTGGAAATTGGGCGTGCCTTCCCCCCATGGCTGGCCGCGCTGCCAGCCGTAGCCTTTCAGGTAATTGGCGGTCGAGGCTAGCACGTCGGGCACACTGTGAATGAGGTCGCGGTGGCCGCTACCATCGTAATCGACGGCGTATTTGAGATAGGACGACGGCAGGAACTGCGTCTGGCCGATCTCACCCGCCCAGGCGCCGCGCATGTCGTTTGGATTCATGTCGCCACGATCGACAATTCGCAAAGCCGCCAGAAGTTCGCCGCGGAACTTGTCCGGCCGGCGGCAATCGTAAGCGAGACTCGCCAAGGCGCGGATGGTCGGGAATTTGCCGGAGTTGGCGCCGAAGTCGGTCTCGAGTCCCCAGATCGCGACGATGACCGGACCCGGCACGCCGAATTGCTGCTCGATCCATGCGAATACCGGAGCATATTGCTTGAGGAGCTTTTCGCCGCGCGCCAATCGCGGCGGCACCATGCGGCCGGAGAATTCTTCGAAGCTTTGCCGGAAGACACCCTGCGCGTGGTCGCGCGCGATGATGTTCGGATCGAATGTTACGCCGCTAAGCGCGGACTGGATGGCGCGCTGCGACACGCCTTGCGCGGCCGCTTCCAGCTTGAAGCCTTCCAGCCAGGCGCCGAAGTCGCCGCCGCATGGGGCGGTCGCGGCGCGCGCCGGCGCCGCGGCGGCGAGCCACAGTGCCGCCAAAGCCAGCCCTAGAATGACCGGTCGCATGCTGGTCGTCCCTATTCCGCGCATTTACGTCGCGAATATGATGAACCTGTGCGCGCCAATCGAAAAGCCCGGTTTCCTGCGGCCGTCGGGTAAGCTGGCCGAGCCGTTGCTTGCGTCGCTTGCTACGCCGGTTTGGCGCTGGTTGGCCTGCCGAGCCGTAGCTTGCGTAGCAAGCGAAGGCTGGTGGAGCCGAGGGGAGTTGAACCCCTGACCTCCTCATTGCGAACGAGGCG
>CAYVPC010000272.1:0-4501 GCA_964453555.1 uncultured Hyphomicrobiales bacterium | reverse complement strand
CGGCCGGGCTGGCAAGTCGGAACATCTCCCTTGAGGATGTGCAGGTCGGTCCCGCAAATCGTCGTCTTTACTATTTTGACGATCGCGTCCGTCGGCGCCGTGATGTCCGGCTTTGGACGATCTTCCAGGGCTTTTTTGCCTGGCCCCCGGTAAACGAAAGCTTTCATTGTCGCTGCAGACGTATCTCGTGCCCGAGTCGGCGGTCGTGGCATCGTCGTGAGAGTCATGGTCTGTCACCTTTCAAGGTGAGTTGGTTGATGGTCCTGACCATGTCTACGTGCGCTTTGGCTTGGCCACCCTCGGCAATTTAACAACTGCAAGTGAAAACATGGGCTATCGCAACATCCTTCAACAAGGTGTTGCTCCGGGTCTGATCAAAATTGACCGCTTTCTAAAAATCCAATCGTACTTTAAATGGGCGGTGCCAAGGGGGATATTGGCGAACGTCGGCGAAATTGCGCGGCGGAAGCGGAATGATGACGAGGCCGCCAACTGAGGCAACCTCACGATGACGAGCGAGCGGTCGCGTCAGCCCCTCAAGAGAAGGACTATAATAATGATTACCAATATCGTGCCGAGGCCCCCGCCAAAATAATGGTAAGGAGGTCCCAGATAGAAGCCGCCACCACCAAAAAGAAGGACCAGAATAATCAAGAGTAGGATCAGCCCCATTTCATCCTCCTAGGAAAATCACCGCATGATGCGGGTAAATTAAGTGCAGTGCGAAGGCATAAGTTCCGTTCGCCTAAAAAGTTCCCTCTCAAATAATAATAGGCCTCCCGGCCTAACAAATAGGTGCAAAGGGCTCGGACTTAGGACAGCGTAGAAGTGAGGCGACCGACTGAGGCGGCGAACTTTAGTCGCCCCTCGGAACGACGTGCTTCCTTTCGAGATTGCAGGCCGGACAGACGTAAACAATCTCGTCACGCGGCGAGTATGACATTGTCGGTGCGATTGTTTTGATCCTCATCGGCGCGTCGCAACGCCAGCAAACTACTGGCATAATAGAGCTGGGCGGTTTTTGCCATTCGTTCATAAGCGACATTGTAACCCTCCGTGCTTGCTGACTTGCACGGTGCGGCGGGAATGAAGGGAGGTCTGTATAAAAGTGACCAGGCGGCACCAAACGGCGGGTGGAAAGCCAATATCCGCGCCAAGGCCAAAAACGACGAGTACCTAATCGGTTGCGTCGGCCTATGCTACCTTCTTTGCGGAGCAAGGGCGTGTCTAAATATTTTCGTCCTCTTCCAATGGAAATTCGGCGACCGTCGTCCCGTCCGCATTCATGATGGTCATATGCCAGTCTGAAAAATTCGATCTGGACATAAACATGCCGTCGGCTCGAAGCTTCCTGGCAATCTCCCTCGCGCCTTCGACGGCCGCGTCCGCATTCGCGAAATCAAGCCCCTGTTCCGGAAGAGTGGTCGCATAGTTCGAGAATTCGACTTTGAACTTTGGCATGTCGAGCGGGTAACGCGGCCAGGGCAATTAGGTTGCGCGACGTGCCATGTGATCATCGCTGGGTATGTCGAGCAACTCCGCAAGAGCAGTAGTCCTGCAGGATACGGGCAACGCGACGGCAGCAGGTGCGCGGGTTACACTTGGATTAACGGCGCAAGGAACCCGGGATCATGTCAGCCGATATCGTTGGCGAAGACAATTCGGCGAATGCGGGCGTTGCTCGCAAGACCACACCGGCGGCCACCCTCGCTGCACTCGGGGTTGTTTATGGCGATCTAGGAACCAGTCCGCTCTACACGCTGCAGGCAATCGTCGGGGCAACCGGCGGACATTTCTCCAGGGAGGCGGCGCTCGGCAGTCTTTCGCTGATCTTCTGGGCGCTGATCATCACCATTTCCATCAAATATTGCTTGTTCGTCATGCGCGCCGACAATCACGGCGAAGGCGGCATCCTGGCGCTGATGTCGATGACCGGCTCAAACTGGTCCGAAGGCGGGCGCATCCTTATCGTCATGGGGCTGTTCGGAGCGGCGTTGATCTACGGCGACGGCATCATCACGCCGGCGATCTCGGTACTGAGCGCCCTCGAAGGGCTCAACGTCGCCACCGATATTTTCAAGCCGCACATCGTCTCGATGGCGGTTGCGATCTTGTTCGCCCTGTTCGCAATCCAGAGCCGCGGCACCGCGCAGATCGCCCGTGCTTTCGGACCGGTGATGCTGTTGTGGTTTGCCGTCATCGCAGCGTTAGGCGTTGCCGGCATTTCCCGCTATCCGGCGGTAATTAGCGCGGTCGATCCGCGATACGGGATGGCGCTATTGACAGGCCACGGCTGGAGCGGGATCGCCGTGCTCGGCGGGGTCTTTCTGGCGATGACCGGCGCCGAAGCCATGTATGCTGACATGGGCCATATCGGCCGTAATCCGATCCGCACCTCGTGGTACGGGATCGTGCTGCCGGCGCTGCTACTCAATTATGCCGGGCAAGTCGCGCTTTTCCTCGACGATCCGGCCATGGACGGCAATCCGTTTTTCCGGCTGGCACCATCATGGTCCTTATATCCACTCGTCGGGCTTTCAACCGTTGCCACGATCATTGCCAGCCAGGCGATCATCACCGGATCGTTTTCGCTCACCCGTCAGGCGATGCAGCTCGGCTGGTTCCCGGGCGTTCGGATCCGCCAGACTTCTTCAGAGGAATACGGGCAGATCTACGTGCCGTTCGTGAACTGGACGATGATGGCGCTGACGGTTGCGCTCACCGTCAGCTTCGGCAGTTCGGATCGCTTAGCGGGCGCCTACGGTACCGCGGTTTCGACCACCATGCTGCTCACGACAGCGCTGCTTTATAATGTCATGCGGGCGCGCTGGCGCTGGCCGGCAAGACCGGCGCTGATCGCGAGCGGCCTGTTTCTCGCTGTCGACTTCGCGTTCTTCGCGGCCAATCTCTTCAAGATCCGGGAAGGCGGTTGGATACCCCTGATGTTCGGCACCTTGGTGTTCATCGTCATGATCTTATGGCACTTCGGCTTCGAGGCCCTGCGCAACCGCCATGCAGTGCTGACTGAGAAGCCGGATGCGTTCTTCTCCCGTCTCAAGGAGAGCCGTGTACCGCGCGTGCCCGGCACGGCCATCTTTCTGACGCGCCTCAGCACGACGATCCCGTTCCTGATCGTCGAGCACGTCGCACAGATGAGAGCACTGTCCGAAACCGCGATCGCGCTGACGGTAAAATTCGAGGATATCCCGCGCGTCGCGCCTGGTGACCGCATTGAGCTGGAGAAGCTCGCCGAGGGATTTTGGCATATCATTGTGCACTTTGGGTTCGTCCAGGTGCCTGACATTCCCGCTGCCTTACGGCAAGCGAAAGATCGCGGGTGTCCGATCGACCTCGAAGATGCAATCTACTTCGGCGGCCGGGACACGATAGTCTGCTCTAAACGGCGCAGCTGGCTGCTGCGCGCCAGACTGCGCCTGTTCACGCTGATGTTCCGCAATTCGGTGCGTGCAGTGGACTTGTTCAACATTCCTCCGGAGAATTTCGTAGAAATCGGCCGGCAGATCGAGATTTAGGAGTCAAGCGCGTCCCTCCGCGAGGTCTGCAACGAAGGGCTAGTCACCAACAAATCGAGAACAGGAAGGTGTCCCACCGCACCAAAAAGTGGGGCACTTTTCAAGATTTTCCGAAACAGATTCAAAGCTGATTTTTTGGGGTGGCGCTCCCTACGGGAATCGAACCCGTGTTTCAGCCTTGAGAGGGCCGCGTCCTAGACCGCTAGACGAAGGGAGCGTGCCGGTGAAATAAACCCCGAATGGCGCGAGCGCGCAAGCTGTTCACGGCTCGGTCGCGAACCTGATCCGGCCGGTTTCTTTCAGGGTCTTGAGGTCGTAGGTGCGGACCTCGGCCGCGCCGCCGATATCGAGCGTGACCGCGAGGCGGTCGCCGGCCATCGAGGTTGCGACGATGCGGGCGCCTTTCGGCAGCGTGACGATCCCTTCGGTGACGGCGCCGGCACTGCCGCCGGCGCGGAAAACGCGATAGCCGATGACGCTGACGACCGCGGCGATCGCGATCAGCGTCGTGATGCCGGATATGATCATCAAGAAGCGTACGCGCGTGACCATGCGGTCGGCCACGGCGCTGGCTTCGACGGGCCCGTCGCTTTGCGCTTCAACCGTGGCTAATTTGTTCATTGCCGATGCCGAAAGAATTGCCCAAAGAAACCACCGTGACGCCGACGCACAAATTAATCCATCTCGCCGACGACGATGCCGGCGGCCGGCTTGACCGCGTGCTCGCCGCGCATGTCGCCGAGCTTTCGCGCACGCGGCTCAGGGCGTTGATCGAGGCGGGCGCGGTCGCCGTCGATGGGCGCACGATCCGTGATCCCAGCCATCGCGTCAATTCCGGCGCCGCAATCGCGCTCGACATACCGCAGCCGGCCGCCGCCAAGCCCGCCGCCGAAGCCATCCCGCTCAACGTCGTCTACGAGGACGCCGACATCATCGTGATCGACAAGCCGCGGGGGCTGGTCGTGCAT
>CAYVPC010000271.1:0-4507 GCA_964453555.1 uncultured Hyphomicrobiales bacterium | reverse complement strand
CCAGGCCGTTGATCACCCGGGCCACGGCCTTCTCGTTGCCGGGAATGGCGCGGGACGAGAAGATCACGCGGTCGCCCTTGGCCAGCGTCACCTCGGGATGCTCATCCTCGGCGATGCGCGACAGCGCCGCGCGCGGCTCGCCCTGGCTGCCGGTGCACAGCGCCAGCACCTTGTCGGGCGGCAGATAGCCGTAACTTTGCGCCTCGCGAAAGTCCTGCACGCCGTCGAGATAGCCGGTTTCGCGCGCAACCTGCGCCACGCGCTCCATGGCGCGGCCGACCAGCACGACTTCGCGCCCGGCGGCGCGCGCGGCATCGGCGACGGCACGGATGCGGCCGACATGCGAGGCAAAGGTCGTGACCGCCACGCGCGCCGGCGCGGTGCTAATAAGTTCGGCCAGCGTCTTTGCCACGTCGGCTTCCGATGGCGAGCGGCCGTCGCGGACCGCGTTGGTCGAATCGCCGATAAGCGCCAGCACGCCGCTGTCGCCAAGGGCCGTAAGCTTCGCCTGATCCGTCGGCGCGCCGATCAGCGGAGTCGGATCGATCTTCCAGTCGCCGGTATGCAAGACCGTGCCGAGGGGGGTGTGGATCGCGAGCGCATTCGATTCCGGGATGGAATGCGCCACGTTGATGAAATCAATCGCGAACGGTCCGAGCGCGACATGACCGCCGCGCGGCACGATATTGACCGGAATCTCGGGCGCGCCGGGCTCGGACAACCGGCGCGCTTCAAACAGGGCCGCGGCGAATGGGGTCGCATAAAGCGGCACCTTGAGCCGCGGCCACAGGTCGATGAGCGCGCCCATGTGGTCTTCATGGGCATGGGTGAGCACTAGGCCCACGATGTTGCGCCGTTCCTCGATCAGATAGCGGATGTCCGGCAGGATCAGGTCGATGCCGGGCAAATGCTCCTCGGCGGCGAACGACACACCACAATCGACAATTAGCCACTGCCGGCGGCGGCCGTCGCCGACGCCATAAATCGAGAGGTTCATCCCGATCTCACCGATGCCGCCAAGCGGCGCAAACACAAACTCGCCTTGCGCCATCACGTCGCCCGTTGGCTCGGAATTTCTCGGCCGCCGCGCAGTGCGAACGGAAACACGTCACCGGCCGATATCTTCTCCATGCGCCCGCCGGCAAGCTCCAGCACCAGACGGCCCGATTGGTCGAGGCCGACAAAGCGCCCGACCCTTTCGCTGCCGTTTTGGCGCACGCTGATTTCCTCGCCGAGGCCGCGTGCGGAGGAGAGCCAGTCGCCCAGGATAGCGATAAAGCCGCTGCCGCTGTCCCATTGCGCGATCCGCGCGCACATGGTCGCCGACAACCGGGTAAACAATTGCTGCGGCGTGATGGCGGCGCCGTGAGCGTGAAGGTCGGTTGCCGGATAAAGCACCGCGAGCTCGCCGAACGGCGTCGGCTGCACGGACCAAGGCCCTGCGCCGGCGAGCGGCGATACGGACGTTGTAGGCGGATGGTGCGCGCAGTTTACGCCAATGCCAATGACCACGGTCACGCTTGTGCCGACCTCGACCTCAACTTCGCCTTCGATCAAAATGCCGGCGCACTTCTCTCCGGCCAGCAGCAAATCATTCGGCCATTTGAAGGTCAGCTGCGGCGCGAGCGCGGCGGCTTCGGCGACGATCGCGTCGCGCAGCGCCAGCACCGCGACGAAAGTCAATTCTGGCGCCCGCTCGAATACCGACGGATCGCGCAGCAGAAGGCTGGCGTAGAGATTGCCTGGCGGCGAGTTCCAGGAGCGGCCCATGCGGCCACGCCCTTTGGTCTGCGCCTCGGCCGTTACCCAGAACGATCCGCGTTCGCTGCGCGCTCGCTCAAGTGCTTCCGCGTTGGTGGAGCCGACCGTTCCGAGGGCAACGAGCCCTATCCTCGCCTCGACCGCGCTGGGATCGAGCTGCATCAGAACAGCGAGTGGGCGGCGGCGCTTGCCACGCCGACCAGCGGTCCCGGACAGACGAAGAACAGGATGTTGAACAACGCGCAAACGCCAAGCACGACTTTCAGCTCGCCCGGCATGCCGTAAAATCCTTCAGCCGGCTCGTCGAAATACATGGTTTTGATGATGGCCAGATAATAATAGGCGCCAACGACGCTCGCTAGGACGCCGATTACCGCAAGTATGTAGAGCCCGGCCTTGATGGCGGCGAGAAAGACATAGAATTTGGCGAAGAAGCCAGCGAGCGGCGGTACGCCGGCCATGGAGAAGAGCAGCATCGCCAGCATGAAGGCCATGGTCGGGTGCGTGCGGGCGAGCCCGGCAAGCTGATCGATCGATTCAACCATGCCGCCGTCCCGGCGCATCGACAGGATCACCGCGAAGGTGCCGAGCGTCATGGTGACATAGATCGCCATGTAAACGAGCACACCCTGGACGCCTTCCGAGGTCCCGGCGGCGAGCCCGATCAGCGCAAAGCCCATATGGCCGATAGAAGAATAGGCCATCAGCCGCTTGATGTTGCGCTGGCCGATGGCCGCGAACGAGCCCAGCAGCATCGAGGCGATCGAGACGAAGGCGACGATCTCCTGCCATTGCGCGGTGATGCCGGGAAAAGCGGCGACCGAGACACGCACGAACATGGCGATGCCGGCAACCTTCGGCGCGGCGGCGAAGAACGCCGTTACCGGGGTTGGCGCGCCCTCGTAGACATCCGGCGTCCACATATGGAACGGAACGGCGGAAACCTTGAAGCAGAAACCGGCGAACAGAAACACCAGCCCGAAGATCAAGCCGGGCCCCGCCTCCGCGGCCGATTTGGCGATGCCGGCGAAATTGACCGTACCGGTGAAACCGTAAACCAGCGACGCGCCGTAGAGCAGCATTCCCGACGACAGCGCGCCGAGCACAAAATATTTCAAACCCGCTTCGGTCGAGCGCAGCGACGAGCGATGGCTTGCCGCCACCACGTAAAGCGGCAGACTCATCAATTCGAGGCCGAGGTAGAGGGCTATCAAATCGGCGGCCGAGATCAGCATCAGCATGCCGAGCGTCGAGAGCACGATCAGCACGGAATACTCGAACCGCTGCTCCTTCTCGCGCTTGTCGTAATCGATCGACATCAGGATGGCGGCGGCCGAGCCGAGAATGGCGAGGATTTTGAGAAAGCGGGCAAAGTCGTCGACTACGAAGCTGCCGTCGAAGGTAGTGAGCTTGCCGGGAGGCAGCGCGACCACGATCACCCCGGCGGCGATCAGGAGCATGATCGATCCGACGTCGATCGCAAGATCACCGGGCCCGCTGCGATAGACGCCGACCATAAGTAGCGCCATCGCGCTGACGCCTAGCACGATCTCGGGCAGGAGCGGTACGATGCCGGAAATGGTTAGCGCTGCGTTCATGCCCTCACCTTACGAGCGCCGCCGCTTGGACGCTCGACACCGCATGCTGGAAGTTGTCGATCAACTGCGTTACCGACGCGGCCGACATATCGAGCACCGGCTTCGGGTAAATGCCGAAAACGATGGTCAGGATCACGAGCGGCGCCATCACCGCCATTTCGCGCCAGCCGATGTCCTTGATGTGGAACAGGCTCGGTTTCTCCAGCTTGCCGAAGATCACCTTGCGGTAGAGCCAGAGCGCGTAGGCAGCCGACAGGATGGTGCCAAGCGTCGCCAGCGTCGCCACCCAATTATTGACGCGGAAAGTACCAAGCAGCGTGAGGAATTCGCCGATGAAACCGGACGTGCCCGGTAGCCCGACGTTGGCGAGCGTAAATACCATGAAGGCGAAGGCGTAGACCGGCATGCGATTGACCAGCCCGCCATAAGCCGCAATCTCGCGCGTATGCATGCGGTCGTAGACGACGCCGACGCACAGGAACAAGGCGGCGGAGACGATGCCGTGCGAGATCATCTGGAAGATACCGCCGGCGACGCCCTGCGCCGTCATCGCGAACAATCCCATCGTCACGAAGCCCATATGCGCGACCGATGAATAGGCGATCAGCTTCTTCATATCCTCCTGCATCAAGGCGACGAGCGAGGTGTAGACGATGGCGACGACGGAGAGCGCGTAGATCAGCGGCGCGAGTTCAAGCGAAGCCTGCGGGAACATCGGCAGCGAGAACCGGAGGAACCCGTAGCCGCCCATCTTGAGCAGGATGGCGGCGAGGATGACCGAGCCGGCGGTCGGCGCCTCGACATGCGCGTCCGGCAACCAGGTGTGGACCGGCCACATCGGCATCTTGACCGCGAACGAGGCGAGGAAGGCGAACCAGGCCCAGGTCTGCAACGCACGCGGGAACGCGTGATGCAGCAGCGTCGGAATGTCGGTGGTGCCGGCCTCCCAATACATCGCCATGATGGCGAGCAGCGTCAGCACCGAGCCGAGCAGCGTGTAGAGAAAAAACTTGAAGCTTGCATACACCCGGCGCGGGCCGCCCCACACGCCGATGATCAGGAACATCGGAATGAGGCCGCCTTCAAAGAACAGATAGAACAGCACCAGGTCGAGCGCGCAGAAGGTGCCGACCATCAGCGTCTCGAGC
>CAYVPC010000270.1:0-4513 GCA_964453555.1 uncultured Hyphomicrobiales bacterium | reverse complement strand
TGGTGGGCGGTGCAGGGATCGAACCTGCGACCCCTTCCATGTCAAGGAAGTGCTCTCCCGCTGAGCTAACCGCCCTTTCCAGAATCCGGCATGTAGCGTCGCGCCGCCCGCAGGGTCAAGGCGCCGACGCGGCTAAAATTTCACGCGATCGGCACCTTTGAGACCGAGCAACGCGCGCGCCTCGGCCGGCGTCGCGATCTCGTAGCCAAGATCCTCGACGATGCGGCGGATCTTCGCCACCTGCTCGGCATTACTTTTGGCAAGCTTGCCGGGCCTGATATAGAGCGAATCTTCAAGGCCGACGCGCACGTTGCCGCCCATCATAGCCGCGTTGGTGGCGAAATTCATCTGATGGCGGCCGCCCGCCAGCACCGACCAGTAATATTGGTCGCCGAATAGTCGGTCGGCGGTGCGCTTCATGAATAAAAGATTGTCGAGCTCGGGGCCGATGCCGCCGAGGATACCAAAGATCAGTTGCAGGAAAACCGGCGGCTTGAACATGCCGCGGTCGACGCAATGGGCAAGATTGTAAAGGTGGCCAGTATCGTAACATTCGTGTTCGAATTTTACGCCGTGGCCCTCGCCGAGAATTTTGGCGATCTTTTCGATGTCGCGAAACGTGTTCGGGAAGATGTAGGCGTCGGAATTCAACAGGTAGCGTTCCTCCCAATCGTACTTCCAGTTTTTGTAGCGCTTCGCCATCGGATAAAGCGCGAAATTCATCGAGCCCATGTTGAGCGAGCACATTTCCGGCGACAGCGTCTGCGCAGCGGAAATGCGTTGCTCCACCGTCATGGTGACGGCGCCGCCGGTCGTGATGTTCACCACCGCGTCGGTCGCCTGCTTGATGCGGGGCAGGAACTGCATGAAGACGTTCGGGTCCGGCGACGGGCGTCCGTCTTTCGGGTCGCGCGCATGCAGATGCAGGATGGCGGCGCCGGCCTTGGCGGCATCGATCGCCTGCGTCGCAATCTGGTCGGGCGTGATCGGCAGCGCGTCCGACATGGTCGGCGTGTGGATCGAGCCGGTGATCGCGCAACTGATGATGATCTTGCTGGCCATTGGGCTCCCGGGTCTGTCCGGCCCTCGCTCCGGCGGACCAATCATGGAAGCGGCGACACCGCGCCTTTGTCAATCGCCGCGGCGGCGCATCATTCCGCGGTGAGCTTGTATTGATGGATCACGACCTCGCCCTCTTTGGCCTGTTCCAACTTAGCGAAGGCCGACAAATCTTTGCCGGCCCGATGACATACTTACATCATGCTTTTTTCGTTTGTCGAATTGACCTGCGTCAACTTTGCCACCATGCTGGAGAAGCTAGCGATGCACCGAAGCCTCATAACCATCCTCACAGCCGGGAGCCTTTCGCTCCTCGGCGCCGTTCATGCGGTCGGCGCGGAGCCGACGGCGGCCGGGCTGTGGCAGGCGATCGACAAGGATACCGGCGAGCCGAACGGCTGGTTTCTGATCCGCGATCATGACGGCATCTATGAAGGCTTGATCGTGCGGATGTTTTTGAAACCCAGCGAGAATATGGATGTCGTATGCGATCAATGTTCGGATGACCGTCACAACAGGCCGTGGCTCGGCCTCGACATCATCCGCGGCATGAAGCGCGACGGTCTAAGCTATACCAACGGCACCATTCTCGACCCGCGCTACGGCCGTATCTACAGCGCCAATATGACGCTCCAGCCAGACGGTCAGACTCTGGTCGTGCGCGGTTATCTCGGCATTTCGCTTTTGGGCCAGGATCAGTATTGGACGCGTTTGCCGGAGTCGGCCTACAACGAGATCGATCCGCGCTTTAATCCGAACCACCACAACGCAGCGCCCAAGGCGAAAACCGGCAAGCCGGACAACTCCGCGCACCGCTAGCGGGCGAATTCCTTTCCGGGATATTTTCTATTCGATGGCGCCGGCGGCCTTGCGGTGTGCATGCTGTTGCAACACCTGCTCGCGCGGCTTGCCCATAAGCACGGGCTGAAACAACGCCGCCGCGGTCATGGTTGTCAGCAGCGCGATGGCGAGCAGCTTGCCCATGCTCGAGGTCCCCGGATCGCTGGAGAAGTAGAGGCTGCCGAACGCGGTCGCGGTCGTGCAGGCGCTGAACGTCACGGCGCGGGTCAGCACCGATTGCAACAGTTTGGTCTGCCCCTCGCGCCAGGCCATGATGTAATAAATCTTGAACGCGACGCCGACGCCGAGCAAGAGCGGCAGCGCGATGATGTTTGCGAAATTAAGCGGCATGTCGATCGCAACGCAGATTTCCAGCGTGACGACACCGGCGACCAGGAGCGGAATCAGCGTCAGCAGGACGTCGCCCAGCCGCCGCAAGGTGATCCATAACAACACGGCGATCGACAGCAACGCCCAGGCGGCGGCTTGCAGGAAAGCGGTGATAATCGTGCGCCTCGCCTCGAGGATCGAAATCGGACCCTCCGTGGCGTTGGGCTCGATCCGCTGCACATCGTGGGCGAAGGTACGCAACGTCGCATTGTCGTTCGCATTGCCGCTGGGCGCGATTTGCAAGCGCGCCAGACCGTCCAGCTTGACCCATTGTTGCACGAGATCCTGCGGAAGGCTTTCGCGGGTAATCGGCTGGGCCTTGAGGAGATTGCGCAGATCGTCAAGCGCCGTCCTGAGCGGCTGCACGAAGGCGACTTCGGCCCGCTGGCGGGCCGCAGGATCGGCCTTGGCAAGTGTGGTCAGGTCGCCAACCAGGCGCTTTGCCGCATCGTGTCCGGGACCGGGGGCATCGCCGGCAAGCTTGTTGAGCGCGTCGACCGTTGAATTGATGATCGCAACGGTTTCCGCGTCGGTCGGCGGCGGGCTGACGGTCGGCGGCGACAGCGCGGGACCGAGCGCCTCCGCCGCGCCCTTGATCAGCGCCAGCTTTTCCTGCTGCCGGTCCGGAATGAAGCTCGACAGCGTCACGGCGCGGGCGACCTGGGGCAGCGCCCGCACCTTGGCGGCGACCTGATCGGCTGCGGCCAGCGTCGGCTCCAGCACTTCGATATCGTTGGCGCCGCCGGAGCCGTCCTTTTCGAGCTGAAGGTAGGTTGCGACCGCCTCGCCGTTGGGATTGCGCAAATTCATCGGATTGAAATCGAAACGCAGCCAGTAGAGCAGCGGAGAGGCACCCAGTATCGCCACCGCGGTGATGATGAGGATCGGTGTGCGATTGCGCTCGAGAAAATGATCGACCGGCGCGAGAAAGGAGTAACCGAGCGGCTGCGGCTCGCTGCGCGGCTTGAGCCGGCACAACAGGGCCGGCAACAGTGTGATGCTGGTGAGGAACGCGATCAGCATGCCGAAGCCGGCGATCAAACCGAGCTCGGACAGCCCGCGATAGGCCGTCGGCAGGAATGAGAGGAAGCCGGCTGCCGTCGCAAACGCCGCCAGCACCAATGGCGCTCCGGCCCGCCGGCCGGCATGCAGCAATGCTTCGTACAAACCGTCGACCTCGTGCCGCTCCGCCCGATAACGCACGCTGAATTGAAGTCCGAAATCGACTCCGAGACCGACGAACAGCACGGCAAAATAAACCGATATCAAATTGAGCGAGCCGACCATCAGCAAGCCGAGCGCCGCGGTGACGGAGAGCCCGACGGCAAGGCTGACGAACACCGCAAAAATGATCCGCCACCAGCGCAGCGCCAACCACAGGATGAACAGAACGACCGCGATTGTCAGGACCGCGTTCAGCAGCGCGTTTTCCTTGATGGTGGCGAATTCCTCGTCGTTCATCGGCACCGGGCCGGTCAGGCGTACATGCGCTTGATAAACCGAGCCGAGCTTGAGGTCGGCCGCCGCCTCGCGAATAACGTTACTGGCCTTGAGCCCGGGCTCAAGCTCCGAATAATCGAGTATCGCCTGGATCTGCAGGAATCGCAGGAGATCGGCCGGCTTCGGCTCTTGCGCCTGCACCAGCACGTGCCAGGAAAAGCTGGCCGCCTTGTCGGCACTCACCTCTTCGAGCGTGTCGGCGCCAAGCGTCAGCGGCCACACCATGTCGTCGAGCTTGAGTTTGCCGGATTGCACGCCGAGCAGCGCGAATTGCAGCGTGCGGAGCACGCCGCGCAGGCTCGGATCGGCGGCCAGCACCTGAATAAGGCGCTGGGCCTGTTGCAGCAGCATTACCTGCGGACCCAATTGCTCGGGGCTGGCGAACAATAGGCCGTTCTGCGCAAAGAACGAACCGCCCTGCGGGTCCTCGATTGAGCGGAAGAAATTCTTTTGCTGCGACAACCGGCCGACCAACGCGGCGGTCGCGCCACTGACTAGTTCGGGTGTCGGCGCGTCAATGACCGCCACGATCGTGTCGAATTGCGGAAAGGCTTTTTCGAACGCGATTTCCCGTTGTCGTCCCGGACTGTTGCTGGAGATCAGCTGATTGATGTCCGTCGTCATCGAGAAATGCGTAACGGCATACCAACCCGACGCGACTGCCAGAATGAGCGCCGCGGCGATTACCCACCGGGGGTAGTGAATGCAAAAACTAATCGCGCGG
>CAYVPC010000269.1:0-4644 GCA_964453555.1 uncultured Hyphomicrobiales bacterium | reverse complement strand
GGTAATTCGCCGAGCGCACGCGCGAGGTATCGAGCCAGGGCAGGAAGGCGAGCAGGACGATCGACGAGCCAAGGCCGATCACGCCAAGCAGTTTGTTCGGGATCGCGCGCAGAATTGCGTAGAACGGCAGATAGTACCATTCCGGCACGATATGCGTCGGCGTCTGGCCCGGATTGGCCATAATGTAATTGTCGGAGTGGCCGAGATAGTTCGGGATGTAGAATACGAACCAGGCATAGAACAGGCAGAAAACGCCGAAAAAGAAAGCATCCTTGACGGTTGCATAGGGCGTGAACGCGACGGTGTCTTTTTTCACCTTAGGCTCGACCCCGGTCGGATTATTTTGGCCGACCATATGCAGCGCCCAGACATGCAGCACGACCACGCCGGCGATGACGAACGGCAACAGGTAATGCAGCGAGTAGAAGCGGTTGAGCGTCGGATTGCCGACGGCGTAGCCGCCCCACAGCCAGGTGACGATCGGATCGCCGACGCCGGGAAGCGCCGAGAATAGATTGGTGATGACAGTCGCCGCCCAGAAGCTCATCTGGCCCCATGGCAGCACGTAGCCCATGAAACCGGTAACCACCATCAGGAGGAACAGGATGACGCCGAGGATCCACAACACCTCGCGGGGCTCCTTGTACGAGCCGTAATACATGCCGCGCACCATGTGGGCGTACACCGCAACGAAGAAGAACGATGCGCCGTTGGCGTGCAGGTAGCGAAGCAGCCACCCGTAATTGACGTCGCGCATGATCGACTCGACGGAATTGAAGGCGTAGTCGACGTGCGGCGTGTAATGCATCGCCAGCACGATGCCGGTAATGATCTGGACGCCCAGCATGAAGGACAGGATGCCGCCAAACGTCCACCAGTAGTTCAGATTGCGCGGGGTCGGATAAACGACGAAGGATGAATAAACGAGGCTCGCGATCGGCAGCCGGCGCTCCATCCATTGCATCAGGGCGCTTTGCGGCTGGTAGATCGAATGCTCGCTCATGGTCGAACCTTATGCTGTCGCGGTGCAGTGAAAATCACGGCGCGAAGGCTCCGCTGCGGAGATTGTTGCCAGCCGTCCCATCCTCGTCCGTCTTGCCGGTTACTCTATCCGCGCTGCGAACCGCCCCCGGAAGGCCCGTGCGGCGGCGGAAGGGCCGGTCGCACCCGACCTGGGGGAGGTCGGAAACGACGCAATCCGGCGCGTTTTATTGGCACCCTTGCCGCGAGAGTGCAAGGGTGCCAACCAACGCACCCCCAAGGGCCTTTCAATGCTTTGGTTGACCGGCCCGGCATGACCGGCAACGCGCATGCACATCGCCCTTTACCAGCCCGATATCCCGCAAAATACCGGCACGATTCTACGCCTCTGCGCATGTTTGGGCGTCGAAGCGCATATTATCGAGCCGGCCGGCTTCCCGGCGACCGACCGCGCCTTCCGCCGTGCCGGCATGGACTATCTCGATGCGGTTGCCATCGCGCGGCACCGCTCGTGGGCGGACTTCGAAGGCTGGCGGCGCGGTGACAGTCGGCGCCTTGTGCTGTTCACAACTGCGGCGCCCCTGTCCTATCTCGATTTCCACTACCGGACGGACGACGTGCTCCTGTTCGGCCGCGAATCCGCCGGCGTGCCGGCGGAGGTCCGTGACGCCGCCGACGCGCGCGTGGTAATCCCGCTGCGCCCCGGCATGCGTTCGCTCAACGTCGCGGTGGCCGCGGCATGGCAGCGGGCGAAGCGCTGCGGCAGACCGGCGGGATACGGGACTAGCCCACCGGGCAGTGGTGCGGGATTCCGCTTCACGGCCAAGAACGGATTTGTGACATTCTGCACGCGATGGACAAAAGCGTCATTGAGACCCGCAAGGAGCAGGCCCGCGCCTGGTTCGAAACCTTGCGCGACCGGATCGCCGCCGCCTTCGAGACGCTCGAGGATACGCTGCCCGCCCGCGCACCGTTGGCCGACCGGGCCGCCGGCCGTTTTGTGCGCACGCCCTGGCAACGCACCGATCATACCGGCGTGCCGGGCGGCGGCGGCGTCATGGCGATGATGAAGGGCCGCGTGTTCGAGAAAGCCGGCGTGCATGTCTCGACCGTGTTCGGCGAATTCGCCCCCGAATTCCGCAAGGACATCCCCGGCGCCGCCGACGATCCGCGTTTTTTCGCCAGCGGCATTTCACTGATCGCGCACATGCAAAATCCACATGTGCCGGCGGTGCACATGAACACGCGCTTTGTCGTCACCACTAAAGCGTGGTTCGGCGGCGGCGCCGATCTGACCCCGGTGCTCGACCGCCGCCGTACCCAGGACGATCCCGACACGATCGCTTTCCACGCGGCGATGCAGGCGGCCTGCGACGCCCATGCCGCCGTCGCGCCTTACGGCAAGTTCAAGGCATGGTGCGACGACTATTTTTTCCTCAAGCATCGCGGCGAGACGCGCGGCGTCGGTGGTATTTTTTACGATTATCTCGAAACCGGCTGGGAGGAGACCTTCGCCCTCACGCAGGACGTCGGCCGCGCCTTCCTCGGCATCTATCCGGAACTCGTGCGCAGAAATTTCGCCAAGCCGTGGACCGAGGCCGAGCGCGAGGAGCAACTCGTGCGGCGCGGGCGCTACGTCGAGTTCAACCTGCTGTACGACCGCGGCACTATTTTCGGTTTGCGCACCGGCGGTAACGTCGAGTCGATATTGTCGTCACTGCCGCCGGTGGTGAAATGGCCGTAATGTCGACCAACGCTTTGCTGGAGCTTTAAGCCATGGATCTCGGAATTGCCGGCCGCAAGGCCATTGTCTGCGCGTCGAGCCGCGGGCTCGGCCGCGCCTGCGCCAAGGCGCTGGCCGAAGCCGGCTGCGAGGTGGTGATCAACGGCCGCGACCGCGAGCGTCTCGCCGCCACCGCCGCTGAGCTGAAGGCGACCGGCGCCAGGATCGTGCCGGTCGCCGCCGACGTCGCCACGCCGGACGGGCAAAAAGCGCTGTTCGACGCCTGCCCCGAGCCGGACATTCTGGTCAACAACAATGCCGGCCCGCCTTTCCGCGACTTCCGCGAGCTTGACCGGCAAAAGATGATCGACGGCGTCGTCGCCAACATGATCGTGGCGGTGGAGCTGATCCAGAAATCGATCGACAAGATGGTGGCCCGAAAGTTCGGCCGCATCGTCAACATCACCTCGTCCTCGGTAAAGATGCCGCTCGCCGGCCTCGATCTGTCCTCCGGCGCCCGCGCCGGCCTGACCGCCTTTCTCGCCGGCATCGCGCGTTCGGTGGCCGCCTCCAATGTCACCATCAATTTCCTGCTGCCCGGATCGTTCGCCACCGATCGTTTGCGCTCTTATGTCGAGACGACGATGAAGGCGACCGGCAAAAGCGAGGATGCGGTCATTGCCGAGCGCCTCGAAACCATTCCGGCGCGGCGCGCGGGTGATCCCGACGAGTTCGGCGCCGCATGCGCCTTCCTTTGCTCGGCGCAGGCCGGCTATATCACCGGCCAGAATTTGCTGATCGACGGCGGCGTTTTTCCGGCGGCGTTCTAGGAATAGAAAATATCTGCAACACGGAGATTGCCATGAAGCTCGTGCGTTACGGCGCCCCCGGCCGGGAAAAACCCGGCATGCTCGACGGCCAAGGTCGCATCCGCGATCTATCGAAAATCGTACCGGACATCGCCGGCACGGCGTTGTCGCCGCAAAGCCTCGCCAAATTGCGCAAGCTCAAAGCCGAAAAACTGCCGCTGGTTCGCGGCAATCCGCGGCTTGGCGCGTGCGTCGGTCATGTCGGGAATTTCATCGCCATCGGGCTTAATTACGCCGATCACGCCGCCGAAGCCGGCATGGCGCTGCCGAAAGAGCCGCTCATTTTCAACAAGGCGCCGAGCTGCATTTGCGGGCCGAACGACGCCACCATCACCCCGAAGGATTCGACCAAGCTCGATTACGAGGTCGAGCTCGGCGTCATCATTGGCAGCCGGGCCCGCTACCTCGCCAAGGATAAAGCGATGAACGCGGTCGCCGGCTATTGCGTCGCCAACGACGTGTCCGAGCGCGCCTTCCAGATCGAGCGCTCCGGCCAGTTCTGCAAGGGCAAGGGCTGCGAGACCTTCGGCCCGCTCGGGCCGTGGCTGGTGACCCGCGACGAAATCGCCGACCCGCAGAAGCTCAATATGTGGCTCACGGTCAACGGTGAGAGCCGGCAGAAAGGCAGTACCGGCACCATGGTGTTCGGCGTCGAACATCTCGTCTGGTATTGCTCGCAATTCTTCGTGCTGGAGCCGGGCGACGTGATCGTCACCGGCACGCCGCCCGGCGTCGGCATGGGCATCAAGCCGGAGCCGAAATTCCTCAAAGCCGGCGACACCGTGCGCCTTGGCATCGACGGTCTGGGCGAGCAGACGCAGAAGATCGTGAAGTTCAAGGCGTAACGGGCTTGGCCTTTTACCTCCCCGCCCTCGGAGGGAGGCGGCGCGCAAAGCGCGCCGGTGAGGGCAAGCGCGCGCCAGCACGGAGCGAGCCTATCCCCTGCACCACACTGCATGCGGTCCCCTCCCCCATTGCGGGGGCGGAAAAACGTGCCGCAAAATCCAAGCGCGAGTTCGCCTCTCGGATCGTCACCCGCGGGCTTGACCCGCGGGTCTCTATTGATTTGGC
>CAYVPC010000268.1:0-4664 GCA_964453555.1 uncultured Hyphomicrobiales bacterium | reverse complement strand
GTGCTGGTCACCGAGCGCGGCGTCTCGTTCGGCTACAACACACTCGTCTCCGACATGCGCGCGCTGCCACTGCTTGCCAAGACCGGCGCGCCGGTGATCTTCGATGCGACGCATTCGGTGCAACAGCCGAGCGGGCAGGGCACTTCATCCGGCGGCGAGCGGGACTTCGTGCCGGTGCTGGCGCGAGCCGCCGTCGCCGTCGGTGTCGCCGGCCTGTTCATCGAGACGCATCGGGACCCGGACCGCGCGCCGTCCGACGGCCCGAACATGCTCCCGCTCAACGAGCTTGAGCCGTTGATCGAGCGGCTGATGGCGTTCGACAAGCTTGCGAAGGGCTAACGCACGTATCTGTCTATTTCAGATACTTCCCGACAAAATCATCGAACTCGCGCCGGCTCTTGCACGCCTTCGTTTCTTTGATGCTCGGAATCAGCATGCAGGAAACCGCGCCGCCATCCACCGCGTACAGCGCGTACATATTGCGGCTGGTGGCATCGATCAGGTAGGACGTGTCCGATATTTCCCGTCTTATCGACATTCTTTTTCGGATCAGCAGCAAACAGCTGCTCAGCTTTTCGCTGTAGGCAGCTTGATATTGGTTGGAAATAATCTCGAACGGCAGGTTCAGGCTTTCCAATACGGAAACGTGCTCGCGGGTCAATTCCTGGAACGAGCTTCCCGCTTGCGTCTCGCAGCGTGCCCGCTCGTTCGCCGGTTCAGAGCGAGCCGGCCCATCAAAAAACGCGATAACGACGCCGATCGCCGCAAACGCGAGCGCGTAAGACCTTATTCTCGACCAACGCTTTATCACCTGCGTTTTCCACAAAGTCTGCGTGCGAAACGCCGCTATGGCCGAAAACCTTAAGCCAACGGCACTTTCTCCTCGACCATCATCTCGCGCACCAGCGGCATGACCTTTTTGCCGTAAAGCTCGATGCTGCGCATCATCGTCTCGTGCGGCAGCGTGCCGGCGGAGTATTTCATATCGAAGCGCACGATGCCGAGCGCTTTCGCGGTCGCGGCGATTTTACGCGCGACCGTCTCCGGCGCACCGACATAGAGCGAGCCGTGCTCGACTTCTTGCTCGAATTGCGCGCGGCCGATCGGCGGCCAGCCGCGCTCGCCGCCGATTTTGTCGTGCATGGCCTTGTAGCCGGTCCAGTATTCGTCGCGCACCTCCCGGTCGGTCACCCCGACGTGGCCGGGCGAGTGCACGGCGACATCCTTGACCGGCCGGCCGAGTTGGGCAAAGGCGCGGTGATACAGATCGACAAAGGGGCGAAAGCGCTTGGGATCACCGCCGATGATGGCGAGCGCGAGCGGCAGATCGTGGTGCGCGGCGCGCACGACGGATTCCGGGCTGCCGCCTACTCCAACCCAGGTCCGCAGCGGTGCATGCTCGACCGGGGGAAAGACCCGCTGATTTTTCAGCGGCGGGCGCAACTGGCCCTGCCAAGTCACCTGCTCGTTGCGCAGCAACGCGACGAACAGGTCGAGCTTCTCCTCGAACAGCTCCTCGTATTGCGCGAGATCGTGGCCGAACAGCGGAAAGGATTCGGTGAACGAGCCGCGCCCGACGGTCACCTCGGCGCGACCGCCCGAGGCGGCATTGAGCGTCGAGAAACGCTCAAACACCCGGATCGGGTCGTCCGATGACAGCACCGTCACCGCCGAGCCGAGCTTGATGCGCTTTGTGCGCGACGCGATCGCCGCCAGGACCACTTCCGGCGCCGACACCGCGAAATCGGGGCGGTGATGCTCGCCGACGCCGAAAGCGTCAACGCCGACCGCATCGGCCAGCGCCGCCTCTTCGATCACGTTGCGGATGACTTGTGCGTAGCTCAACGGCGCCCCGTCGGGGCCCTTGGTGATATCGCCGAACGTGTCCAGGCCGAATTCAAAGGTCGCTGTCATGCTGCTCGACTGACGTTTTTCGGCGCGGAACGCGCCCTGCAATCATGCACAGGTAGAGTGCGCCCGGCCCCGGCGCAACGTCGCGCCTGCGGCAAACCAGCAATTCTGCCTATCGCCCGGGGCGGAGCCCGGATTAACGCCGGCTGCAATCCGCTCCCTGCGACGGTCCGCGCCGCACGTCCGGCTTGATTAGCGCGTGTGAGCGCGGTCAAATCGGCGCTTCGGGGAGGCCACGCTCAAGCCTTCAAGCAACGACGAAACCGCTTCGCGCCGAAGGGCGCGGCCAACAGAGGGATGCACGCGATGATCAGAACAACTTTTGTGGCCGCGGCGGTGCTTGCGCTGGCGGCAGGCCCGGCGATGGCCCAGCAGAAAACCGTCAAGATCGGCTTTATCAGCACCTTCAGCGGTCCGACCGCCGTGATCGGCAACGACATGCGCAATTCGTTCGAGCTCGGCCTCGATCATCTTGGCCGCAAGCTTGGCGGCCTGCCGGTCGAGGTGATCTACGAGGACGACACGCAAAAACCCGAAGTCGGCGTGCAGAAGACGCAGAAGCTGATCGAGTCCGATCACGTCGACTTCATCGCCGGCTACATCTGGTCGAACGTGCTGCTGGCATCGCTCAAGCCGCTGGTCGATTCAAAGACCATAACGGTCGTGACCAACGCCGGCGCTTCGAAATTCGCCGGCGAGCTGTGCTCGCCCTATGTTTTCTCGACCTCGTGGCAGAACGACCAGACCCCGGAAGCGATGGGCCTGTATATGAATCAGAAGGGCGTGAAGACGGCCTTCCTGATCGGTCCGAATTATGCCGCCGGCAAGGATATGCTGGCGGGGCTGAAGCTCACCTACAAAGGCCAGATCGTCGGGGAGGAATATACCCGCTGGCCCGACCAGCTCGACTTCTCCGCTGAACTGTCGAAAGCGCGCTCGTCCGGCGCGGAATCGATCTTCGTCTTCTATCCCGGCGGCGCCGGCGTGCAGTTCGTCACCCAGTACGTGCAGGCGGGCCTGAAAGGGCAGATTCCGCTTTATCAAGTCTTCACGGTCGACGAATTGTCACTGCCGCGGCTCAAGGACCTGGCGATCGGCATTCCCGGCGCACAAGAATGGGTCAACGACTTGCCCAACGAGACCAACAAGAAATTCGTCGCCGACTACATCGCCAAATACAAGCTGAGGCCGTCGTATTACGGCGCGCAGACCTATGACGCGGTCGGCCTGCTCAACAGCGCGGTGTTGGCCGTCAAGGGCGACCTTTCGCAGAAGGAGGCGATGCGCAAGGAAATGGAGAAAGCCGACTTTCCATCCGTGCGCGGCCACTTCACCTACGGCAACAATCACATCCCGATCCAGAACTTCTACTTGCAGGATGTGGTGAAGGAGGGCGACGATTACGTGCTCAAGACGGTCGCCACCATCGTCAAGGACGATCAGGACCGCTTCCACGACCAATGCCCGATGAAATAAGCGGGCGGCGCTAGATTGGCTTGACCGGCAGGAGCCGTCATCCTTGGATGGCGGCTCCTGACCGCTTGTGGCGACGGATGCTGTATTTCATCGAGCAATGCCTCAACGGCGTCCAGCTGGGGATGCTGTTGTTTCTGCTGGCGGCCGGGTTGACGCTGGTGTTCGGCATCATGGACCTGGTCAACCTGGCGCACGGCTCGCTCTACATGCTAGGCGCCTATTTCGCCGCCACCTTCGCGGTTCTGACCGGAAGCTTCGTCGCCGCCATTTTGTTGGCGCTCGCCGCCTCGCTCGTCGCCGGCGTGGCGCTCGAAGTCGTCGCCATCAGGCGCCTCTACGGCCGCAGCCATCTCGATCATGTGCTCGGCACTTTCGGGCTGCTGCTGTTCTTCAACGAACTGGTGCGGCTCGTTTGGGGGCCGGCCGGCATGACGCTCGCCTTGCCGCCGCAAATGCTCACCGCGGTACAGATCATCCCGGGCGTCTATTATCCGCTCTACCGCCTGGTCATCATCCTCGCGGCGTTGGCGGTCGCGGCGCTGCTTTATCTGGTGGTAATGCGCACGCGGCTCGGCATGCTGATCCGCGCCGGCGCCTCCAATCGCGAAATGGCCGGCGCGCTCGGCGTCAACATCAAGCTTCTTTACACGCTGGTATTCGGGCTCGGCGCCGCGCTTGCCGGCTTCGCCGGCGTTATGCAGGCGCCGATCCTGACCGTGCAGATCGGCATGGGCGAGAACATCATCATCCTCGCTTTCGTGGTGATCATCATCGGCGGCATCGGCTCGATCCGCGGCGCGTTCGTGGCCGCGATCCTGGTCGGGCTGATCGATACCGTCGGCCGCGCCTTCCTGCCCGATCTGCTGCGGCACGCTCTGAGCACGAATGCCGCTTCGACGCTGGGGCCGGCTTTGTCGTCGATGTCGATCTACATGCTGATGGCGGCGATCCTGGTGTTCCGGCCGGAAGGATTGTTCCCGGCGGCGAGCCGATGAGCGCCTCGCTCGAACCTTCGCTCCAGGCCCCGCGCACGTTTTGGCTCACCGCCCGCGCTGCGTTCATCGCCGTCGTGCTGGCGGTGCTGGCGCTGCTGCCGGCCTATGCGGCGCTGTCCGGCGACAGCTTCGTGCTGATTTTGTTCACCCGCGTGCTGATCCTGGCGATCGGCGCGGTCAGCCTCAACCTCATCATGGGTTATGGCGGCATGGTGAGCTTCGGCCACGCCGCCTATCTCGGCATCGGCGGCTACGCCGTCGGCATCCTCGCCAAGGAAGGCA
>CAYVPC010000267.1:0-4671 GCA_964453555.1 uncultured Hyphomicrobiales bacterium | reverse complement strand
AGCGACGTCGCGCCTCCGCGACCCTGTTCGCCGCGAAATCAATTCCGACCGTGTGTGCGCCGCGCGCATCAGCGCCGGCCGCGACGTATCCCGGTCCAGAAGCGACATCGAGGACGCGCATGCCAGCGCGAACGCTAGCTGCGTCAAGAAGAGGTTCGACAGCTCCGATGGTAATTTGCCCAGTAAAAGCGTGGTAATATTCAGCCTTTTCCCAGCCTTGCCGCTCAAGTTGCTTAAAGCTTGGTGCGTCCGCCAATTACCGCTCCCCGACAGCTGTGTGCTACCGCTCCCCGACAGCTTTGTGCCCACGTTAACACTAGCCGACATATTTGGGCAACGAGGTCCGGGCTCCTGCATCTCAGACCAGCGAAAGTCCCCAAGGCTCACACCTGACATGACAGCCTGCAGGATAGAACGATAGAGGCCGATGTCGCCTTTGGGTCACAAGCGGACATAGCGGCGGCAATTTGCGATGTCCGCTTCACCCCTCAAAAGCGGACATCAAAATTACTTCCCGATAATCGACCTATTTGATTGAGCCATGCAGAAACCGCGCTTTGCACGGCGGAGGCCTTTGGCGGAGGGAGTGTCTTTAAAAAAGCGGGAATTGCTATTGAATATCAATCAACTAAGACTCTGCTTGGTTTTGTCTCCGCAAATTGATCCACGAAGAATCGCCGGATTGTAGCGATCGACGGCGAACATCAGCGGCTTTAACGGCCGAACCTCCCTCCTGGCGTTCCACTACTGGCGTGCTTTTCAAATGGAGTGCGGACGAGACGCAAGTCTCAAGCGCTTCGCCCGAGCGATCGATGTTGTTTGTGCGAGAAACGGCCAACTTCGCAAAGCTCAGCCGTCTTTCAGCAGAAAGGCAAGGCTTCGCTCGTTGAACGTCTCCGCATCTTCCATTTGCGGCCAATGACTGCAATTCTTCATTTCGAAGACGGTTACATCGGGTATGAGCTTGGCGACCGTGCGTGCGGTTTCAAGAAACACGTCGGCGTGGTCCACTGCGGCAATGATGAGTGTCGGAGCCTGCAGTTTTTTCCAGTCCTCGTCGGGGACTCGGTTGCGGTTGTAAACGTCGGAATCGAGGAGCGCCAGAATGTGCGGCATCGCCTGCTTCATTTCGGGCTGGCTATAGAGCCGGAGCCGGGTCGCGATAAGATCGTCCCAGACCTTGTTAGGGTCGTGAAATAGGCCCTTGAAAATCGTGCGGACGTTGTCCCAGGTTGGATTCGCGGCCGCCGCCGACCGCGAACTCTTGATATCGCCCTGGACCGGGCGCGCAGGAAAATAAGCCGTCGCCGACAACAGAATAAGTTTGTCCACCTTATTCGGATGATCGATCGCGAAGCGGGTGGCGACGCGGGCGCCGAGCGAAAGGCCAATCACTGAAGCCTTTTTAATTCCCATGGCTTGGAAAAAGTCTAGAGCGTGCTTGATGTATTGCTCGGTCTCGTAGTCGTAGTCCGGTTTCTCGGTCATTCCCGAACCGATCATGTCGAAGGCTATGCAGTTGAAATGTTCGGCGTGCGCCGCGATATTCGCCGCGAAGTTCTCCAAACTGCCGGCGGTGCCGTGTAGCATCACCAAGGGCGGATTGGATTCGCTGCCAGCCTGCACGAACCGCGTCTTGATCCCGCCAGCATCTATCCAGCCTTGACGAAAGGGAGTCGCGAGCAGTTCGGTCCAGATGCTGCGATAAGTAGCATTCATCGATTGAACTCCGTTCAGTATTTTGGTGCGGCTGATTGCGACGCTCACCGCGCAAAGACAGGAACGCTGGTAGGCCGCCGGCTTGCCGTGCGGTCCATGAACACGATCTGCTCGGCGGCGAGACGATAATCGGGAAAGCGCTCGAGGAAGCTTGCGACTGCGACGCGCAGTTCGAGACGAGCCAATGCCGCCCCCAGACAATAATGCACCCCGTGGCCGAGCGTCACATGGCGGTTGGGATCCCGCGTGATGTCAATCCTGTCGGGGTCATTGAACTGGGCCGGATCACGGTTGGCGGCGCCGATCATGATATGGAGAATTTGGCCCTTGCGGATTTTCTTACCGCCGATCTCAAAGTTTTCGCGGGCGGTACGGATGCCGCGCTGGGTCGGCGCGTCGTAGCGCAGGAATTCCTCAGCTGCGAGATTGATAAGCTTCGGATCAGCCTTGAGCTTGGCGAGTTCGTCCGGGAATTGGTGCAGCCACCATAGCGACATGGCGATCGCGCTGCGCGAGGTCCCGCCGCCCGCGGTTGCCATCATGTTGCAGGTAGCGAGTATTTCGAGATCGGTCATCTGCTCCCCGCCGACCTCTGCCCGCACCATCGCGGAGATCATATCCTCGCCGGGATTAGCGCGACGCTCCTCGATTAAAGGCTTGAAAAAAGCCTGCTGAGCATCGAGGATTTCGCGTTGCTCCTGCGCCATCGCATCCTTGTCGGGCGCAACTGGCTGGAAAAGGAAATTGGAGCAGCGATCGCTCCAGTGCCGCATCGTCAATTCATCAGAATCCGGCAGACCAAGAAGATCCAGCATGACCTGGGTCGGCAGACGGGCGGCAAAGTCGAGATAGGCATCGAATGACTCGCGGCCGTGCAGCGAATCGAGAATGACATCGACGCGGCGCTGCATCATCGGCCGCAGGCGTTCGACTGCGCGCGGAGTCATGGCTTTCAGAAACAGCGCCTTCAGACGGTCGTGATACGCATCGTCGCGGTAGAGCAGCCAGCGATGATAATGCGCGACGATGTCGCTGAAGCGCTCCGGATTCAGGCGCGGCAGATAGGAGTAGAGCGTTTCGACCCGATCGACGCTGAGATCGGGACGATCCTGCAGCTCGAAGACATCGTCATAGCGCGTGAAGTACCAAGCCTTGGCCCGTTCGGACCAATGCACCGGCTCGCGCTCACGCAATGCCTTGTAACAGGGATAGGGGTTCTGAACCGCCGCGGCGGTGAACAAGCCGTAGCTGTCGGCTTCGGCCTGCGTTCGACTCATGCGGGACCCCAGGCGCGCAGGCCGACTTCCACCAGGCGCTCGATCTTGAGCGTCTGGAGGTCGGTGCTGAGCTTGCTCGGCATCACCGCGAATTTCGACATTGCGGCGCTGGCGAAGCCGCATTGCGGGCAGATGCCGAGCCGATCCATCGGCGCAAATCGCACGGCGTCGTCCAGCCGCCGCATCAGATCGTCGGCCGATTCGAGAGCGGGATTTTTGGTGCTGATGATGCCGAGATAGGCGCGCTTGCCGACCGGCAGGTGGCTCAGCGGCGCAAAATTGCCGGCGCGTCGGGAGTCATATTCGAGCAAAAAGGCATCGACGTCGGCGCGCGTGAACAAAGCCTCGGCGATCGGCGCATAGCCGCCATCGCCCACCCACAGGCTTTCCATGTTGCCGCGGCACAGATGCATGCCGATCGTCAGGTCGTCAGGCCGCCCGGCGACCGCGCGGTTGAGCACGTCGATGTAGAGCGAGACGAGTTTGTCGGGATCGTCCCCTTCGCTCTTCGCCAGCGCGCGGATGTTATTGTCGCATAGGAGCGCCAGCGGGACCTCGTCAAGCTGCAGATAACGGCAGCCCGCCGCGTAAAGCTCTTTGATTTCCTGCTGAAAGACCGCGACCATGTCGGCCCAATATGCCTCGACGTCCGGATAGACTTTGCGGTCGACCGCATCCTTGAACTGGCCGAAGTGCATATGCGACGGCGTCGGCATGGTAACTTTGACGCGATTTTTCGCCGCCGACTTGATGAACTTGTAGTCGTCGGTGACGATCGGCTTCGTGCGGCGCACGGGCTTTGTCGCCATCGGAGCAGGCGACGGCGTCGTAAATCCTTCTTCGTTGCGAAACACCAGCTTTGAGGCGCGGAAATCGAAGCCCTCAACGGCATTGAGAAAACCGCGCGACCAGCCGCCCCGCCGGAATTCGCCGTCGGTCACGATCGGCAAGCCCAGCCTCTCCTGCATCGCGACGGCGTCGCGAATGGCGCGGTCCTGCACCTCGCGGAGTTTCTCGGGTGGAAGCTTGCCCGCCTCCCACTCGCGCCACGCTGCAACAAGTTCCGGCGGCCGTTTCAGACTGCCGACGTGATCGATCGCGTTGGACGGAACCCGAGATGACGCCACCTAAGCCTCCCTAGTTTCATATCGCTGTCGCGTTTTGCGGCCTTCGTCTTGTGATCGGCTCGTTGCCGGTGCGCCACGGCCGGCGCGCCAAAACCGCGTCGAGTTCGGCTGCGTTTGCGGCAACGCCGAGGATGTAACGATCCGGTCGAATGACGACCGCCGACGTTCCGAGTTCGGCGAGGTAGCGCGCGGCATCGCCGTCCGCGGCAACTAGCGCCACATCGCTGCCCCTGAGCCTTGCGGGCGTTGCCGCCGGCAAGGTTTCGATGAAATCGGCACTTGCTAGAACCACAAACCGATAGCCGACGCGATCGTCGAGCATCGTACCATCCGCAAGTTTCGGCTGACGCGCGCGCGTGCCGACCGGCGGCGGCGCACCGCGGTCGAGGCCGTGGCCGAGCCGCGGCGCAAGCGGCCGCAGCATGGTCGGGTTCGCCACCAGGTCGCGGTCGCGCTGCCGGGCTTTTTCGGGATCGGTTGCCTGGATCACGCTGCCGAGCTCGACGGCGAGCTCGATATAGGCTCGCACGTGCTCCATCCGCTCGGTC
>CAYVPC010000266.1:0-4682 GCA_964453555.1 uncultured Hyphomicrobiales bacterium | reverse complement strand
CGAGGATATTGCCTTCCTCGGTCGAGGCGAAGCCGCATTGCGGCGACAGGCAAAGCTGATCGAGGTCGGTGAACCTCGCCGCTTCATCGATCCGGCGCTTGATCGTATCCCGCGATTCGAGCGCGCCGCTCTTCGACGTCACCAAGCCGAGAATGGCGACGCGGCCCTTCGGCAAGCGCCTGAGCGGTTCGAAGCCGCCGGCGCGGGTCGTGTCGTATTCCATGAAATAGCCGTGCACCTTGATCCGGTCGAACAGCACCTCCTGCATGGTGTCGTAACTGCTGGTGCCCGAACCCATGAACGTCGATTTGTAGTTGCCGCGGCACAGATGCATGGTGACTGTCATGTCGGCCGGAATATCCGACATCGCCGTGTTGATGAGGTCGCCGTAAAGCTCGCCGAGATAGTCCGGATCGTCGCCACGACTTTTCATGCGCACCCGGTACCCCTCATCGCACAACATGGCGATGAAAACCTCGTCGAGCTGCAGATAGCGGCAGCCGGCGTCGGCGAATGCGCGCACCGCCTTTTTGTAAGCCTGGCCGAGATCGTCGAAGAACCGATCGAGTTTCGGATAGACCTTCTTGTCGATCGGCGTCGGCACCGGGCGGCCGTAGATCGCCGAGGGCGCCGGAATGGTCATCTTCGGCGTGCACTTGCTATGCGCTTTCAGGAATTTGAAATGCTCCAGCATCGGGTGGCCGGAGAAGCCGATCTTGCCGGTGACCTTAACGCCTTCATTGCGGGTCGTCACCGCGGCAAAAGCAACGCCGGCATCCATCACATGACGCTCGACGCCGTCGAGGCCCCAAAG
The DNA here is from genome assembly GCA_964453555.1 of uncultured Hyphomicrobiales bacterium. Lineage (GTDB taxonomy): Bacteria > Pseudomonadota > Alphaproteobacteria > Rhizobiales > Xanthobacteraceae > BOG-931. The sequence continues at coordinate 3,868 of CAYVPC010000266.1, read as the reverse complement.
GAAGTCGAGATGCCACCATGAGCGGCGGAATTCGCCGTCGCTGATGGATTGCAGGCCGACCGCCTCCTGCTTTTTGATGATGCTTTCGATCTCGCGGTCTTCGATCGCGGTGAGCGCTGCGGCGGTGATCTCGCCCCTGGCGCGGCGTTCGCGCGCGGCCTTCAAGGCTGCCGGCCGTAGCAGGCTGCCGACATGGTCGGCGCGAAACGGCGCTTTTGTTCGCTGACTCATCGTCCCCATACCTCTTCAGCAAGCTCGACGATCATGCGCAACTTCGCCCATTCCTCATCCTCGCCAAGGACGTTGCCTTCCTCGGTAGAGGCAAAGCCGCATTGCGGCGACAGACAAAGCTGATCGAGCGGCACGTATTTCGCCGCCTGCTCGATGCGTCGCTTGATCTGGTCGCGGCTTTCCAGCGTTCCCGACTTGCTGGTGACGAGACCAAGCACGACGGACTTGCCCTTCGGCACGAAGCGCAGCGGCTCAAAGCCGCCGGCGCGGTCGCTGTCGTACTCCATGAAATAGCCGTGCACGTTGATATCGTTGAACAGCACCTCGGCAACCGGCTCGTAGCCGCCGCTGGCGACGAAGCTCGAGCGGAAATTACCGCGGCACAAATGCATGGTGATCGTCATGTCCGGCGGAATTTCCGACAGCGCCGCGTTGATCATGCCGGCGTAGATCGCCGGCAGCTTCGCCGGATCGTCGCCGCGCGCGACGATATGCTCGCGCAACGACGGATCACACAAATATGCGAGATTGACTTCGTCGAGCTGCAGATAGCGGCAGCCGGCGTCGGCGAAGGCGCCGACCACCTTGCGATAGGACTGGCCGAGGTCGCTATAGAAATCCTCCATCGTGGGATAGATCGTTTCCGGCACGGCTTCCCGGCCATAGCGGAAATGCAGGGACGACGGCGACGGAATCGTCATCTTCGGCATCGCCTTGGCGTGCGCGCGCAGGAACTTGAAATGCTCGACCATCGGATGCGGCTGGTAGCCGCCGAGCTTGCCGACGACGCGAAGCAGGACCGGACGGGGTTGCGGGCCCTTCGCGTTGAACTTGATCTTGCGCTCGCCGATATAGGATTCGACGCCGTCCAGTCCTTCAAAAAAATCATGCGCCCAGGACATGCGCCGATATTCGCCGTCGGTCACGGCCCTGAGGCCGGCCGCCTCCTGCTTGCGGATCACGCCGTCAATTTCACGATCCTCCACCGCCTTGAACGCGTCGGCCGTGATCGCGCCGCGGGCGCGACGCTCGCGTGCCTCCTTCAGCAACGCCGTCCGCAACAGGCTGCCGACGTGGTCGGCGCGAAACGGCGGTCTGGTGCGCTGCATCGCTAGCCCCAAATTTCGTCGGCAAGCTCAACGACCATGGCGAGCTTTGCCCATTGCTCGTCTTCGGACAAAGCATTGCCCTCCTCGGTCGAGGCGAATCCGCATTGCGGCGACAGGCAGAGCTGATCGACCGCGACATATTTGGTAGCTTCGTCGATCCGGCGCTTGATGTCGTCCTTCTTCTCAAGCTTGCCGCTCTTCGACGTAACCAGACCGAGCACGAGCTGCTGCTTGCCCTTCGGGAAAAACCGCAACGGCTCGAAGCCGCCGGCGCGATCGGTGTCGTATTCGAGGAAATAGCCGTCGAGCCCGGTATTGCCGAGCAGTTGCTCGGCGACGAACTCGTAGCCGCCGGACGCGATGAACGTCGAGCGGAAGTTGCCGCGGCAGGAATGCATGGTGACGGTCATGTCGGCCGGCCGGCCTTCAAGGGCAGCGTTGGTGGCGCGCGCATAGCGCTTGGGCAGCGTCTCCGGTTCGTCGCCGCGCTCTGTCGAGTGCGTGCGTTCCTTCGGGTCGCACGACATCGCCCAGGCGGTATCGTCGAGTTGCAGGTAACGGCAACCAGCGTCGTAGAACGCGCGGATCGCGGCGCGATACGCCTTGGCGACGTCATCAAAGAACGAATCGAGGTCGGGGTAGACGTCCCTGCTGATCGCGTCGCGCCCCTGACGGAAATGCAGCGTCGATGGCGCCGGTATGGTCATTTTCGGGGTCACGCGCGTATGCGCCTTGAGAAACTTGAAGTGCTCCAGCATCGGGTGGCCGGAGAAACCGATCTTGCCGTCGATCTTGAGCGCGTGCGCCTTGGTCACGACGCCGTGAAACTGGATGCCGTGATCGGCCAGGTAGAACGTGACGCCGTCGAGGCCGCGGAAGAAATCGAACTGCCACCAGGTACGGCGAAGCTCGCCGTCGGTGGCGAGCTTTAGTCCGATCTCTTCCTGTTTTTTGATGACCCGCTCGATTTCGCGGTCCTCGACCGCGCGCAAGGCCTCGGCGGTGATCTCGCCACGCTCGCGCTTGACCCGCGCTTCCTTCAGCACCGACGGCCGCAGCAGGCTGCCGACGTGGTCGGCACGAAATGGCGCCGTGGTTCGTTGCATGATTCCTCCCGCGGCGCGCACCTTTTGTTCTTCGATGGCACGGCCTCAAGCGGGATTTAGCAAGCCGCGCGCGCGGGTGTAAATCCCATTGCCTTGGCGGCGGCGCGCATGACACTTATGCACGAAAAGACGCGCGAAATGCGCCGTTGGGGAGGAGACCCATGCCGCCCGTGCTTGCGCTTTACGAAGACATGCTTTCCGACGGCGGCGGAATGTCGTTGCCGGCGCGGCCGCGCATGATGCTGGTGCTGCACGGCGCGATCGACGTCGCCGGCCGCGTGTTGCGCGACGACGAGGCCTGGAGCGGCGAACAGGCGGTTACATTCAAGGCCGGACCGCAGGGTGCGGCGATCTGGCGTTGGGAGCTGACAACGAGCGATGCCGGCGGCGCTCCCGCCACGCCCGCCGGCATCATCTCGCGGGAAAAACTCTCGGCGCGGCTCGACACGCTGCCGAAAGGTCCGTTGCTGCTGCGCGGCGACAGCGTTGCTTTCCCGCCGGGCGGTTGCGCCTATCTGCACCGCCATCAAGGACCCGGCATCCGCTGCCTGGTCGAAGGCGGCTTTCGCATCGATTCCGCCGGCCACTCGACCTCCTATGCTCCCGGCGGCGCGTGGTACGAAAACGGACCGGAGCCGGTGTTCGCGCAGGCTGCCGACCGGCCGACACGCTTCGTCCGCGTTATGCTGCTGCCGCGCGCGTATCTGGGAAAAAGCTCGGTCGAATATCTGCGCGAGGAAGACAAGGCCAAGCCGAAGTCGCAGACCTACAAAATCTACGCCGACCTGCCGATCGCTTTCGTCGCCGGCTGAGGGAAACTGGTGCCGCGGAAGGGATTCGAACCCCTGACCCCCGCATTACGAATGCGGTGCTCTACCGGCTGAGCTACCGCGGCACTCCGGCGGCAAGCCTAGTAATACCCGGCGGATATTAACGCAAGGCGTCTCGGCCGACCTCGGCCCGCAGCTTGAAGCGCTGGATTTTGCCGGTCGCGGTTTTCGGCAGCTCGGCGCGGAATTCGAGCCAGCGTGGATACTTGAACGGCGCCAGCTTCGCCCGGCAATAATCCTGCAGCGCGCGGGCGAGATCGGCGCTCGCCTTTTCCGGCGATTTAAGCACCACGAATGCCTTCGGCTTGATCAGCGTGTCGGCATCCGGCCAGCCGACGACGGCCGCCTCCAGCACGTCGGGATGGCTCTGCAACACGCCCTCGACCTCGAACGGCGAGACATATATGCCGGAAACCTTGAGCATGTCGTCGCGCCGGCCGCAGTAGACGAAATAGCCGTCGTCGTCCTCGACGTATTTGTCGCCCGAGCGCGTCCACTCGCCGAGGAAGGTCGCGCGCGATTGCTCGCGATTGTTCCAGTACATGATCGCGCTGGTCGGGCCGCGCACCTGCAGTTCGCCCATGTCGCCGCG
>CAYVPC010000265.1:0-4699 GCA_964453555.1 uncultured Hyphomicrobiales bacterium | reverse complement strand
TCACATTTCATACAGGCGCGCGAAAAGTCGTGGGCTGTGGGTCGCGCAGCGTGACGGCCGCCGAGCGACTATGAGATAGTCGAGGCGGGCCGTTGCCCGGAGGGGTTCGTCATGCTTCGCACGTTCGGCTTTGCGACCGCTGCCTTGCTAACCGCGGGAACGGTGGTGCTCGCGCAACTGCCGCCGCAGCCGCCGCCGGTGGCCAATCCCCTGGGGCAGGGCAACGCGCAAGAGCGCGCGGCCTGCCATCCGGACGTGATGCGGTTCTGCAAAGAGATCCTCAAAGACGGCCAAGACGCCGATGTCCTTGCCATCCTCAATTGTTTGCAGACCAACCGGCCGCGTATCAGCAACGCCTGCCAGCAAGTGCTCGCCAGCCACGGCGTTTGACCAGGTAATATCGCGGACTAGGCGAAGGCCCTAGGGTTTCCGCCTATTCCGGAGCGCATGCCGCCGGCGCGTCGCCGGTGGCCTTGACTATCGTCATGCGCCCTTCGGCTCCAGTTCCGATGACCCGGGAGAGGTCGGGCCACTGACGCCTCCTACGCGCAATGCAAGCGTGCCATGCACCATTCCGATACCGGCTCAGTACGATTGCGTTAAAAATACCTTTAATACTCAATGCCATGACATGCATGGTCGTCTTAGCTGCACTGCAACAAAATCGCATGTGGCTCGCCTCGACACCCTTATATTTAGGGCACGATTCCGGCTCAGGCCGGAAACCCTCACCGGGGGAAAGGACGAAGAGACCATGTTTGCATCGATTGCCCGTCTCCTGCAGTCTTGGACGCGCGCCAGCGCCGTCCGGCGGGAGCTTTCCCATCTGAGCGACCGCGAGCTTGCCGATATCGGCATCACCCGCTCGGACATCGAACGGATCGTTGCCAACCACGTGCACGACTGACCTGAAGGGGTTCGTCGCGAGAACATAACGCCCGCTCTTTGCGCGGGCGTTTGCTTTTCTGAAATCACCCCTTGAGCGGGCCGCCGGCCGGCTAACGACGGGGCCAGGACGTTCGGGCGCTACATCACCGTTTGAACAATCCCATGATTTCAGCCTTCGCCAATGTGTTGAAATGCAGATTGAAGCCGATGACGGCGGCTGAGGTGTCGACCTTAACATCGAGCCTGTCGGCTTTGACGGCAAAAACCGTGAACAGATAGCGGTGCGGATGATCGCCCGCTGGCGGACACGGCCCGCCGCAGCCCGGCGCTCCGAAATCGGTGCGCGTCTGCAACGCGCCGGCAGGGAGCTTGCCGCCCGCGCTGCCCGCGCCCTCGGGAAGCTCGTTCACATTCGCCGGGATGTTCACCACCAGCCAGTGCCAGAAGCCCGAGCCGGTCGGCGCGTCGGGATCGTAACAGGTGACGGCAAAGCTCTGCGTCCCTGTCGGCGCGCCCGACCATATAAGATGCGGCGACGTGTTGCCACCGGCGCAGCCGAAGCCGAAATCGGCCGACAGGATAAAATCGTTCAGCAGATAGTCGCCGTCCTTGAAGCTGTTGCTGACGACAGTGAATGTCATGGGCGTCTCCCTTTGTTGCTTCAAGACTAATCGCACCGTGCCTCGCGCGGAAGGCAGCGCCGCGGCGTGGCCGGCAGTGCCCGTGCGTGCTAACCAGCCGGCATGCCTGTACTGGCGCTTGCCGACGTACACCCGCTCCTGCCGCCGCGCGGCGCGCTGATCGGCCTCGATCTCGGCACCAAGACCATCGGCGTAGCCGCGAGCGATCCGGACCGCCGCCTCGCCGCGCCGGTTGAAACCGTGGCGCGCAGGCGCTTCCAGGCTGACGCCGAGCGATTATTGGTGCTGGCCGGCGAACGGCGCGCGGTCGGCTTTGTGCTCGGGCTGCCGATCAATATGGACGGTAGCGAGGGTCCCCGAGCGCAGGCAACCCGGGCATTCGCACGAAATCTTGCTAAGCTGACCGAATTGCCGATTGCGTTGTGGGACGAGCGGCTGTCGACGGCGGCCGTCGAGCGTGCGTTGATCGAAGCCGATGCGAGCCGCGCCAAGCGGAAAGCAGTGATCGATCAGCACGCCGCCGCCTACATTTTGCAGGGCGCGCTCGATCGGCTGGCGCGCGGCTAGGCCGCCTCCGGCAGCGCGCGCAGCAACAAAGCGTCGGCGGCGTGTGCCGTCACGCCGTCGGCGCCGTAGAGCGCCGCGTGAGCGCGGAAGAAACGTGTTTGCGCGAACGCGTCCGCCACATCCGGCGGCGACGTTTTGACGAGCGCCGCGGTCGCGGCCAAAGTCGCAAGCCTGCCGACCAGGATGCGCGCGTCGCGTTCGTTGGTGACCTCGTCGGTCATCTCCAGGATAGTCGCTTTCTCGCCGATCAGCGGTGCGGCCTCGGACACCAAGCCGGCAATGAGCTCGGCCGATTCCTGATCGCGCCGCAGCGCGCGCAGGACATCGAGACACATGACGTTGCCGGAGCCTTCCCAGATCGCGTTGAGCGGTGCTTCGCGATAGAGCCGCGGCAATACGCTTTCCTCGACGTAACCGTTGCCGCCGAGACATTCCATCGCTTCGTAGATGAAGCTCGGCGCAGTCTTGCAGATCCAGTATTTCGCCGCCGGCGTAATAACGCGTGCATAGGCCGCCTCGCGCGGATCGGTCGCGGCATGATCGAAGGAGCGTGCAAGCCGAATGATCAGTGCGATCGCACCCTCCACCTCGAGCGCCAAATCGGCGAGCACCGCGCGCATCATCGGCTGGTCGTAGAGATGCTTCTGGAACACCGAGCGGTAGCGGCAATGGTGCACAGCTTGCGCCAGCGCCATGCGCATGTAGCCGGCCGAAGCGAGCCCGCAGTCGAGCCGGGTCAACTGCACCATCTGGATGATGGTGCGCACGCCGGCGCCTTCGTCGCCGGCCCGCAAGCCGTAAGCGTCGGCGAACTCGACTTCGCTCGACGCGTTGGAGCGATTGCCGAGCTTGTCTTTGAGACGCTGGAAGCGGAGACCGTTGACCGTGCCGTCGGGCTTAAAGCGCGGCACGAAAAAGCACGTCAGCCCGCCGGGCGCCTGCGCCAGCACCAGAAAGGCGTCGCACATTGGCGCCGACATGAACCATTTGTGACCGGTGATGGAATAGCTGTCACCGGTCGGCGTCGCGGTCGTTGAATTGGCGCGCACATCGGTGCCGCCCTGTTTTTCTGTCATTCCCATGCCGAGCGTCATACCGGATTTTTCGAACCACGGCCGGAACGCCGGGTCATAGCTCGCGGTGACGACCTTCGGCGCGACTTGCGCGAGCAGCGCCGGATTGGAGGCGAGCGCGCCGAGCGCGGCGCGCGTCATCGTGATCGGGCAAAGATGCCCGGTTTCGATCTGCGACACCATGTAGTATCGCGCCGCCCGCAAAACTTCCGCTGGCGGCGCCGCGCGGGCGCCGGTGGGCGTCCAGGTCGAGGCGTGCAGGCTGGCCGCGACGCTCGCGCGCATCAGATCGTGATAGGCCGGATGGAATTCGACCACATCGCGGCGAAAACCTTTTGGGTCGAAGGTGTAGAGTTTAGGCGGATTCTCGTTGGCGCGGCGGGCTTGGGCAAACATCTCCGCCGTGCCCCATTGCCGGCCAAAGGCGGCGAGCGCGCCCATATCCGCCCCGCCGCCATTCGCCTTGACGGCTTCCTGCAACGGCACGTCGCTCGAAAACAAATCGATGTTTTCGTAGGGCGGTGACTGGTTGAAAACCTCACTGGTATCGAAGCGCGGGACGGTGGTCATGGCGGTTCGCCTTATGAGTCCGGCCACTGTAGCACGACCGCCGTGCGGAGGCGCCGCGCCACATGTGGCGCGGGATAAGCGCCCAGTGGGCTTGCCGGACCGCTCGGATTGGGCCTATAGCAGCGCTTTAATGAGCAAAACCCAGCCGCTCACGCGCCACATCGTTTCGATCAACGATCTCACCAATAAGGAGATCGAGATGGTGTTCCAGGTCGCGGCAGGGTTTTTGCGGGAGCTTTCCGACGGCAAGATCCCCTACCGGATCGGGCGGGGCACCGCGGCAGCATCCAAATACATCCTGGCGAACCTGTTCTACGAGCCTTCCACCCGCACCCGGCTGTCGTTTGAGAGCGCCATGCTCCGGCTCGGCGGCGCCAACATCACCAGCGCCGATCCGGCGGTGAGTTCGGCCGCCAAGGGCGAAAGCCTTGCCGATACCATCCGCGTCACCAGCAATTACGCCGACATCATCGTTATTCGTCATCCTCGCGACGGCGCCGCCCGGCTCGCGGCCGAGTATTCGCAAATCCCCGTGATCAATGGCGGCGACGGCAGCCACGAGCACCCGACCCAGACCTTGTGCGACCTGTTCACGCTCCGCTCGAAGAATAAGGGGCTCAAGAACATGAAGGTCGCGATCTCCGGCGACCTCAAAGGCAGCCGCACCATTCATTCTTTCGTCTACGCGCTGGCACGTTTCGGTGCCACCATCGACCCCCTGCCCGCGCCCGGCATGGAGCTGCCGCCGCATGTCGATCGCCGGCTGCGCGAGGAATTTCACTGCCGCATGGTTTCAAAGGCGCCCGATCAGGCCGATTCCATCGACGCGCTTTACGTCACCGCCGATCAGCCGCACCAGCTCTCGCTCTATGCCGAGCCTGAGATCGACTACGGCCTGGTGCTGCAGAAGAAGATCGACGCCGTCTATGTCACTCGCTTCCAGAAGGAGCGCTGGACCGA
>CAYVPC010000264.1:0-4721 GCA_964453555.1 uncultured Hyphomicrobiales bacterium | reverse complement strand
TCGCCGCGAGGTTGACGGTCTCGATGTCCTCCTCGTTGGTGCCGACATTGCCGATGTGGGGAAATGTGAAGGTGATGATCTGCCCGGCATAGGACGGATCGGTCAGGATCTCTTCATAGCCGGTCATGGCGGTATTGAAGCAGACCTCGCCGACCGCATGCCCGGTGGCGCCGAAGCCAAAGCCTTCCAGAACGGTGCCGTCGGCGAGCACGAGCAGTGCCGTCGGCCTGGGCTCGTCCCAGAGGCTTTGTTTCTGCGGTTGTGTCAGCATCGGCGAACGCCTAAATCATGTGCGCGCCCGCCGACCGCCCGAAGGTGGGCAATTTTGCGAACTCGCGAGAGGCCATAGCCGTGTTGCGCGACGAGATCAACAATGCGCTTAAGGATGCGATGAAAGCCGGCGACAAGCGCCGCGTGTCGACGCTGCGGCTGATCAACGCCGACGTCCTCAAGCGCGAGACCAGTGCCGCCGAGCGCGTCACGCTCACCGATGCCGAGATCCTCGACGTCATGGGCAAGATGATCAAGCAGCGCCAGGAATCGCTCGACATTTACGAAAAGGCCGGCCGCAGCGAACTTGCCGCGCAGGAGCGCGAGGAGATGGCGATCATCTCGGCTTATTTGCCCAAGCATCTCTCCGACATGGAGGCGGGGGAGGCGATTTCGGCGCTGATCAAGGAGCTCGAAGCCGCCACCATCAAGGACATGGGCCGCACCATGGCGGCGCTCAAGGAGCGCTTCGCCGGCCGCATGGACCTCGGCAAGGCGAGTGCCATGGTGAAGAAGCTGCTCGCCGGCTAGCCCGCCGGCTGTGGATAACCGGGACAAGGCCCGCCGGGGCTGACGCCGGCGCCCGCCGACCCGTAATAAGCCCATTCAAGCGCCATCTTCCGCGCTACCTTGGCGAATCACCATGCGATTCTCGCCGCAATTCCTCGACGAGCTGCGCGCGCGGCTTCCGGTCTCGGAAGTCGTCGGCCGCCGCGTGAAATTGCGCAAGGCCGGGCGCGAGTTCAAAGGGCTGTCGCCCTTCAACAAGGAGAAGACGCCGTCCTTCTTCGTCAATGACCAGAAGGCGATGTGGTTCGACTTCTCCTCCGGCAAGAACGGCAACATCTTCGACTTCGTGATGATGACGGAAGGCGTGAGCTTTCCCGAGGCGGTCGAGCGGCTGGCCGGGCAAGCCGGCATCCCGCTGCCGGTGATGACGCGCGAGGCGGCCGCGCAGGAAGAGCGGCGCAAGACGCTGCACGACATCGTCGAGCTGGCGGCCAAGTTTTTCGAATCGACGCTTGCTTCGCGCAACGGCGCCCGCGGCCGCGGTTACCTTGCTGACCGCGGCATCGCGTCGGCGACGCAATTAAAATTCCGGCTCGGCTATGCGGCGGGCGAGCAATACGCGCTCAAGGAGCATCTCGGCGCCGCCAAAATCCCGGTCGAGGACATAGTGGAAGCGGGGCTGCTCGTTGCCGGCGACGATATTGCGGTTCCCTACGACCGCTTCCGCGACCGCGTGATGTTTCCGATTTCCGACTGGCGCGGCCGCGTCATCGCCTTCGGTGGCCGCGCGCTCGACAAGGAAGTCTCGGCCAAGTATCTCAACTCGCCGGAGACGCCGCTCTTCCACAAGGGCGGCACGCTTTACAACATCGCCGCCGCGCGCAAGGCGGCGCATACCGCAGACCAGTCCACGCAGTCTTCGCATGAAAATTTTTCCGGGCGCGTCATCGCGGTCGAAGGCTATATCGACCTCATCGCCATGGTCACCGCCGGTTATGAGGCAACCGTAGCGCCGCTCGGCACCGCGCTCACCGCCGACCAGCTTGCCTTGATGTGGCGGATGGCCGACGAGCCGATCCTGTGCTTCGACGGTGACGACGCCGGCAAGCGCGCGGCGTATCGCGCGCTCGATCTCGCTCTGCCGCTGATCAAGCCGGGCAAGAGCCTGAAGCTTGCCGCGCTGCCGGATGGCCAGGACCCCGACGATCTCGTCCGCTCCGGCGGGCGCGAGGCGGTTGAGGATGTGCTCGCCGCGGCGCGCCCGCTCGCCGACGTGCTGTGGGCGCGCGAAAGCGAGGCCGGAACGTTCGCGACGCCGGAGCGGCGCGCTGCGCTCGAGGCGCGGCTCGGCGAAGTGATGAACGCCATCGCCGACGAAACCGTGCGCCGTTACTACCGCTCCGATTTCGGCGCGCGGCTGCGCCAATTTTTCGCGCCAGCCGAGGTCGCGCCGCGCCGCCGGAACTTCGCCGACGGCGGCCGCCGCGGCGGCGCCGGCATGCGGAACTTTCCGCCGCGTGGCGCCTTCGACCGCGATCAGGGCTATGGGACCGCAAGCCCGCAGCTGATCGCGAGCCCGCTGCATCGCGGCCATCGCGCCGCCATCCCGCGCCGCGAGGCGCTGATCCTGCAAGCCGCGCTCAACCATCCGTGGCTGCTGCACGACCATCTGGAGGAACTGTCCGAACTTGAATTCCGCCATGCCGACGCGAAAAAGCTCAAGGCCGCGCTGATCGACGTGCTGGCCCATCATGCCGGCCACGACGGCGCCCGCGGCGCCGGGCCGGAAGGCGACCGCGCCGCCGAAGCCGCGCGGGCGGAACACGAGCGGCAGGACGTCGCCGCCGAACTTTCGCGCCGCGGCTTTACCGAACTGCTCGGGCGCATCGAGCGCACGATCACGACGCCCTCGGTATGGGGGGCGCGGCCGGAGGCCGCCGGATCGGACGTTTTGCTGACCTGGAAGCAGCTTCTTGCCTTGCATCGGCAATGGCATTCCCTAACTAGGGAACTTAAGGACGCGGAATTGGCGCTTGGCCAGGACAATACCGAGACCAACTACTCGCGTTTGCGCGACGTGAAGGCCCGGCTCTCCTCCATCGATGGAACCGAGGCCCTGATCGAGGGCTTTGGCGAGCAGTCCGGCCGCCCGGCGCAGTCGACGTGAACGAGGCGTCAGAGGGCGTCGGCGGCAGCGCTGGACGCCCGGCGAGGGAATAAGAGGGCGCTCGCCGCGAATAAACAGGGTTAGTCGGAGCTTAACGGAGTTCCGGGACAAGTAAGGGGCTCGATTCGGGCGGCGTCCGGCTGGCGCCAAACCCGTTTTGAGTTTGCTCGGGGGCCGGACATGCGGAATTCCGGCCTCAAGCGCGCGGGCCGGAGCGAGGCCGGCCCGGATCGAGACTCCTGCCATAGGGTAGGGGCACTCAAAATGCAGGGACAGGCGTAGGTGGAGACGAACATGGCAGGCAAGAGCGTGGGCGCGAGCGTCAAGGCGGCGGTGAGCAAGGCCAAGGCCGCCCTGCAAAAATCCGCGCCGCCGAAGGCTGCCGCCCAAAAAGAGGGCGAAGCCCCGGACAAGGAGGCCGCCGAGGCTACCCCGGATGCTCCGCTGCCGTTGCTCGATCTCTCCGACGCCGCGGTCAAGAAGATGATCAAGCAGGCCAAGAAGCGCGGCTACGTCACCTATGAGCAGCTCAACGCGGTCATGCCTTCGGAAGAAGTCACCTCCGAGAAGATCGAAGACATCCTCGCCATGATGAGCGAGATGGGCATCAACGTCGTCGAGACCGAGGAAGCCGAAGCCGAGGAGGAAGGCGAGGCGGCCCGCGAGGAGCCGGAGGAGGAAGAGACCGAGTCCGGCGAACTGGTCGAGGTGACGCCGAAGACGCCGGCCAAGACCGAGGCCAAGGAGCCGTCCGAGCGCACCGACGATCCGGTCCGCATGTATCTCCGGGAGATGGGTTCCGTTGAACTTCTTTCGCGTGAAGGCGAGATCGCCATCGCCAAGCGCATCGAGGCCGGCCGCGAGGCGATGATCGCCGGGCTGTGCGAGAGCCCGCTCACCTTCCAGGCCGTCATCATCTGGCGCGACGAGCTCAACGAAGGAAAAGTCTTCCTGCGCGACATCATCGACCTGGAAGCGACCTATGCCGGCCCCGACGCCAAGAACGTCGTGCCTCCGGGCGCGCCGCCCGGCGACGGCGGAGCGGCCGCGCACGCCGCCGGCATCCCCGGCTTCGCGCCGGTACCGCCGCAAACCGTGGCGCCGCCTTCGGCGCCGCCCGGCGCCACGCCGTTTAAGCCGCAGGCGGTCAACGGTGGCACTGGCGCCGACGGCGAGGAAAATCCCGAAGCCGCCATGAGCGAGGCGGACCTCGACGAGGACGATCTCGAAAATTCCATGTCGCTCGCCGCGATCGAGGCCGAGCTCAAGCCGAAGGTGCTGGAGACCTTCGACAACATCGCCGACTCGTTCAAGCGGCTGCGCCGTTTGCAGGACCTCGACATCCAGAACAAGCTGCGCAACGAGACGCTCTCGCCGGCGCAGGAACGCAAGTCGAAGAAGCTCAAGGAAGAGATCGTCCAGGAGGTCAAGTCGCTGCGGCTCAATCAGGCGCGCATCGATGCGCTGGTCGAGCACCTCTACGGCATCAACAAGCAACTCGTCGGCCATGAAGGCCGGCTGATGCGGCTGTCGGAAAGCCACGGCGTCATCCGCGAGGAGTTCCTGAAGAATTATCAGGGCTCCGAGCTCGACCCGCGCTGGCTCAACCGCGTGTCGAAGCTCTCGGCTAAAGGCTGGAAGAATTTCGTCGCCCGCGACAAGGACCGTATCAAGGAATTGCGCACGCAGATCCATGCGCTCGCCACCGAGACCGGGCTTGAGATCGGCGAATTCCGCAAGATCGTGCACATGGTGCAGAAGGGCGAGCGCGAGG
>CAYVPC010000263.1:0-4769 GCA_964453555.1 uncultured Hyphomicrobiales bacterium | reverse complement strand
CGATCAGCGCCATGACCTGGATCGGCCCGCGCGTGACCATGACGATGGGCGAGGATATACCGTTGTTGCGCCCGTTCTCGCGCAAGTCGAAACAGGGCGTTCCGGCGATCGCCATCGTCTTTCAGCTTTTGGTATCGAACCTCCTGTTGTTGACCCAGAGCTTCGAAGCGGTGCTCGATTTCATCCAGTTCAGCCTTGCTTTCTGCTCGTTTTTCACGGTTTTGGGCCTCATCAAGATGCGCATCACCCACCCGAAAATGGGCCGGCCCTACCGCGCCTGGGGCTATCCGGTGACGCCGATTATTTTTCTCAGCGTGACGCTTCTCATGATGTATTATCTGGTCGTCAACCGGCCGCTTCAGTCTCTTGCCGGCATCGCCATGATGTCGGCCGGCTTGGTCATCTACTGTGCCTCCCGCCCGCTATCGAACGTCTCACCTTCGGATGCCTCGGAAACGGTGGCCTGAAAACGATGCCAATGACCATGCCTAAAATGCTGGCCGCCACCTTATTGGCAGCCTTGCTGGCCACTGCGGCGCCCGCGTGGAGCGCCGAGACGGCGACGGCAAACGACACCGCTCACTTCCTGGCCGGCCTCCCGCCGGCTTCCGATTCACCCTTGGCGGCGCTGACCAAAGATGCGGCCTGGCAGCAGCATGCGCATTATTTCGATTCGATCTTCGGGCGCGAGGACAGCAACACGCTTTCGAAAGTGCGGGCGTTTTCGCGCGAGCGGCTGACCGACAAGCATGACACCATGCTGTACATGTTCAGCGGCCCGGATTTTCTCTACGCGACTTCGTTTTTTCCGACCGCCTCGACCTATGTTTTGAGCGGGCTCGAGCCGGTCGGCCAGGTTCCGCAACTGACGGGCCTGCCCCACGGAACCGTCGACAACACGCTGCACAATCTCGAAAGGTCGCTCGGCACACTGCTCAGCTACAGTTTCTTCATCACCAAAAATATGAAGACCCAGCTGAATGAAGGGCCGGTCTACGGAACGCTGCCGGTCATCTACGTATTTCTGGCGCGCACCGGCAAGACCATCCACGACGTCACTGTCGGCGGTCTCGACAAAGACGGAAATTTCCAGGCGGACGAAACGGCCACGGACGACAAGGGCAAAAAACTCGTCTGGCACGCGCCCAGCGCCGCGCCGGGCGTCAAGATTGTCTTTTCGGACGGCAACGGCCCGCACCAGACGCTCTATTACTTCAACACCAACATCGCCGACGGTTCGATCGAACACAGCGGCTTCCTCGCATTTTGCGAAAAGCTCGGCGTCGCCGACAGCTTCGTCAAAAGCGCCTCATACCTGCTGCACACCGGTGGCTTCAGCAAGGTGCGCACGCTGCTGCTCAACCGCAGCGCGACGATCCTTCAGGACGACAGCGGCATTCCGCTCGCCTATTTCGATCCGAAGAAATGGCGACTGCAGCCATTTGGCCGCTATGTCGGTCCGCTGAGCATCTTCGGAAACCAGTATCAGCCGCGGATGGGAGAGTTGTTCGCCAAGGGCGCCATCCCGCTCGACTTCGGGATCGGCTATCGCTTTCGCAAGAACGAATCGAATTTGCTGCTTGCGCAGAAGATTGCGGCGGCGACCAGCGACAATGAAGAATTAGCGCCGTCTTTACCAGATCATGAAAGCGTTCAGGGGCCTGTTGGCCAACCGCCGAAGAAGGGACGATCGGCGGCCAAACCTCCGCACACGCGCAAAAACGGCGCGGATGGCGACGTGACGGGGTCGCTCGGCTGCCGAATTGCGGCGATTTTCCCGTTTTGTTCGGACCCGACGCCGGCTCCGCGTCCGAAGCCGAGCCGGTAACGCGGCCAAAATAGGGACATAGTCCTCGACGAGATTGCCGGGGTTCGGGGCGGGGGAACAGTGGCACATACGGTCCGAGGACCAACGCCGCAGGCGTTTCGCAAATCGGCCACGGCTGCGGCCGCGCCGCCGCTGCGCTCACGCCATTTTCATGCCGACCCGACGGTCGGGCGGCGGCTCGAACAAGCCGGAGCGCGTATCGCTCCACCCCGCAGCCATCCAGACCCCGGCCGCATTCGAACTCACGCGCAGCGAAAGCCCGTGCAACGCATCGCAGTCTGGCGGGATGCGCTGGAACGAAACCTGCTGCAAATTTCCGCCGCGCTTTTCTTTGTCGGTTCGGTTGGCTGGTGCTGGCTGATCTTCAACGAATTCCGGTCGAGCTGGTCCACTCCTCCAGGCACGGCTCACGCGCTGACAGTCAAACCCGACGCCGGGGTCGAAAAATCGGACGCGTTCGGCAGTTCGGCCTATGAGCGCATGGATCACCCGCTGACGGCCGGCGCGCCGTACCCGAACATCGGCAGCACCGAATCGCCCGCCAGTGTCGTGGCGCGCGAGTGGGGCCGCCTGGATTCCGGGCGTCTGGCCGAGCGCGGCCGCGCACTGGCGAAAGAGATCGCCAAGGGGCCAAGCCTGAAGCCGCCGGTGCGGGTCGCAGCGCTGCAACCCGGCGTCCCGCCGCAACCGATGCCGCCGACTGCGCCGGTGCGCGTTCCCAACGTCGCTGGGGCAACGGCTCTCGTCGACTTCGAGACCGCGCCGTTCCCCTATCACGGCATGATCCCCGGCACGAACCGGCCGTTCCTGAACGCCGGTGCGGAAAGCCATCTCGGCCATTCCAATTCCCGCGGCCACGTCCTGTGGGAACCCGAGACGTTCAGCGACGATCGCGTGTTGCTGCACATTCCGCCCGGATTCGATCCGCGACGTCCTGCGGTCATGGTCGTGTTCTTCCACGGCCACGGTGCCAATCTCGCGCGAGATGTGCGCGACCGCCAGCAAGTGCCGGCGCAAATCACCGCGGCGGGCGCAAACGCGGTTTTGGTGGCGCCGCAGTTCGCCTTCAACGCTGCCGATTCAAGCGCCGGAAAATTCTGGGAGCCGAACGGCTTCAAGCGCTTCCTCGACGAAGCGGCCGGCAAGCTCGCAAAACTCTATGGCGACCCGCGCAGCGCGGCAACGTTCGCCAGGATGCCGATCGTGATCGTCGCCTATAGCGGCGGATTCGGTCCGACCTTGTCGGTTCTGGATCGCGGCGGCGTACAGTCGCGGGTGCGCGGCGTTGTACTGCTCGACGCGCTCTATGCCGGGATCGATAAATTTGCCGAGTGGATCGCCAACAACCGATCGACCTTCTTCGTAAGTTCCTACACGCCGCACACCGCGCATCACAACGCCGACCTCGAGCGCCTGCTCAGCGAACGGTCGGTGCCGTATAGTTCCGAGCTTCGGCACGATCACCTGCAAGGCACGGTCGCGTTCCTGCCAACCGGCGATATCTCGCACCGCGATTTTGTGACGCACGCCTGGGCCAACGATCCGATCATGGACATTCTAGCTAGGATGGAAGACATCGACTCGAAGGTGCAGACCGCCGGCGCGACGGCGCCGCTCTATACCGGCTCCATTTCGGGCGCCCGCAACTAGCGCTTCGGCTTCGCGGGACGCCTTGCCAGCGCGACCAGCGCCGAATATCAAATACAGACGTGCTTAAGTCGCTGTGCAGGGAGCGCGGCTATGTTTTCGAACATCTTTGACGACGCGCCGGACCGGGCGCGCGGCAAAGTGGCGGGCATGTATGCGATCCTCCTCACCGCCAACATCGCCGCCTGGTTGTGGGCATTCGTCGAATTTCGCCACGACGCGCTTCTTCTTGGCACCGCTTTCCTGGCTTACAGCTTTGGGCTGCGGCACGCCTTCGATGCCGACCATATTGCTGCGATCGACAACATCACGCGCAAGCTGATGCAGGAGGGGCGGCGGCCGATCGCCGTCGGATTCTTTTTCTCGCTCGGCCATTCCACCATTGTGGTCGCGCTTGTGCTCGCGATCGCCCTGACGACGGCGGCGCTGCAAGGCCAATTTGCCGCGCTCAAAGAGGTCGGCGGCGTTGTGGGCACCTCGCTTTCCGCTTTGTTCCTGTTCGCAATCGCAGCCGCCAATATCGTCGTCTTGGTCCAGGTCTACCGGACGATGCAAAGCGTCAAACAAGGCGGGCGGCTGGCCGAGGATGACGTCAATCAGATGCTGGCCAAAAGCGGCGTGCTGGGCCGCCTGCTGCGGCCGGCGTTTCGCATGATCACCCGGAGCTGGCACACCTATCCGCTGGGACTTCTGTTCGGCCTCGGCTTCGATACCGCGACCGAGATCGGGCTGCTCGGCGTTTCGGCAGCGCAAGCTGCGCAAGGATTGTCGATCTGGTCGATCCTGGTGTTTCCGGCGCTGTTCACCGCCGGCATGTCGCTGATGGACACGACCGACTCCACCGTGATGGTCGGAACTTACAGCTGGGCGTTCGTGCGCCCGATGCGCAAGCTTTATTACAACATGACCATCACGCTTGCTTCCGTGGTCGCGGCGCTGGTGGTCGGCGGCATCGAGACGCTCGGATTGATCGGTGACAAGCTGCAGCTCAATGGGCCGATCTGGCGATTTATCGCCGCGCTCGACAATAACTTCGGCTTGGTCGGGTATGCGATCGTCGCCTTCTTCGTTGTCAGCTGGATCACGTCCTATCTGTTGTACAAGGCCAGAGGCTACAACCGGATCGAAGCCGCCGCGCCGGCGGGATTTTTGCCCCTTGGAAAGGATCGAGAACTACCCTAAATCTCGCCCCGGCCGGTTCCGAATTGGATGGTTTGGCGGAGTAGCTCAGCTGGTTAGAGCAGCGGAATCATAATCCGTGTGTCGGCGGTTCAAATCCGTCCTCCGCTACCAA
>CAYVPC010000262.1:0-4790 GCA_964453555.1 uncultured Hyphomicrobiales bacterium | reverse complement strand
TCCGCACGCCAGCACGAACAGCAGCATGCCGTAGGCGACACCGTCGAATAAAATGGTCAGCATGATCGGCGCTCTACCTCTCCCCGCAGGCGGGGAGAGGGCCGGGGTGAGTGGGCATCGCAGTTTGACTCAAAAATACCGCGAGGGCCCCTCACCCGCACGCCCCGCCGGCGACCTCTCTCCGCATACCGGGAGAGGCGGCTTTCACTTCAGCTCGCCGGCCTTTACCGGATCCTTGACGGCCGGGAAGGTGGCGAACTCGACGTTGTAGAGCTCGCCGTTCTTCTTCTCGACCTTGCGGATATAGACGTTCTGAATGATGTCGCGCGTCTGCGGGTCGATCGAGATCGGGCCACGCGGGCTTTCCCACGCCATGCCCTTCATGGCGGCGATCAACGACTCGCCGTCGGTCTTGCCGCCGGTCTTTTTCAGCGCCTCGTAGATCAGGTGCATACCGTCATAGCCGCTGACCGCCATGAAGTTCGGACGCATCCCGCTGTTGGCCTTTTCAAACGCGGCAACAAACTCCTTGTTGGTCGGCGAATTGTGATCGGCCGAATAGATGTGCGCCGTCACCGTGCCGATCACCGCGTCGCCCATGCCGTTGAGCAGATCGTCATCCATGACGTCGCCCGGGCCGATGATCTTGATGCCGGCCTTGTCGAGCCCGCGCTCGACGAATTGCTTGACGAAGGTGCCGCCCTGCCCGGAGGGAACGAACACGAAGATCGCGTCGGGCTTGGCATCGGCCGCGCGTTGCAGGAACGGCGCGAAGTCGGGATTGGCGAGCGGAAAACGGATCGCCTCGACCACGTCGCCGCCTTGTTTCTTGAATTCAGCGGTGAATGCTTTCTCCGCGTCCACGCCGGGTGCGTAGTCGGAGATCATGGTCACCACTTTTTTGATGCCGTTCTGCGCCGACCAGTCGGCCATCGGCACCACCGATTGCGCCAGCGTGAAGCTGGTGCGCGCGATGTAAGGCGACTTTTCGGTGATGATCGACGTGCCGGCTGCGGTGACGATCTGCGAGGTCTTCGATTCGGCCGACAACGGCGCGACCGCGAGCGCGGCCGGCGTCACGCCGAAACCGGCGAGGAACGCGACCTTGTCGTTGACGATCAATTCCTGCGCGATACGCTTGGTGTTGTCCGGAACGGCCGAGTCGTCCCTGATGATGAGCTCGATCTTGCTGCCGGCGACCGTGTCGCCGTGCTGCGCCAGGTAGAGCTTGATAGCGGCCGCTTCCTGCTTGCCGGTCGATTGCTGTTGCCCGGTCATCGGCAGGATGAAGCCGATCTTGACAGTCTCCTGGGCGAACGCGTCATCGGCCGCCGAAAGCCCGAACGCGGCGATGCCTGCAATGAGAAAGTGGCTGCGCACCATGGTTTCCTCCCCGAATGCCTTGATTTTAAGGTTCCGGCGATTGGCATACCCATACCGGCGGGCCGTTGTCCAGATCACACGGTGTCCCGGCATGCCGGCATAAGGCTTGGGCCGGGAGCGGATGGCGGCGACCAAAATCACGAGGCCCCGGCTTACGCCGGGGCTTCTCGACCGATGGACGTGGCCGGCTGCAGCCGGCGGTCTTAAATTACTGCACAGCCTCGCCGTGCAGGGCGAGATCGAGGCCTTCGCGCTCGACGTCTTCGCTGACGCGCAGCCCGATGACCATATCGACGACCTTGAGGATGATCAGGGTCACGACGACGTCGTAGATAAAGACCGTGCCGATGCCGATCGCTTGATTGAGCACCTGGACGGGATTGCCCTCGATCAGGCCCGCGGTGCCGCCGTAGGCCTCGACGGCGAACACACCGGTGAGCAGGGCGCCGGTCGCGCCGCCGACGGCGTGGACGCCGAATGCATCGAGCGCGTCATCGTAACCGAAGAAGTGCTTGAGGCCGGTGCACCCCCAGTAACAAACAATACCGGCGGCGATGCCGATGGCGAATGATCCCATCGGGCCGACGAAGCCCGAAGCCGGCGTGATGGCGACGAGGCCCGCTACCGCACCGGAGCAAATACCGATGACGGTCGGTTTGCCGCGCATGATCCATTCGACGATCATCCAGGTGAAGCCGGCCGTGGCCGTGGCTAGGTGGGTGACCGTCATGGCCATGCCGGCCTGCATACCGGCGGTCACCGCCGAGCCGGCATTGAAGCCGAACCAGCCGACCCACAAGAGCGAGGCGCCGATCATGGTCAGCACCATGTTATGAGCCGGCGCCGTGTCCTTGCGCTTGCCGAGCATGAGGGCTGCCATCAATCCGGCGGTGCCGGAATTGACGTGCACGACCGTGCCGCCGGCGAAATCGAGCACATGCACCTTGGCGTCGGGATTGGCGCTGTTGAAGATGCCGTCGGGTCCCCACACCCAGTGCGCGACCGGCGAGTAGACGAAGATCGCCCACAGTCCGATAAACCACAGCATGGCCGAGAACTTCATGCGCTCGGCGAACGAGCCGGCGATCAGCGCCGCGGTGATGATCGCGAAGGTCAACTGGAACATCGAATAGACGGTCTCGGGGATCGTCGGCGCCAGCGGATTCGGATTGCCGATATTCTTGGTTATGTCGCTGACGATGCCTTGCAGGAACGCCCGATCAAGCCCGCCGATAAACGGAGTCCCGGCCCGGAACGCGAGGCTATAGGTGAATAACAGCCAGAGGATGCTGATCAGACAGGTGATGGCAAAGCTCGTCATCACCGTGTCGCCGACGTTTTTCTTGCGCACCATGCCGCCGTAGAACAGGGCAAGGCCCGGGATGGTCATCATCAGCACGATGGCCATCGAGGTGAGCATCCAGGCGGTGTCGCCGGAATTGGGCGAGCAATTGGTCAGTGTCTTGGCGTCGCAAGCGGGCGGTGGCGCCTCGGCGGCGGGCGCCGGCGCGGGAGCCGTCGTGGTCGCCGCCGGCGTCGTATCGCTCTGCGCGTAGGCCGCGCGGAAGGTCGGCAGGCTCAGCAGGATCGCAAGCACGATCGCTCCAGCCAGCGCGAGCAGTCCCGCACGCGAGAATTTTTTCAAGGTCATGATGTCACTCCTGTCCGTGTCGTTCGGGGTGCGGGTTGCTAGAGCGCTGCGGCGTCGGTCTCGCCGGTGCGGATGCGGACCGCGTGGTCGAGGCCGAACACGAATATCTTGCCGTCGCCGATCTGTCCGGTTTTCGCCGCCGCGGTGATGGTTTCGATGACCTTGTCGACTTGATTGGCGGCGCAGGCGATCTCGAGCTTGATCTTCGGCAAAAAGCTCACCGCATATTCGGCACCGCGATAAATTTCGGTGTGGCCTTTCTGGCGGCCGTAGCCTTTCACCTCGGTGACGGTCAGCCCCTGAATCCCAATCTTGGTGAGCGCGTCGCGGACCTCGTCGAGCTTGAACGGCTTGATGATGGCCATAACGATTTTCATTGATTCAATCTCCCGTCGCCCCCCGCGCGCACGGCGGCGATCGGGGGGACCAAAGCTGGCGATGACCGCGTTGGAATATTGCCCCCCGCGCGGCGTGGCGTTGCCAATGGAATCAAGCGCCGTGCCAGTTCGGGCAAACCGGCCTTAATGCCGGAAATCAATGGCCAATCCGTCCTTTCCACGCTCCAGCGCCCTAACATCGGACAGCCTGCATGGTGGCATGCATAATAAGTAGGCTCCGGCTGCGAGCTTCGGGATTTGGGCGGCGCATGCCGGCGGTGGCTCGTTGCACAAGCGTCCGGCGCTCCTACAGCGCGTCGGCGTCGATCTCACCCGTGCGGATGCGCATCGCGCCCTCGATCGGAGCCACGAAAATCTTTCCGTCACCGATTTGACCGGTCTTGGCTGAAGCGCCGATGGCCTCGACCACCCGGTCGGCCATCTCCGAGGAAATGGCGATCTCGATACGCACCTTGGGCAGGAAATTCACCGCGTATTCGGAGCCGCGATAAATCTCCATGTGGCCCTTTTGCCGGCCGTAGCCCTTCACTTCGGTCACGGTCATGCCGTGCACGCCGATGGCTGTGAGGGCGTCCCGAACCTCTTCGAGCTTGAACGGTTTGATGATGGCAATGACGAGTTTCATGGGATGACTTCGGTCCTGGCTGGGTTGGCGTTTCACTGCTCATATTATCGGCACGGCGGTCAAGAATTAAGCTTTGGCGCCGCCCGAACGACGAGCGACCGTCCAAATGCCGTGCATAACTCACAAACGCAGCCACTTGGTCATCCTGTCTGCGGTTGACGTTGCCGCAAAAGGCCCTCTTGCGCCACCGAAGCGACGAGCGTCCCGTCGCTGGTGAAAATCAGGCCGCGGGCGAAGCCGCGGGCGCCGCCGAGATTCGGGCTGTCCTCGGCATAGAGCAGCCATTCGTCGGCGCGGAACGGCCGGTGAAACCACAAGGCGTGATCGAGGCTCGCGGCCATGACGTCCTCGTTGAACACGGTCTTGCCGAGCGGCACCAGCGCGGTGTCGAGCAAGGTCATGTCCGAGGCATAGGCGAGCACGCATTGATGGATCGCCGGCTCGTCCGGCAAGCGGCCGGTCGCACGAAGCCAAATGTGGAAGCGGTTGCCCTCAATCTTCTCGCCGAGATAGCGGCCGTACTCGACCGGCCGCAATTCGATCGGCCGCTCGCGTTCGTAATAGCGGCGCACCGGTTCCGGCATTTTCGGCCAAATGCGCTCCCGCAATTCGGCTTCGTCGGGCAGTGCGTCGGGCCTCGGCACGTCGGGCATCGGAAACTGATGCGACAGCCCTTCTTCGTGCACGTGAAACGACACCGACATGGAAAAGATGGCATGGCCGTGCTGGATCG
>CAYVPC010000261.1:0-4814 GCA_964453555.1 uncultured Hyphomicrobiales bacterium | reverse complement strand
CGATCTCTTCCGCGGCGGTATAGATCGTTCCGGAAAGTTTCGGATGCGGCTCCGCCGTTTTCGCGGCGATCGCGATATTGGCGCCGTCGCGGGCGGCGCGCAGTCCGATCGCCAGCCCGATGCCGCGCGACGCGCCGGTGATGAACAGGGTTTTTCCGGATAGCGACATGACTGGTCTCACTTGGTGCGGGCAAAAAACGCCTGGAACGCGGCGCGCGCTTCGTCAGACTGCAAGAGATCCTTGTAGTGCTTCGATTCCTCTTCCATGCGCTTGAGGATTGTTTCCTGCTGCGCGCGCATGAGGCCGCGCGTCAGCGCGATGGCGCGGGCCGGCAGCGCCGCGATTTCCTGCGCCGCCTTTAACGCGACGCCGTCGACCTCGGCGGGACTGACGACCGTGTTGACCAGCCCGGCATCTTTCGCCTCCTGGGCGGAGAGCGGCCGGCCCATCGCCAGCAATGCGAAGGCGCGCGCGTGCCCCATGCGCATTGGCGCCAGCAGCGTCGAAGCTGCTTCCGGAACGAGTCCGAGCTTGAGGAACGGGGTCATCAATTTGGCGCCGGTGCCGGCGACGACGTAATCGCAGTGCAGCAGCATCGTTGTGCCGAGGCCGACCGCGACGCCGTTGACCGCCGCCACCATGGGTTTTTGCGCGCGCGCCAGCGAAGTGATGAATTCATGCGCCCGCGGATCGAGCCCGCCTACGGCCGCCTTCATGAAATCGGCGAGATCGTTGCCGGCGGTGAAAGCGTCGGGGGTGCCGGCGAACAGGACGCAGCGGACCGCGGGCTTCCGGTCGGCTTCGCGCAACGCCTCGGTCATGGCGAGATACATCGCCAGCGTCAGGGCGTTTTTCTTTTCCGGCCGGTTGATCCGGATGGTGCGAACGGCGCCGTCATCGGTTACGGCGATTGCATCCGTCATGATGTCCCCCAACGGCCCCCGGCGCCGGCAGTTTATCCGAGCTTGTTGGCTGCATCTTATTGATTGCGTGCAGATGCGCCAGACCGAATCGGCGGCGGGGTCGCGCGCGCGCCGCCATCGGCTCTAGTCCTGGCGAATGAGCCTTCCGATCGCCCGAAATTTGGCGCCACCCGCCGACCGTGCCTGTGCTTCGATGGCCCGATAAAGGTTGACCATCTGCTCGCCGGCAGGCGTCACCACCGCGCCCCCGCCGCGGGCTCCGCCGGTTTCGGCTTTTACCGCGGGCTCACGCAGCGTTTGGTTGATTTCTTCGACCAGCAGCCAGGCACGCCGATACGACATTCCGATGGTTCGTGCCGCCGCCGAAATCGACCCGGTCGACTTGATCGCCTCCAAAAGCGCGATTTTACCGGGGCCGATGCGGCCCCCCGACGCCAGATTGATACGGATGGAGAGGTGCGTGCAAGCCATGCCGCTTCAATTCCGGAAACCCCGGGAGCCCCGGGCGCAAGTCACGCCGATAGCCGACTGTTCGTCAAGGCCAAAAAAGTGCGGCGGCCGAAGCCGCCACACCATTGCTCCCGGAACGTGCCGTTATTGGAAAATCTTCGCGGCCGATTGCAGCGTGATCCAGACGCCCCACGCAAGCGGAATGCCGACGAAGGCCCAGAAGATCGCCGCTGGCAGATCGAAGCCGCCCTTGCCGATGCCAAATGAACCCGAGGAAACGGTACCGGCAACACTCGCGGCCTGTAGTTTGGCCACTTCGTCCGCGCTCATGTACCACTTGGCATTAACCGGCTTGATCAGGAAGTTGCAGATCAATCCGATGATCAGCATGCCGCACAAGATGTACATGGTGAAGTCGTAGAGGTGGTCGCGCGGTACGCCGGCAGCGAGTTGGAACTCGCGGATGTAGTTCACAACCACGGGACCGACGATGCCGGCCGTCGACCAGGCCGTAAGCAGCCGCCCATGGATGGCGCCGACAAATTGCGTTCCGAACATATCGGCGAGATACGCCGGCACCGTAGCGAAGCCGCCGCCGTACATCGACAGGATGATGCCGAAAGCGAGCACAAACAGAATCTTGCTGCCCGCCTGCGCAAAAGATGGCGCCGATGCATAGAGCACGATGCCGAGCAGGAAGAACACGTAGTAAGTGTTCTTGCGTCCGATATAGTCGGATAGCGACGCCCAGAACACCCGGCCGCCGATATTGAACAGGGAGAGCAGTCCGGCGAAGCCGGCCGCGATTGCGGCGATGGCAGCTTTCTGGTCGGTGCTAAGCGCGTTGAAGCCGAGTTCCGGATGTCCGATCAACTTGCCGCCGAAGATCTCCTGAAGCATCGGCGAGGCCATGCCGATGACGCCGATGCCGGCGGAAACATTCAGGCAGAGCACTGCCCAGATCAGCCAGAACTGCGGCGTCTTGTGCGCATCTTTCAGATGCACGTTGTTCTGGGTGATCATCGACTTGGCTTCGCTCGGCGGCGTCCAGCCGTCCGGCCGCCAACCGGCGGGCGGCAGGCGATAACGAAATGCGCCGACCATCATGAAGAAGAAATAGATCGCGCCCATAACCAGAAAGGTTTGCCAGGCGCCGACAGAAGTCGGTGTCTTGAAGTAGTTCATCAGCAAATTCGCCAGCGGCGCGCCGATCATGGCGCCGCCGCCGAAGCCTGCAATGGCGAAGCCCGTCGCCATGCCTCGGTGGTCGGGAAACCATTTTATCAGCGTGGATACCGGCGAGATGTAGCCGAGGCCGAGACCGATTCCCCCGATCACGCCGGAGCCAAGCCACATTAGCCACAACTGATGGATGTAGATGCCAAGAGCGCCGAGCACGAGACCGCCGGCCCAGCAAACAGCCGCGACCACGCCGGCCTTGCGCGGTCCCACGCGCTCGAGCCAGCCGCCCCACAGCGCGGCCGACACGCCGAGCACAACGAAGAAAAGGGTGAACATCCAACCCATGCTGGCGATGCGCCAATCGCAGGTCGTCGTGAACAGTTCCTGCGCCAGCGTCATGTCGGGACAGGTCTTGGCCGCGGTGATCCCAAGCGCGCGCGACAACGGCAGCCAGAACACGCTGAACCCATACGCCATGCCGATGCAGAGGTGAATGCAGAGCGCAGCCGGCGGAACCAGCCAGCGATTGAAGCCGGCCTTGGCTACGGTTCGATCACGCTCAAGAAGCCCCGGTCCCGCACCAACAAGACCTTGCGCCCGTTCAATTGTCGTCATGGCGTTTCGTTCCTCCTAAAAGTTTTTTAGACCGGCGCTTTTGCGCCTTATCGGCTACCCGTGTTTTTGTTCTTGTGCCTCCGATTTGGCTTTCGCCAGAATTTCTACTGCAGCGCGGGCAACCGGGTCCAACCCATTGCCGCCCGCTTCCAGATGCGCAAAGATTTGGGAGCGCATCCGCGGATCCCAGAACTTTTTGATATGTTCCGCCGTCCCCGCGGCGGCTTTTTCCTGTCCCTGACTCGCGAAAAACTTTCCGATCTGATTGGCCATGTAGACAAGCTTGTCAAGCGACGACATGGGTCACGGCCGCTTCGGTCGTCTGTTTGATGCGCTGCGGGTGGGTAAAGACTTCAAAGCCGTCGCCGCGGGCGATGGCGACAAGCGTAATGCCGGCAGTCTCGGCCGTGCGTACCGCAAGTGCGGTCGGCGCCGATACGGCAACGATCAGCGGTGCTCCGATAGCCGCACTTTTTTGCACCATTTCGACCGAGACCCGGCTGGTGAGCAGGACCATCCCGGCATGGCCCGGCACTTTGGCGCGCAGCAATGCGCCGGCAAGTTTGTCGAGAGCGTTGTGCCGGCCGACGTCCTCTCGCACCGCAACAGGGCCGCTGTCCGGGCGCCAAAATGCCGCAGCATGGACCGCGCGCGTGTGGCGATTGAGGTCCTGGCGCGGGGCTAGCGCCTCCAGCGCCTGCATAATCTCGGCCGGCGTAAACGTCTGTCCGTCGCGTACGCGCGCCGGCGCGCGCACCGCTTCGTCGAGGCTGTCGATTCCGCACAGCCCGCAGCCTGTAGGACCGGTGAGATAGCGCCGCCGCTCGCTCAGGGCCGCCGCGCGCGGCTCTACCAGCCACATGCGCAATTCAGTGCCCGCGTCGTGCTCGACGATATCGAGCTGGCGAATGTCGGCCGGCGACGAGACAACGCCTTCGGTGACGGAAAAGCCGAGTGCAAAATCTTCGAGATCCCGCGGCGTCGCCATCATTACCGCATACGAGCCGCCGTCATAAGTGAACGAGATAGCGGTTTCTTCCGGGATGGTGCGCTTACCGTCGCTGACGCTTTGGTGCCGCCAGATCGAGCAGGCGACGGTGGTCGTCGGCTCGCGCATCACCTATTCCGCGGCCTCGATGGTGGCGGCGATGCGCCGGCTCTTGCGAGCGAGTTCGTCGTATTCCTCTTGCCATTGCGTCGGTCCGTTCGACGGCGACACCTGCACTGCCGTGACCTTGTACTCCGGACAATTGGTGGCCCAGTCGGAAAATTCGGTGGTGATGACGTTGGCCTGGGTGTTGGGGTGATGGAAGGTGGTGTAGACAACGCCCGGCGCCACGCGCTCGGTGAGGAGCGCGCGTAGCGCGGTCTCGCCAGCGCGGCTGACGAGCTTCACCCAATCGCCGTCGCTGATGCCGCGTTGCTCGGCGTCATGCGGATGGATTTCCAACCGGTCTTCTTCGTGCCAGAGCACGTTGGCGGTGCGGCGGGTCTGCGCGCCGACATTATACTGGCTGAGGATGCGGCCGGTGGTGAGAAGGAGCGGAAAGCGCGGCCCGGTTTTCTCGTCGGTCGCCACATATTCGGTGATGATGAACTTGCCCTTGCCGCGCACGAAGCCGTTCATGTGCATGACCGGCGTG
>CAYVPC010000260.1:0-4827 GCA_964453555.1 uncultured Hyphomicrobiales bacterium | reverse complement strand
GGCCAAGCAGAATGCGTGAATCGTCCGGCTTGTCGCCTTGGGCAGCCTCAAGCATACGAACCCCCGAGCCAAACAGCGGTAGCTTGTTCATCCCGTGAACGTCAAGCGCCTTGTTCATCAAATGAACATTAGCCTTATGGGCCATCAAGGCATTGAAATATAATGCCTTTCTGATCTCGCATAGTATCGCGGCGACGAGCAGGCGTGGCGGGAAAATGCGTAGTCGATCGTAGCAGCGTGTACCGTATGATGGGACAGCCCATGCTAACGCCGTCAAAATCTGTTCACGCTCGATCAGTCGTTTGGACATTGCTGATAGTGACGTCGGTGCTAGCGGTTTTGACATCCTGCGCGGCGCTCCCCGAAGCTAATCCCTCCCAGCCCGCGATCACGCCGGACTACGGGCGCATTGTCGCCCGCTATGCAACGGGAACGTGCCACAGGAGAGAGGTCGGAATCACGCCGACTGTTGATGAAATCAAAAGCAAAGACCCAAGCATCATTCTAACGCCGTGCCCGCTGTTTTCGGCCCACGCCGCCGTCCCGTACACTGGCTACGAGATTTCGGATCTGAGGTGGGTACGTTCTATGACCGGGTGGAGTTGGCTGGCGTGCGTTCGTTTTCGAGACGAGTTTCGCGGTTATTACTACGCGCTATACATAAGACGCGATAATTCCGTCACCGAAGCGCGCCTAGCACTGCAGATCGATAATTGCGGTCCGCAAAATTATGTGCCTTTCGATATCACGACAGGTACGATTGGACGGCCTACGCCCGTCGAACTGCAAGCGTTGCATTGAACGGATCAGCGTCCACTTTTATTCATCATGCGGCACTCCGCCAAAACTGCAGGGTCAGGAAGGAAGTCGATCAATGCGCACGGTGATTTACGCGCTAGCGCTATTCGGCCTGACATTCGCACTAACCGAAAGCGCCTCCGCAAACTGCGGATTCTTAGGGTTTTTTGCCGACAGCGACTACTGCGTTGTTTGTCCAGATAAGGTCATTAAGCAGAATATTTGTCCTGGAGGAGAAGATGGAAGGAAGGCAATAGGGACTATCTTTCCCGGATGCGCGATCTCTTATTTTGACAAAGATTGCCCTATCGGCGCGACATTTCCTGCAAAGAAGCCTTCCCCGCCTGCACCTGGGAAGACCCGCGCGCCACCCCCGTAAACGCGCCACCCCCGTAAAAAAGACTGAAATCCGTCCGATTGAGGCAATCTTGAATATTCTCGTCACCGGCGGTGCAGGGTTCATCGGCAGCCATGCGTGCAAAGCGCTGGCGCAGGCAGGATACCTGCCGGTCACCTATGACAATCTTTCCCGTGGCCATCGCGAAGCGGTGAAATGGGGTCCGTTGGAGGTTGGCGATATCGCCGACGTCAGTCGCGTAAGGGATGTTCTCGAACTCCACCAGCCGGCCGCCGTCATGCACTTTGCTGCCTATGCCTACGTCGGTGAGTCCGTCGAAATTCCCCTGGTCTATTATCGCAACAACGTGGCGGGCAGCATCGCGCTTCTGCAAGCGCTGATTGACTTCAAGCCGCTGCCGTTTGTTTTCTCATCGACATGCGCGACTTATGGTCTGCCCGAGCGAATTCCCATTGCCGAAGACCATCCGCAGAGACCCATTAACCCCTACGGAGTTTCCAAGCTTGTCGTCGAGTGCATGCTCGCCGACCTTGGCAAAGCGCGTCAGTTGCCGTGGATTGCCCTACGTTATTTCAATGCTGGCGGTTCTGACCCCGACAACGAAATTGGCGAGCTGCATGATCCCGAACCCCACCTGATCCCGCGCATCCTTGCGGCAGCGCGCAGTGGTACCTCGATTCAAATCTATGGCACCGACTACGATACACCCGACGGTACGTGCGTTCGCGATTACGTCCATGTCAGCGACATCGCCGATGCCCACGTCCGCGCGCTCGGTCATCTTATGTCCGGCGGCGAGAGTACCGCGCTCAATCTTGCAAACACCAAAGGATATTCGGTCAGAGACGTGATCGCTGCGGCGGAACGTGTGTGCGGCCGCGGCATTTCGGTTGAGCTGGCAAACCGCCGACCCGGCGATCCACCAATACTGGTCGGCTCCGCCGAGCGGGCGCGTGCTTTGCTTGGCTGGACGCCTGCCCGATCAGAGCTGGATATTCAGGTAAGCGATGCGTGGAAATGGATCCTGTCACAAAACTAGGCGCGGTCGCATCTCTCACCGAGCCGTAGCTGCGAAGTAGCAAACGCTGGTTCGCACCTGTGCTACGACTGCGGCGACCGGGTCGCGGTAGAGGCCAACGCTCGATAAAGTCCGCCGATCTTTTCTCGGACATCCGCCTCGGTGAACCCTTGCCGGAACCGGGCGTGCGCCGCGTCGCCCATGCGCCGCCGCAGCGGCTGGTCGGTGGCAAGCCGTCTCAGCGCGACCGCGGCGGCCTCGGACTGGCGCGGCGCAACCAGAAAACCTTCGATGCCGTCGCGCACGATCTCCCGGCAGCCCGGGACGTCAGTGGTGATGATCGGCCGCCCGGCGGCCGCCGCCTCGGCCAGCGCGCGCGGCATGCCTTCCCGGTAGGTGGTCAACAGCATCGCCACGTGATGATCGCGCCAAACCTGTGCCACGTTATCGGTCCGGCCGTGCCAATGGATGCCAGGCTCGGCCGACCAGGCGCGCAGCTCGGCTTCGGTGCAGGAATCGCGATTGCCCAGGTCCGGAGTGCCGAACAAGTGAAGTTCGATTGCGGCGCCTTCCGCGCGCACCAGGCGCGTTGCAGCAACCGCCTCGGCAATTCCTTTCGTCCGCAGCATGCGTGACACCACGGCGAATTTGACCGGCGGCGCCGAAGGTTCCGGAGTTGGCTGGAACGCCGCCGGATCGACGCCCGATCCCGCAATGACCGTGACATTGGCCGCATCCGGCTCGAAACCGAGCTCCTTCGGATCCTCATGGTTTTCAAAAACCATGCAGGCGCCGCCGGCCACCAGCCAGCGCACGAGCCAGCGCACGAGCGCCCGCCCACCGACACTGCCGGTATCTGCGTTGGACCAGAGCGTGCCGAGCCCTGGCACATCCAGAACAAGTCTCCGCACACCGGTGATGCGGCACGCAATGCCGCCCAAGAAAACCATCCGCAGCGCAATACAATGAACGATGTCGGGCCGCTCGGACCGGATCAGCCGCGTGATCGCGGCGAGTTCGCGCACGAGTGCGATCGGCCCTAGCTTTTGGCGGCGGACCGGCAAGGGAACGACCCGACAGCCGCGCTGTTCCAGCACCTGGCGGTGGCGATCGACGCGGGTGGCAACGACCACGTCAAGCGAGCAGTCACGCGCGGCTTTGACGATCGGCCCGAAATGCGAAGCAAAAAACCAGTCTTCCGTGACCAAAAAGAGGATCTTCGCCATCGTGTCCCGTCAGGCTCTATCGCTTGCCGTCAGGCCGTCAGCCCATTATCCGGTAGTCGCATGACCGGCGGATTTGCTCAATGAGCGGCGGGATCGGCGTCGTCGCGGCAATCGCGTGGATCGTCTTTGCCGCCGCGCTGTGCGCGGGGCTGATTGCCGTATTATACCCGTGGCTCAAACGCTATGCCCTGGCGAAACCGAACGCCCGGTCGTCGCACGCGACGCCAACCCCGCAAGGCGGAGGAATTGCGGTCGTTGCCGCAGCCATCGTCACCACCTGCCTCGCTTGGTATTTTTCCGCGGCCTGGAGCATGCAGGGCGAGCTGCGCGCCGTCTTCGGCGCCGTCATCTTGATCGCCTGCGTTGGAGCCGCCGACGACATCCGTCCGATTGCCGTCGTCCCGCGATTGTTGCTGCAGGCTTTTGCCGTCGCGCTGGTGATTTACGCACTGCCGGCGGAATTGCGGGTCGTGCCGTATTTGCCGTGGTGGATCGAGCGCGTCCTGCTGGTGGCGGGCGGCCTCTGGTTCGTCAATCTCGTCAATTTCATGGACGGCCTCGACTGGATGACCGTCGTCGAGGTCGTCCCGATCACGGGCGCGCTGGTGGCGATCGGAGCGTTGGGCGAATTGCCGCCGCAGGCTCTCGTTGCGGCGCTGGCGCTCGGCGGCGCCATGATCGGCTTTGCCTATTTCAACCGGCCGGTCGCCAGGCTCTTTCTTGGCGACGTCGGCAGTTTGCCGATCGGCTTGTTGCTCGGCTGGCTCCTCTTGATGCTGGCAGCGCGCGGGCATCTCGTGGCGGCTATCGTGCTGCCGCTCTATTATCTCGCCGACGCGACCGTTACGCTGCTCCGACGCCTCGCGTACGGCGAGATGATCTGGCAGGCGCACCGCATGCATTTTTATCAGCGCGCCACTGACCGCGGCTTTGCTGTCACCGAGATTGTCGGATGGGTGTTCGCCGTCAACATCGGCCTCTCCGCGCTGGCGGTCCTGACGGTGATGGCGCCCGGCCGGCTCAGCGAGATCGCGGCGCTCCTTGGCGCGGTTATCCTCGTCGCCGGTTTGCTGTTCGCCTTCGCGCGCGGCGGGAAATGACCGCGATGATCTGCGTTGCACAGCCCGATTATCCGCGTCCGCCCCGTTATAGTGCGGCTGACGCTTATACCCACATCCTTTGGGAACCGTGCGGGTGAACTAGGACGTGAACTCATAAATCTCGCACAGCAATTGCGGATCACGGAATGTCCGCTAGTCTCCCGATAGCGACCGTTTCGCGGACATTCCGAAAGCGTCGCTGAGGGCCAATTTCAGACGTGAACTCATTTTAAGCAAAATCGCTAGCTCAGAAGCAAAGCGAATGCCCAGTACACAGCAATTGCGATTTGCACGGCGAACGCCACAAACCGAACATTCACCGCGGCG